>DATJCC010000104.1:0-4594 GCA_035514995.1 Microbacteriaceae bacterium
ATCCTCGCGCAAAAATGATGGGTATTAAAGAGGGGTTTGTTAAACTTTTTGCTTCGCAGAGCTCAGGCGTTATCAGAGGCGGAGTAATAGTTGCGCCAAAGGCCAGCGAATTAATTTTCCCACTCTCCATCGCTGTATTAAGGCGTTTGACCGTTGATCAGTTTGCAGATGCTTTCGCAGTTTATCCATCTCTGACTGGCACCATAACCGATGTTGCGCGAGCTATGCATGTTAGGCCGGTTTCAGAATAATGATTGAGATGAACAGACGACAGATACTGAAACTAAGTGCGGCTTTTTCAGCTGTTGGGCTCGCGGTGGCGATCGCTGGTTGCCAAGGAGCTCCTGTGCCAGTGCCATCTGACGAACAAGCAAAAGACATTGCGCTAACCGTATACATAGGCGATAACTTTTATGAGCCACAAAGCGCCACAATTTCAGCGGGTCAGGCCGTCAAATGGGAATGGGTTGGTAAAGAAAAACACGACGTTGTCGCTAACGATAGATCATTTGTTAGTGAGCTTCAGGTAGAAGGAACATACACCCATATTTTTGATGATCAGGGCGACTTTTCTTACCTGTGTTCGACCCATCCTGAGATGCAGGGGATCATTACCGTAGAATAATTCCTCGCAGAATAGTTCCTCGCAGAACAGTTTCTTGCCGAATAGTATCTGTAGTTCCTGTAGTTCCTTGCCGATTAATTTCTCTAGTTCCTGTAGTTCCTATTCGCTACTAACTATTTCTAGAAGCAGGTGACCGCTCGGGACGGTCGTTCCAAGAGGTGCGTCTAGCTTTTCTACTGCGCCGCTTTTATGAGCAAATAGTGACTGTTCCATCTTCATAGCCTCTAGCACCACTACAGGGTCACCTTCGAGTACGCTATCGCCTTCTGCAACCATAACTTTCACGACCGTGGCCTGCATAGGCGCAGTGATAGCGTTGCCTGACGCACCTGATGTGGCAGCCGATATTTTGCGTTTTGGAGCTGGACCACGAGTCACTTCAGCATCAGAGAGCGGTAAAAGACTGGTGGGCATGCGCACTTCGATGCGTCTTCCTTCAACCTCAACAACAACATTTTGGCGTTGCTTCTCTGCGTAGATTTTCGCTGGTTCGCCCTCCCAAGGCTCGATGTCATTTTCCCATTCGTTTTCGATCCACATCGTATAAACCTTAAAATCACCGTCAGTTGCGGTAAAAGCGGGGTCGTTAACGATCTTGCGGTGAAAAGGAATCACGGTTGGTAAACCCTGAATTTCAAACTCAGCAAGAGCTCTGCGAGATCTTTGAAGTGCTTCTTCGCGGGTTGCTCCTGTAACGATTAGTTTTGCGAGCATCGAATCAAAAGCACCAGAAATGGTGTCACCTGCTGTGACCCCGGTATCGATACGCACTCCAGGCCCGCTGACTGCATTGAACTGGGTGACCGTCCCAGGTGAGGGTAAGAAGCCATTCCCGGGGTCTTCGCCGTTAATGCGAAACTCAAATGAGTGACCGTGAGCTTCTGGATCAGCGTAATCTAGGGTTCCACCTTCTGCGATGCGAAACTGTTCACGCACCAAATCAATGCCGGTTATTTCTTCTGAAACGGTGTGTTCCACCTGCAACCGTGTGTTGACTTCAAGAAACGATACGGTGCCATCTCTAGCGATTAAAAACTCGCATGTTCCAGCACCAACATATCCAACTTCACGCATTATTGCTTTAGAAGACTCGTAAAGTAGCGCGGTCTGTTCGTCACTTAAAAATGGCGCCGGCGCTTCTTCAACAAGTTTTTGGTGTCTACGTTGCAACGAGCAGTCCCTAGTAGAGATAACGACAACGTTGCCGTGTTGATCTGCAAGGCATTGAGTTTCGACGTGGCGCGGTTTTTCAAGATACTTTTCGACGAAGCACTCTCCTCGCCCAAAAGCAGCAACAGCTTCACGGGTGGCAGACTCGAAAAGTTCTGCAACTTCTTCTTCTTTGTAAGCAACTTTTAAGCCGCGGCCGCCACCGCCGAAGGCAGCCTTAATCGCGACGGGTAAACCATATTGTTTGGCAAAATCGAGCACCTCTGAGGCGTCTTCGACTGGGTTTAGAGTGCCTGGCGCCAGTGGTGCACCTACTTTTTCTGCAACATGACGGGCAGAAACCTTATCGCCTAAACGCTCAATCGCCTCAGGCCCTGGGCCGATCCAGATCATTCCAGCTTCAATAACAGCGCGTGCAAAATCAGCATTCTCAGCTAAAAAACCGTAGCCAGGGTGCACAGCGTCTGCACCTGAACGGAGAGCAACCTTAATGATTTTGTTTATATCGAGATATGTTTCAGCGCTAGTTGCCCCATCGAGAGCGTAGGCTTCATCAGCGAGTTGAGAGTGCATCGCATCACGGTCTTGATCAGCATAGATTGCGACAGACAGCTTTCCAGCATCTGCAGCTGCGCGAATGATGCGCACTGCTATTTCACCACGGTTGGCAACCAGAACTTTATTAATTGCAGACATGAGATCCAGTGTATGCGAGGGATGGCCGTAACTCTGAGATATAAGACACAATGCTTTATAAAAATAATTGATGAAATCAACATAAAGATGATGAAATTAACATAAAAATCGCGCCCGATTGCCACTGAGGTTGCACAGCACGCTTTTAAGCAACCACTAACAACGTGTTTAGGTGGTCATTGATTAAGGCAAGAGTCGTTAAATCGATAGACTGGGTTTGTGGTTAATTTAGCTATTAAAGGTAAGACATACCCAAGCACCGCACCCTATCTTGTGGGGCGTGAAAAAGTACGTGAGTTCGCTAGAGCCGTTTTTAGCGGATCTAAGTTGCACACTGAGGTTTCAGCAGCCAAAGAAGCTGGATACTCTGATGTTGTTGCTCCGCCGACTTTTGCTGTCGTAATTCAAGATTCAACTTTGCAACAGTTGCTCGCAGATGATAAGGCTGGCGTCGACTTCTCGCGGGTAGTGCACGGTGATCAGAAATTTATATACAGTCGACCGATTGTTGCTGGTGACGAGATTACTGCAACTCTGACAGTCACTTCGGTTAAACAACTGGGTGGTCATTTTATGGTGACAGCGTCGAGTGAGATGGTTGATGAAGCGGGGAAGCACGTCGTGACAGCTGTGTCTACTCTCGTTGTGAGGGGAGACGAATAATAGTGGAAATGTTAACAAGTTTTTCAGCGCTTACCTTAGATGAAACTGTCGCTCAGGGTGAATTCGTTTTTACACGTGACAGTCTTGTTAGATACGCCGGGGCATCGTTAGATTTTAACCCCATTCACTATCGAGACGATTTTGCTCGATCAGTGGGTTTACCCGGAGTGCTAGCTCACGGCATGTTAACCATGGGCGCTGCAGCTTCGGTAGTTACAGATCTGCTTGGCGCCGGTGTTGAAGTTGCCGAATATCAGGTTAAGTTCACAAAGCCTGTTCCCGTTGATGCGGAGCAGGGTGCAAAAATTGCTGTTGACGCGGTCGTAGCGAAGCTTGATGAAGAAGCACAAACTGCGCGCATTGATTTGAAGGTGCGATTTGGAGAGCTAACCGTGCTCGGTAGATCACAACTCACTTTGAGGTTTCGAAAGCATGAAAAGTGATCGATAGTACTACAGAAAACGACAAAAAACCTACTTTCGCTGACCTCACAACTATGCGGGTTGGTGGTGCCCCAGATAACATCTTGGTCGCTTCAAACAGAGACGATTTGGTAAGTTTAGCCTCTGAACTAATGGGGTCTGGTGAACCGTGGCTCCCACTAGGCGGCGGATCGAACACAATAGTCAGCGATGCAGGCTACCCCGGCACGGTTTTGCTTGTGCGCACCTCCGGCATCAGCGAGATAGCAGATGAAACACTTGCAAAAGACCGGGTAAGAATCAGAATTGAAGCCGGGCAAGACTGGGATGAACTAGTAGAGCAGTGTGTCGAGCGTGGCATGCTTGGCTTGGAGGCTCTTTCAGGTATTCCCGGAGCGGTAGGAGCCGCCCCGATTCAAAATATTGGCGCTTACGGTAGTGAACTCAAAGAAACTTTCCACTCACTTGAACTGTTAGAAGAAGACACGGGTGAGATACGCAGAGTCTATGCAGAAGAGATGGGGTTTGGTTATCGCGACTCCGCAATTAAAAGGTTTGAGCTTTCTGGTCTGGTAATCAGCATAGATCTGGTGCTTTTTAAGTCAACGGCCGGGAGTGAAAATAAAGTTAAAGTGAAGCATGAGCAACTTGCTCGTGCACTCAATTGTCAAATGGGAGACGAAGTGCCGTCGGCTTCGGTGCGCCAGTCTGTGATTGATCTGCGTAGATCGAAGGGAATGGTGCTTGACGAAAATGATAAAGACTCTTGGAGTAGCGGATCATTTTTTATCAATCCCATAGTTTCAGCCGGTTTTGCGCGCACTCTTCCGGCCGATGCTCCAAGGTTCCCGCTAGAAGGTAAGCGTAAGACACCAACAGTCATACCGCTTTCGAAATTACACACAGTGGACCAGATAGAAAAGTATGAGTCCGATGAAGGGTATGTAAAGATTTCAGCAGCCTGGCTGATTGAACATTCTGGGATCGGACGAGGCTTTAGACTTCCCGGCTCAGGAGC
>DATJCC010000105.1:0-16566 GCA_035514995.1 Microbacteriaceae bacterium
GGCCATCTAGGGGCGATCCCTCTTGCCGGTCTAGCGATCGCGTCTGCAATTCTCACGACTGTCATTGGTCTTATGATCTTTCTGGCCTACTCAACAACTCCCCTCGTTGCTCGTAGGCGAGGAGCGGGTAACCTGCGCGAGGCTGTGCAAGCGGGAATTGATGGAATCTGGTTGGCACTCGCTTTAGGTGCAGTGGTGGCAACTTTGATGTGGGTTTTGCGCAAGCCACTAATTGCGGGGTTTAGAGCCGACTTTGAAGTGGCTAATCAGGCTGAGATTTATTTAGGCATCTCAACTCTAGGTGTTCCGGCAATGCTTATAGTGTTTGCTGCGATGGGGTTGTTGCGCGGTCTGCAAGACACGCTCACCCCTCTCTATGTTGCGACCATAGGGTTTACGGTTAATGCCCTGCTCAACTGGTTTTTTATTTATGGTTTAGGTTGGGGCATAGCGGGAAGTGCTTGGGGAACGGTTATTGCGCAGTGGGGCATGGTGCTGGTGTATGTTGTGGTGGTAGCAAGACACGCACTAAAACATGGTGCTGGGTTTCTACCCGAGAGCAGGGGTTTAAAAGAGTCAGGGCGCAGTGGTAGCTGGCTTTTTATTCGCACTCTGGGGTTGCGACTGGCATTAATCTTCACGGTTGCGGCTGCGGCGGCACACGGAGCAGCAGCAACTGCCGGCTATCAAATAGTTTTTATTCTCGTTTCGATAACGGCTTTTGGTCTTGACGCTCTAGCTGTTGCGGCACAAGCACTAGTTGGCGATGCTTTGGGAGCGCGTGATGCTGGTCGTGCGCGACTGGTGCTTAATCGCACTCTCTTTTGGGGTGTTGTTACCGGCGTACTAGTTGGCCTAGTCGTTGCGCTGTTGAGCCCATGGATTGGAAGAATTTTTACTAGCGATGAGTCTGTTTTGGTCCTTCTGCCGCCAGCGATTGTGGTGGTCGGTATAACGCTTCCTCTAGGTGCGGTTGTTTACGTATTAGACGGCGTGTTGATGGGCGCAGGTGACTCCAAATATCTTGCAATCGTGAGTGTTTTAGCGTTAATAATTTATTTGCCCGTGCTGTGGATCGTTACGCAAGCTATTCCCACCGGCGCTGTCGCTCTCGCCGCTATAGCACTTGCTTTTACTCTCTTTTTGATGCTGCTTAGAGCCATTACTTTGTGGGTGCGAGTGCGCGGCGACAAATGGCTCGTGTTGGGGTGGGCTGCCAAATGAATTCAAAGACAACTCGACTGTGGATCATCTCACTGATGATCGTTTTTATGATGCTCGGCGCGTCTTGGGGCACCTGGTTCACGAGGTTTCCAACAATTCGTGAGACTCTTAACCTTTCGCTCACAGAAATGAGTTTTTTGGTTTTGTTACCTTCTGTGGGCATGATCGGTGGGCTCCTCATCGCAAGCCGCTTGGTGGTGTTGCTCGGAGAGCGCGTAGTGATCATCGCGGGCATCTCGATCATGGGAGTGATGCTTCCTGCAGCAACCTGGACTCTTCTTTTGGATGGTAGCGGTAGCGCGTTTTTTGGACATTCTTTGCTTTTTATTTTTGGAGCAGGTTTTGGTATAGCAGACGTAGCAACAAATGTAAGCGGGTCAAACGCTGAACGTGCCGCGGGCACTTCACGCATGATGGTGATGCATGCGGGATTTAGTGTGGGTGGTATCGCTTCGGTGCTGTTTGGCGCTTGGGCTGAGCACGCCAAACTGGGGTTGTTGACCCATCAGATTAGTACCTTCGCGATTTTTATTGTAACCACAGTCTTTTTGTCGAGGTGGATCGGCACCTCCCCCGCTCTGCGTTTTTCCCCCGCTCAGCACAGTTCCGCAACCCAGCACAGTTCCCCAACCCACAACAGCTCCGCAATTCACAACAGTGGAGAATCACAGACCCTTCGAAGCTCTACCACTGAAGATCCACCAGCATCATCAGCGAAGATGCGCGTGTGGCGCAACCCAGTTGTGCTTCTACTCGGATTCATTGGGCTGGCTGGAAGCCTCGCTGATGGGGTTGCTGCTGACTGGATGCCCCTGGCTTTTATTGATGAGTATGGTTTAGAAAGCGGACCGGCTGTTTTTATGCTTTCGCTAATGTTCACCGGTGAACTCATAATGCGGTTGTTTGGCGATAAATTTGTGTCTCGTTTCGGAAGAAAAAAGGTATTACGGGCGACTCTGACGAGCGCGTTTATAGGTATTCTGCTCGTTGCTCTATCTCCCAGCGCTTGGCTGGCAGCACCCGGCG
Source organism: Microbacteriaceae bacterium (assembly GCA_035514995.1). Classification (GTDB taxonomy): domain Bacteria; phylum Actinomycetota; class Actinomycetes; order Actinomycetales; family Microbacteriaceae; genus Leucobacter_A. Next base: position 2,251 of record DATJCC010000105.1, read on the forward strand.
CATTTCTTTGGGGTGCCGGGGCGGCTCTTGCCTTTCCGATCAGCATCTCCGCGGCCGCTAGTGACCCCCGCACCGCTGCGAGTAAGGTTTCAGCGGTTTCAACAATCGGTTATACCGCATACGCTGGCGGGCCAGTTGCTTTTGGTGTGATGGGCGATCATTTAGGCTTTCGCATCGCGTTTTTAATGCTCGCAGTCATCATCGTTTTGGCTTGGTTTGGGAGTGCTGCTGTAAAAGATCAGAACTAACCACGTACAATATTGTTCGTGCGTATTGTTGTTGCTGATTGTTCCGTTGACTATGCTGGGCGGCTAACCTCTCACCTGCCCCGAGCCAAACGTGTGCTCATGATCAAGGGTGACGGAAGCGTTTTGGTGCACGCTGATGGTGGATCATACAAGCCACTCAATTGGATGAGCCCGCCGTGCTCTTTAGCTGAACTCGAATTGACTGCTGAACAGGTTGCCGCTGGCATAACCAAAGTTTGGCAGGTTACAAACACGAAGACTGCTGACAAGCTTGTTATTTCAATTTTTGGTATTGAACACGATTCTAGCCACGACCTTGGTGTCGATCCGGGTCTGCAAAAAGACGGAGTTGAGGCTCATTTGCAAGAGCTACTCGCAGCCCAAATAGAGATTTTGGGCGAGGGGCATCAGCTGGTGCGGCGTGAATACATGACCGCGATCGGCCCTGTTGACATACTCGCTCGCGACTACGAAGGTGTGGCTGTTGCTGTAGAAATTAAGCGCCGCGGCGAAATCGATGGGGTCGAGCAGCTGACAAGATACCTTGAGCTTATGAACCGTGACCCTCTGCTGGCTCCAGTGCAAGGAGTCTTTGCGGCTCAAGAAATAAAGCCACAGGCACGCACACTAGCTGAGGATCGTGGAATCCGCTGCGTCACTCTCGACTACAACGCGATGCGCGGCCTAGAAGACGTGAACGCTCTCTTCTAACCCGATCTCAACCAGTCTAAGCCAATCTCAACGCGGCTAAACCAATCTCAACTTGGCACCGGGTGTTAGGGTGTGACGCTGGTTTCTAACGCTGGTTTCTAACGCTGGTTTCTAAAGCTGGTTTCTAAAGCTGGTTGCCTAGTTTGAAACCCTTCGCGTCGTCGCCTTCACGGGTGTAGGAGAAGCCATCCGCGCCAATGGTAACCGCCATCTCAGAATTATCTGTGCGGCTCACTACGGGTTGCGGGTTGCCATCTAGATCAAGTACAAGTGACGCTTCGGTGTACCACGATGGCACTACCGGGTTTCCCCACCAGTCCCGGCGCTGGTTGTCATGCACATCCCAGGTGACAACTGGATTGTCTGGGTCACCTGTGTAGTAGTCCTGCGTATAAATTTCAATTCGGTGCCCATCTGGGTCGAGCAGATAGAGGTAGAACGCATTTGAAACGCCATGCCGGCCCGGTCCGCGCTCAATATGGTCTGACATGCGCAACGCCCCAAGTTTGTCGCATATAGCTAAAATGTTGTGCTTTTCATGTGTTGCAAAAGCGACGTGATGCATGCGTGGCCCGTCGCCTCCGGTCATTGCGGTATCGTGCACGGTCGGCTTGCGTCGCATCCACGCAGCATACACTGTGCCATCTTCATCTTGAATGTCTTCTGTGACTCGAAACCCAAGGTCTTGCATGAACTTGGTTGCGCGCGGCACATCAGGAGTCACCTGATTGAAGTGGTCTAAACGTACGAGTGCACCTGGAGAATAAAGGTCATATCGCCAAGCAAGCCTTTCTACGTGTTTGACGTCATAGAAGAATTCGTATGGAAAACCAAGCGGATCTTCAACCCGCACCGAATCACCGATCCCTTCAACGAAGCCTTCCTTCTTACGCTCAACTCGGCACCCTAGTTCTTCATAAAAAGCGACTGCCCTGTCCAAGTCCTGTGGAGCACGGACTCGATACGAAAATACAGCCACGGCCGCAGTGTCGCCTTTGCGCAAAACAAGATTGTGATGAATGAACTCTTCAATCGAGCGCAAGTATATTGCGTTTTCGTTTTCGCTTGTGACAGTAAGTCCCAGCACATCAACATAAAAATTACGTGATGCAGCAAGATCGGTGACCACAAGCTCCATATATGCGCAACGTAGAATGTCTGGTGCTGGTGATTTGGGCGTTGGGATGGGGTTATCCGAGTAAATTGGAGCCTCAGCATGCACATAAAAACCAGAAGATGTTTTTACTCCATCTTGAAATGCTGACATATCATATTCCTAACTTGTTATATTGCCTGAAACGCTATTTGCCGGCACCGAAGCGAGGTGAGTGAGCCTCATTGAGAGTTATGTGTACAGCCTGCTGATCTGTGTAGAAGTCAATCGAGCGGTAGCCACCCTCGTGACCCAATCCTGAAGCTTTAACACCACCAAATGGTGTGCGTAGGTCACGCACGTTATTCGAATTCAGCCATACCATTCCGGCTTCAACGGATTGCGCAAAGTTGTGCGCCCTTTTAAGGTTTGATGTCCAGATATAGGCCGCAAGCCCATACTTGGTGTTGTTTGCAAGCTCTAGCGCTTCATCTTCTGTGTCAAACGGTGTGATAGCAACTACTGGACCAAAAATTTCTTCTTGAAAGATCCGCGCATCAGGCTTCACATCTGCAAAAACAGTTGGCGCTACATAGTTCCCAGTTGGGAATTCTTCAGGTCGACCTCCACCCGCTACTAGACGACCCTCACTTTTTCCAATCTCAACATAGCTCATGACCTTCTCGTAGTGCTCAGGGTGCACGAGCGCCCCAACCTCTGTAGCTGGGTCAGACGGCAAACCAACGATCACGTTCTTTGCACGCTCAGCATATTTCTCTACGAACTCGTCATAGATTTCACGCTGCACCAAGATGCGACTTCCCGCGGTACAACGCTCACCGTTGAGACTAAACACTCCAAATATGGTTGCGTTCAACGCGGCCTCTAAATCAGCATCAGCAAAGACCACCGCCGGGCTCTTACCACCAAGCTCCATCGATAGTCCCTTTAGGTGAGGAGCTGCGTTAGCAAAAATAATCTGCCCGGTGCGGCTCTCCCCAGTGAATGAGATCAAAGGCACATCTGGGTGTTTAACAAGCGCATCGCCAGCTTCCTCCCCGATTCCGTTAACAAGGTTAAACACACCGTCTGGCATACCCGCTTCACGGAATATTTCTGCCCACAAAGACGCAGAAAGAGGAGTGAACTCTGCCGGTTTCAAAACAACGGTGTTGCCTGTGGCTAGTGCTGGTGCGAGCTTCCATGACTCCAGCATAAAAGGTGTGTTCCATGGCGTGATGAGACCAGCAACGCCAATTGGTTTGCGGTTCACATAGTTGATCTGACGACCCGGAACTTTAAAGGTGTCATCGTGTTGCGCAACAATCAAGTCTCCAAAGAACCTAAAGTTCTCTGCAGCACGCTGGGCCTGACCTTTCGCCTGCGTTATCGGAAGACCGGAGTCGAAGCTTTCGAGTTCTGCAAGACGCTGATCTCGTGACTCTACAATGTCTGCAATCTTGTGCATAACTCGTGATCGCTCCCGCGGCAGCATATTCGGCCATGGACCTTTTTTAAATGCGCGCGTTGCAGCCTCGACCGCTAAATCAATATCTGCCTTTTGCCCAGCAGAGGCTTGAATATAGGTTTTGTTAGTAACAGGGTCAAGCACATCAAATGTTTCGCCACCAACGGAATCGACAAACTTACCGTCAATATAGTGGCGAATCTTATCTGGCAAATCTGCCGGCTTATTCTGTGTCATTATTTCTCCTTAAATTTAAAAGTTAATAAAATTTAATATTTATTGACGTTCACTAATGTCGTCTTACACTGCTACAGGTTTTTTAGTGTGCTTCATGACAGCGCGTAACGTTTTTAAGCGGTGTTCTCTAGCGTGATGTTCTATTTCAGAAGCAGTCGCCTTGCGCTCGATTAGTCTCAAAAGCTCTTCGTGTTCTTTAACGGATTCCTCAGCACGACCTGGCACAAAGCTAAACGATGAGTTGCGCAAAACACGCATCCGGTTCCAGCCCCTGTGCACAAGCTCTAAAACGTGAGGGTTGGGGCAACTTTCATACAAAACGCTGTGAAACTCTAGGTTTAGCTCGCTAAACCTAGTCGGGTCAAAGGCGCTTAAACTTTTTTGCATCTCCTGGTTTATGCTTCTAGCCTCCGCAATTTTTTCAGCGGTGATATCTTCCGCCGACAGCGCAGTCGCATACCCTTCTACGAGTGCAAGAGTTTGCATTGTGTGAAGGTATTCAGTTTCTTTGATCAGTGCGACCTGCGCCCCAATGTTTCTTTCAAAACTGACGAGACCTTCCGCCTCTAATTTGCGAATCGCTTCGCGCACCGGAACCGCTGACACTCCCAACTCACTGGCGATTGGAGCTTGCACCAGTCGGTAACCCGGCATGTATGTTCCAGATTCTATGCGCTTCTTGATCAGCTGATAGGCGAGTTCTGATTTTGATTGTTCGCTCATTTAAGACTCTTTTTGCGAAGTTTCGTACAGCTTTCGCCACTCCAAGTTCATTGGGAAGAGCCCGTCAACCTCATGACCTGCCGCTACCTGCTCCGCTATCCAGGCATCTTCTTTTTCTTGAGCAGCCGCTTCATGAGCCACTTCTTCTAATAAGTGAGGCGGAATCACGATAACTCCATCTCTGTCGCCCATTATGATGTCGCCAGGTTGCACGGCCACGCCGCCGCAAGCAATCGTCACGTCTGTTTCCCAGGGCACGTGTCGCCTTCCGAGCACACTCGGGTGCGCCCCTTGCGCAAACACCGGTAGTTTGAAACCCTGCACCTCTGCAAAGTCTCGCACCCCGCCATCAGTTACTACACCTTCTGCTCCTCGCACCTGAGCGCGAAGGGCCAGCACGTCGCCAACAGTCCCAGTGTCGGGAACTCCGCGCGCTTCGACAACAAGAACTTCGCCGGGGTTAACGCTGTCGAATGCTTTTTTTTGCGCGTTGTATCCACCACCATATTTTTTGAATAAATCTGGCCGGAACGGAATAAAACGGAGTGTTTTAGCAACGCCCAGTATGCGGTCCTTGCTATCTATTGGGTACACACCATCTATGAAAATATCTACATAACCGCGTTTACGCAGAGATGCTGAAACTGTAGCAACCGCCACTCCATTTAAAACTTCTCGAATTTCATCTGTAAGCGCTACCGGATCATCCAGCTCTGTTGCTCTGCCCGCGTCCACAGCGGTTGCGTGCTCTTCTCTACTACCCCACGCCTCTATACGTTGGGTATCATCTACTGCCGGAGCTGCTCCGAAATCAGCGAATGTCGCTTCGCCCTGCGTAACCTTAGTAATTAGGCGACCGCTTGTGAGCGTCTCAGCTGCACTGGGAACATCAACTTCAACCTCAACTGTGTCTCCTGGCATAACAACACTTGAACCAGCTGGAGTGCCTGTCAAAATGACATCTCCAGTTTCTAAAGTCATAAGTTGTGAGAGATCTGCAAGCAATTGACTGAAAGTGAATTTCATCTGATCGCTTGTATCTTCTTGAACAAGCTCACCGTTAACCCATGTGCGCACTCGAAAGTCACCTTCAGTTAGACCTTCAGTGGAGATCACGTTTGGCCCGATTGGTGTAAAGCCATCCCCGCCTTTAGAGCGCACGTTTGATCCCTTGTCGACTGCGCGCATGTCGTAAACACCAAAGTCGTTTGCTGCAGTGACATGAGAAATGTGACTCCAAGCTTCTTCGAGAGAAACTCTACGAGCGGGTTTCCCTACGATCAAAGCGATCTCACCTTCGAACGCCAAGAGTTCCGTTTCTGCAGGGCGCTCTATGCTTCCGCCACTTGGCGCTAACGAAGAACTTGGCTTAAAAAAATATGACGGATTAGCAGGCGTGCGACCTCTCTGATTCATGCGTGAGTGGTAGCTAAGGTGCACCGCAATGATTTTGCCTGGGGTTTCAAATTTATACGTCATACTTATCTAACTCCTTCTAGCAACACCTCTGAACATCTTTGTATCTACGATTATATATAATCCTAGATAGAATGTGAAGTGTGTGTTTGGAGGTTGTTCTTAAAGGCCGTTTGCTCGCTGAACTTCTTCTTGATAAGGCGCAACTACAGAAGTTGAGATCCTACAATCCAGCACAAGAGTCCCCCTCGACCCGCGATCTTTCCATTCAGTTATGGCATCTAAATCTGCCATTGTGCGCACATTAACCGAATCAGCTCCAAAAGACTTAGCAACCTGCGCGAAGTCAACTGCCGGTATATGCATTGGATCTTCATTAAGCCCCATCACACCGTAAAGGTGCACCTCAGCACCATAAGCTGCATCATTCCAAACGACGATTATGCAACTCTTCGCTGTGCGCACTGCGCTTTCAAGATCAGCTAAAGCCATAAGGCCGCCACCGTCACCAGTTGAAAGAACAATCGTAGACTCGGGCACTGCTTGCGCCACACCAGCGACAGTTGGAAAACCGAGACCAATTGTTTGATATGCGGTGCCCACCATAATCAAACGTTCAGGCGATTTAACCGGCCAAAACATGTTAGCCCACCCGATAAAATGACCACCGTCTTGAGTGATATGGATATCCTCCGGCAAAAGTTCTGCTATGCGAATTGCTACCTGACGAGGATCGAGAAGACCGTCGGCACAAATACCTGAAGGATTTTCTTTTACTCCAGTTTCTCGATTCGAGGTCTCCCCCGACGCGATTCTCAGAGCAACTTCATCTCGCCAAGAAGAAGGCGCGTGCTTTTCGTCACGTAGCGCAGCAAGTATAAGCTGGAGTGCTTCTTTTGCGTCACCCTGCACTAGTGTGTGTTTCGTTGGCAGATTAGTGCTTGGTGGGCTCACAGCATCAACATCAACTCGCACAATTTTAGCGCCCTCTCCAAAGAGATCGCCAAACCGCATCGTGAACTGGTTGAGGCTCGCACCTACAACCAACACAACATCGGCTTGTTCGACAATTTCCATTGCGACTTCCGCTCCAAACCCGCCTGTGATCCCTAAATCGTATTCTGGGTTTTGAAATATGCCTCTAGCAAGAGCTGTGCTGGCAGTTACCGCTCCGAGAGCGTGAGCGGTTTCTGTGATGATCTCTTCAGCGCCCGCAAGCCAAGCTCCCCGGCCTGCCAATATGAGAGGGCGGCTTGCAGAGCGTAAAACCTCAATTGCCTCTTCGACTTGAACTGAACTTACCGCCGGCACTTTAAGCGATATAGTTTGTGTATTTAAAGGCACTGTTTCTGGTTTTTCAACACCCTCTACACCCATAACAGCCTGAGTTAGCGAAGCCATGAGATTTGGATCGTCTAGCTTGAAGTCATCACGAAGAGTACCGTCTTCTATTTCAGCAAGAGGTGAATTTTTTGCTCCCTTGATCAGGTCGTATGGAATCCCAATAACAACAGGTTTGCGCACTTGGAGAGCGAAACGCACAGCTTTTTTGACGGTGCGTGTTACATTACCTTCAGAAATCCTATAGTTTCGAGTGCCTAGAGCGACCGTGAGCATTTCTTGATCAACGTCTATAGCACGTGGTGAACCAACCGGCTCGTCCCCTGCTACGACGATCATTGGCACCCGCGCTTTAACCGCTTCTGCGAGAGCCGTTAGGGAGTTGGTAAATCCCGCTCCATATGTAGTGGTGGCGATCGCCAGTTCACCAGAAACTCTTGTAAAAGCATCTGCTGCAGCTACAGTTCCGGCTTCATGCCGCATTGCAGTATAAACGCAATCTCGCTTAATTAGCTCATCGATTAGATGGGCGTTGCCGTTACCCATAAGACCAAATACCTGCTTCGCATACACTGCCAATGCGTCTGCAAGTTCTTTAATTACATAGCTTGACTCAGTCATCACTGATCCTTATTCTCCATTTGAAAAACGACCGTGTATGTCTCGCCTGCAAGGTTAAGCGCCCCTTTTTCGAACGCCTGCGTGAACTGTTTTATTAACAGCCAACGCTGGACACCCATATTCTACAACAGGAGAACTCTAGTGATAATTTTGTGAAATTTTTGCTGCTGTTAGAAGTAGTTCATCAGCCAACTCTTCAGGATTTTTTGGGCGAGAAAAGTGAACCAAAGCTACAGCGGCGAGAGCCTCACCAGCGACAGAGAGCGGCACTGAGATTGAGCACACCCCATCAATAACCTCATTGAAGCTTTCTGCGTAACCCTTTTTTCGCGCAAGCTCAGCTCCTGCACTATATATACGACTTCCTAAGATTGTTTCGCGCTCCTTTGGGCTGAGCTCTGCTTCTAACGTGTGGCCAGGCGCTCCGATCAAGACGGAATGTTTAGTTCCCGGCTTTCGCGAAATACTGACGTTAGCATTAGCCGGTTCAGCACTTGCGATAGTGATAACTTCATCGTCATCTAATATCGCGACGAAAACCGTCATACCTAAACTATTAGCCAGCTCGGCAATCGGTCCATTCGCGGCCTCCGCAAGCCCAGGAGCAACTCCCCGTGCTAATACAGTAAGTTTAGGTCCGATTCTGATTAACCCGTCTTTTCTTCTCACCACAAATCGGTGCTCTTCGAGCGTACGTAAAAGCCTATAAGCATTGGATCGATGCACCCCCAACTGACTGGCTAATTCATTTACCGAAAGTGGCCCGGGTGCGTCAGCCAATATTTCTAAAACTCGCAAACCTCTCGCGAGGGTTTGGGAACCAGAGCTTAATAATTGATCAGCTGTTGATTGTGGCACTATCTACACACCCTTCGCCTTGACAATCGAGGAGAAAAAAGATTACTCTATCAATAGTTTTACATTATTAGAATGCTTTGTTCAACTATTGAACACCAGTTAGTTGCTCGCTGAGGAGTTAAATTGCAGTTTCACCATCACGGATACGTTTCAACCGACCCTCGTGTCGAACCCGTAGCGGGCGTTGGGGTTGATAGGCCTTCTGAGCTACCCGATGAAATGGATGTGCTGATTGTAGGTTCTGGGCCAGCCGGGATCATTTCAGCAGCGCAGCTGGCACAGTTTCCAGAAATCAACACCCGCATAATCGAACGTCGGGGTGAACGTCTTGCCATCGGACAGGCTGACGGAATCCAAGCTCGAAGCGTTGAAACATTTCAAGCTTACGGCTTCGCTGAGCAGATCATTCAAGAGGCATACCAAATAACCGAGATGGCTTTTTGGAAACCGGGAAAAGATGATCCGAAGCGCATTACTCGAACTGCAGTTACCCCAGATGATCCAACAGGAATTAGCGAGTTCCCCCACCTCATAGTGAATCAGGCACGAGTCATTGATTACTTTGCAGAATATGCCAAGAATTCCCCCGCTCGAATAGAGGTTGACTTTGGTTGGGAGTTCAAGACACTCGAGGTTGATCCAGGCCATGAGCACCCAGTTGCTGTCACGCTTATTGCAACCTCCGGCGCAAACGCGGGAGCGCAGCGCACTATACGAGCAAAGTATGTGATCGGAGCCGACGGAGCTCACTCTGGGGTCCGCCATGCAATTGGCGGCTCCCTGAAAGGTGAACAATCTTTTCACGCGTGGGGAGTCATGGACACTCTCGCGGTTACCGATTTTCCTGATATTCGCAAAAAATGCGCGATCCAATCGCACGACGGCGGCAACATTTTACACATACCTCGCGAGGGAAACCACCTGTTCCGCATGTATGTAGATCTGGGCGAGGTAAACGAAAATGATGGTGGGAAGGTGCGCAAGACGCCGCTTGAAGACATCATCTCGAGAGCACAGGCCATAATGCAACCTTATAAACTCGATGTCAAACATGTTGCTTGGCACAGCGTTTACGAGGTTGCACACAGGCTCACTGACCGGTTTGACGATGCCGCGACTTCACCAGATGGTAAACCAAGAGTGTTTTTACTGGGTGACGCCTGCCACACCCACAGCGCAAAAGCCGGCCAAGGCATGAACGTTTCAATGCAAGACGGCTGGAATTTAGCTTGGAAGCTTGGCTATGTGCTTGCAGGCAGAAGCCCAGAAGAGCTTTTAGAAAGCTATTCAGACGAACGTCAGGTGATCGCCAAAAACCTGATCGACTTCGACCGTGAATGGTCTACCATGATGGCTAAAAAACCGGAAGAATTCGCTTCGCCTTCAGAACTAGAAGATTTCTATGTCGCAACTGCAGAGTTCCCGGCCGGGTTTATGACTCAATATCAACCCTCAATGCTCACAACAGAAGCCCACAATCAGCAGCTTGCCTCCGAGTTCACAATCGGAAAGCGCTTCAAATCTGTCAGCACCGTGCGCGTAGCTGACGCTGTAACTGTGCATCTGGGCCACCACCACAGGGCAGACGGCCGCTACCGCATTTACGCTTTTGCAGACGCTACAGCCGTAGCGATGAACGAATGGGCTGAGTGGATGCTAAACGACGACTCATCTCCTGTGAAGCGATTCACTCCAGCAGGAGAAGATCTAGATTCAGTATTTGACGTCAAAGCGGTATACCAACAGGAGCACCATGACGTTGATATCTCAGACGTGCATAAATTATTTTTGCCTCTTTCTGGGCCCTATCAACTCATTGATTACGAAAAGGTATATGCCGCTATCGCTGAAGAAGACATCTTCATAGAGCGTGGCGTAAGCCGCGAAGGCGTTGTTGTCGTGGTGCGCCCTGACCACTATGTTGCAGGAATCTTCTCTTTCGATGACACAGAGGGGTTAAGCAAATATTTTGAGGGCGTCTTTTCAGCACAGAAATAACATCTATAGATTCACAACATCTATAGTTTCACAGTAAGTTCGAGCAGAAACGTTTGACACTTATACGCACTACGCGATGGCTAAGAGGCGCCGAAAATCGAAGGTGATCAAAGATTCACTCAGGGCGCAGTTCTCTCCTTAACCTTCCAGATAGCAAGAGTAGAGGATCTTGAAGCTAAGGAGTGATGGCTAGATTGTCTAGCAATAGTTTGGCAACTTCTGCATCACCCGATATCTCGACAGCAATGCTTTTCCAATCGGTGCGACCAGCGGCCAAAAGGAAAAAAGCCTCATCACTCATGGTGAGGGTTGTAAGGGGTGCGTTATCAGTTGCAGTTGCTCTCCCTGCATCGCTCACCTCGATGGTTTGGTCAAAATTAAACGCGCCTTGAATTTTGAAACGCACAGGATGGCCTGCATCAAGACCAACACGTTTGCCAATCACAAATGGGAGTGCCGCCACAAAAGTCGTTAGCGTTGTAGTAGCTGCTAAACCTTCAATGCGCAGAGGAAGATCTAGTGCGCGTCTCAGGTCTTGCTCGTGCACCCATGCATCGACTGTGCGATTTCTCAATAGCGTCTCGAGATCCCAACTCACGCCGTCAGGTGTGTACAGACCGGGCATATCAACCTCTAATGAAGATGTCGAGAGTTGCTCCTTGCGCATCTCGACGAATTCAGCCAATAGATCCCGCAGTTGCTTGACGGTAAGAGAACGAAAAGCATCAACGCCACGTTGCGTGTAATTGCTATCTAGTTTTCCCTTTGGGCTTTCTCCCGCGGGATCAACACCCGTAGCGAGCACTTTCTCAAGGTGCACGAGGTGGGCAAGAATATCGCGCACAGACCATCCGGGCAGATCTGTTTGTTTATTCGCATCATTTTCAGAAATGTTTAGTGAGAGCACCTCACCTAACGACTCCTGCCAGCCAGCAATTATTGTTTCGATACTCATCTACAAAGGCTACAACCAAATAAAGTGTTTAGGCCTTCCAATTCGCACATAGCTTTGAAGCTCAAACTCATCTGCCACCCATCTATCGGGACTAATATCGGGGCTTAGCTGCACGCGAAATCACTTTTGCCATTGTCGTTTATATGTAATCGTTCGCATTTAGCCATTTATATTTAGTCGCCCACATTTAATCGCCCATATTTTGTAGCCCATATTTAGTAGCCCATATTTAGTAGCTTGTGTTTAGTAGCTTGCGCGAGAGTTTGGGGTTGCGTCTTTTTTGAAACTGGCTACCAAGGACTCTGTGTTTCTTGCGAGGATAGCAACGTCTGCGCCAACAGCAACAAATTCAGCTCCCCGATCTAAATACTTTTGGGCGTCTGCTTCGACAAATGCATTAACGCCAACCGGTTTTCCTACAGATTTTGCGATATCAATTGTATTTAAAACTGCCTGCACAACCTCAGGATGGTTTTGCACACCTAAGTGCCCCATAGAGGCGGCAAGATCACTAGGACCAATAAAAATGGCGTCAACCCCGTCTACCTCAAGTATGCTTCTAGCCTCTTTAACAGCTGCCGCCGATTCAATTTGCACAGTCAAACTGATCGTTTCTCTAGCGTTTTGTAGATAGTTTTCTACCCGGTTCCACCTAGAAGACCTCGCCAGCGCAGCGCCAACCCCACGCACCCCACCAGTGGGATAGCGCACAGCTTTAGCAATTTCTCTAGCTTGCTCCGCCGAGTCAACCATTGGTATCAACAGGTTTTGTGCCCCTAGATCAAGAAACTGTTTTACCAGTACCGTGTCACCGTATGGGAGTCGGACCACGGGAGTCACCTCGTATGCTGACATCGCATAGAGTTGCGCCAGAGTAGATTCAAGCCCATTCGGCGAGTGTTCAGTATCAAGTAACACCCAATCTGCTCCGCTAGAAGCCACTATCTCTGCCGCAATAGTGCTACCAGAACAAACCCACAGCCCAATTAGCGGATCTTCGCGCGCTGCAATTTTATCTTTTAAAGTTTGTGGAAGGTTTATCCGAACCGACAAGTTACTGCTCCTAGCGTTCCAAATTCTGCGTGAACAGTGTCGCCACGCTCAACCCACATTGGCTTCGTGAACGATCCAGACAAAATTATCTCGCCCGCTTCGAGAGACTGCCCGTGAGCGGCGAGTTTATTTGCGAGCCAGGCAACTCCTTGCGCGGGGTGCCCCAAGACTGCTCCTGCAACACCTGAGTCTTCAATTGACTCATTTCTGTAAAGCAAAGCCCCAGCCCATCTAAGGTCCACGTCCCGCACATTTGTCGGTTGCGCTCCAAGAACCATAACGCCCATGGCTGCGTTATCGCTGATGTTGTCTACTATTGTGCGCCCCTCAAATTCAACGTGTGAGTTAAGCACCTCAAGAGCTGGGACTACAAATGATGTTGCGGCGAGCACGTCAAATACATTAACGTGTGGACCTTTGAGCGGTTTTGACAGACCAAAGGCGATCTCAACTTCGATGCGTACGTTTGAAAAACGGTCATACTCAATTACCGCTCCTGAATCAAACACCATATCGTCAAAAATTACACCGTAGTCGGGTTCATCGATACCAGTAGCCTGTTGCATCACTTTTGAAGTCAGCCCAATCTTTCGCCCGACTTTTACAGCACCCTGTTTAGCGCGCCTGTCTGCCCACACCTTCTGCACCGCGTAAGCATCTTCAATGGTCATGCCAGGATTATTGGCCGATATTAACGGTATTACAGTTCTTTCTTCATCAGCCCTCAAAAGGTCTTCGGCAATTGCAGCGATCTTTGATTCTTCTAACATTTGTTCTCCTGAATGAGGTTTGTTGAAGCGTATACGATAATTTAGAGTTTTGCGAACTGCCGAAACCAAGCAAAACCTATTTCGAAGTTTATAGACTACCAAAACCAAATACTTCCATTAAATTTTTTATTCCCTGTCTTCTAGCGGCGAAGCTAAGCCTTACGTAGACCTAGACTAGCTCTCTCGAAGAAATTAAAAATCTAATATGATTGATGGGGCTAAAGGATGTGGATCAAAGATTAATTTTTACAAACATTGAAAGCATCAGAGCACCATTAATTTAAATCAGCTTTGATGCCGTTACTGCACAGGAAAGATTTTATTATGAGCCAATTACCCTCTTTAGCTGAACTGCTGTCTATATCACCGCAAACTTTAGTCAAATTCGCGTAGGTTTTGTTTATGATCGAACAAATAAAATATGTTGCAATAGGCGATAGCTTCACAGAAGGCGTAGGTGACACCTTACCTGGTGGGCGTTTTGACGGCGATAGAGTGCGCGGTTGGGCAGACCTTGTAGCTCAGGGGATAGCTAACGCAACCGGTGAGACAATTCTCTACGCAAATTTGGCCATCAGAGGTCGACTCTTAAAAGCTATCATCGATGAGCAGCTACAAGCAGCGTTAAACCTCAAACCCACTCTGCTTAGCTTTAACGGTGGCGGCAACGACATGCTCCGCCCCGGAACGAAAATGCAGTGGATCACACAAGCGACAGAAAACGCTCTTCTGCAAATAATGGATGCTGGTGTTGAACCACTCCTGCTCTCTGGCGCGAACCCCACAGCGAGTTTACCCAGTGGTCAGACGGTCAAGCTCAAGGG
>DATJCC010000106.1:0-13148 GCA_035514995.1 Microbacteriaceae bacterium
GCCTACAGAACAGGAACTTCTCACAGAAATTCGTGATCTTTTAAAGCAAAACAACAAATTGGAATAGTGCCCCAGGTAGGAATCGAACCTACGACCCCTTCTTTAGGAGAGAAGTGCTCTATCCACTGAGCTACTGAGGCATACTCGACTATTGTACAGAAATATTTGCAATCGTTTTACAAATGAGTTAGGCCCGGAGGATTACCTACCGGGCCAAACTCATCAAATAAAATTAGTTAGGGCGAACTATCGAAGTTGGGACTGGTCCAGCATATGCAGCACTAACTGCCATGTGTGCAGTTCCGAGACCACCAGGACCCACTCCGCCGTGCACAGCCATGCCGCCGCCGGTTGCGATTGCAACGTGAGCGCCCTGCCAAACGAGGATGTCACCAGGAAGAATTTCAGACCCACCCGGAAGAACAGTGCCGAACTGAGTCCAATCGCCCAGCCCCGGACCGCGGTCATAGCCGCCGTGATCACGTCGAGTGTCTCTGCCCATAGCAGCCAAGGTGTTCTGCACAAGGTCAGTGCAGTCTTGAGCTACACCAAGTTGCGAGAAGGCTGAACCAACCATTCCCGAAGCGCCTGCGCCGGCAGGAACAGAAGATGACACAGCTTGAACGGGAGCGGCCTGCTGTGTTTCCTGAGAAGCTTGTGCTTGCTCAGCTTCCAATGCACGCTGTTGTTCTTCACGCTCTTCTTCTAGTCTGGCTTCCTCTGCCGAACGCTCTGCTTCAAGCAGTTCAACATTTTCGCCTACAGCGAGAGCCGCTATATCAAACTCTGTTTCAGGCAAATCTAATGTTTTTAATGTCTGAGCTGCTTGACTTGCATACTGCACTTCAGCTGGAGCTTGAGGTGCTGAGTATGCGGGGAGAGCAAAAGTGCCTACTAGACCGGCACTAACCAGCCCAGCAAACGCTGTTTTGGTTACCTTTTTTATCGAATTATGCTTGGTTGTTGACTGAGCCCTATTTGTTGAGCTGTCTGTCTGAGCCAATGTTGTCGCCTAACGTTGATTAATAAAAACTTGAAATTGCGGTTAGCAAACTTAAAACCTTGTCCAGGTTAACCTAATATAACGAAATTGTCACGTTCTGCTCGAAAAACCTTTAAGTTTTAGTTTAGGTGTATACAGGATTCAGCAAAGACCCTGCGCAATCATCGCATCAGCAACCATCACAAAAGATGCTGTATTGGCTCCAAGAATGTAATCTCCAGGGCTGCCATACCGCTGCGAAGCTTCATAAGTCGAATCGTGCACGTCCCGCATGATCGCGTGCAGTCTAGATTCGCTCTTCCCGAAATCCCAACGCGAGCGAGCCGCGTTTTGGCTCATCTCCAATGCAGAAGTGGCGACGCCTCCAGCATTAGCCGCTTTACCTGGCGCAAACAGCACAGAGGCGTCACGCAGCAATTCGATCGCTTCGGGCGTCGTCGGCATATTGGCGCCCTCTACAACTGCCTTAACCCCATTTTTAATCATCGTGAGGGCATCATCTTTAGAAATCTCATTTTGAGTTGCACACGGAAAAGCATAATCAACGGGCACATCCCAAACTGATCCCCCTTTTATGTGCCGTGCCGATGGCTTCCGTTTCGCGTATTCGCTGAGCCGGCCACGTTCAACTTCTTTAATCTGTTTTAGCAGATCAATGTCTATACCGTCTTCATCAACGATGTAACCGCCAGAATCAGAAACAGTTACAGTTTTACCTCCCAAGTGCTGGATTTTTTCAGCAGCATAGATAGCCACATTTCCAGAGCCTGAAACAGCCGCTGTTTTACCGTGAATTCCGCTACCGGCTTGAGCTAGCATCTGCTCAGCAAAATAAACGGCCCCATAACCAGTCGCTTGAGTGCGCACTTCTGCTCCGCCCCAAAGTTTACCTTTACCCGTTAGCACCCCAGCTTCATGGCGGTTAGCAAGCCTTCTATACTGACCAAACAGGTAACCGATCTCTCTTGCGCCGACTCCAACGTCTCCAGCGGGCACATCGGTTTGCTCGCCAATATGCCGATAAAGCTCAGTCATAAAGCTTTGACAGAAACGCATCACTTCCGTATCGCTTAAACCACGCGGATCAAAATCAGCACCGCCTTTACCCGCGCCTATCCCCTGTCGGGTAAGAGCATTCTTAAATATCTGTTCAAAGCCCAAAAATTTAATAATCCCAACATTAACGCTGGGGTGAAATCTGATACCGCCCTTATAGGGGCCTAGCGCAGAGCTGAACTGAATTCTGTACCCACGATTAACACGCACCTGATTATCGTCGTCAAACCAAGGAACTCTGAACATTATTTGCCGTTCAGGCTCAATCAATCTGTCTAAAACTCTGGCTTCTATATATTCAGGGTGTTCGCGTAGCACAGGGGCCAAACTTGTGAGCACCTCATCAACTGCTTGAAGATATTCTGGCTGATGCACGTCTCGTCGATGGGCGATAGCTTTCACTTCAGCCACATATTTTTCTGGGGTATATGTGCTCACCAGATCCTCCTACCGCAATAATACATATGCTGTTTTCATGTTTAATCTAAAAATTTTACGCTTCTACGAAAATGAATGTGGCAAAATCTTGATGCATCTCGATGGCCGCTTCAGCGCCTTCAGCTTGCGCCCTCACATATTCGCCATCGACCTCGAACTTGACTGTGTTACCCGGCACAACTCCAGCTTCAGCGAGACTCACTAACATCTCAGGATCGACTTGAGCAGGTTCCGCCAACCTACGCACAGTGGCGGTAGCTGTCTTATTATCTTCTAGTAGCTTTGTTACAGACAATATTTTGGTCGAGCTGCGAGATTGAGCTGCGCTTTGAGTTGTCTCAATCCCAAGCTCTGCCAGTCCAGGTATCGGGTTTCCGTAAGGAGATTCAGTTGGGTAGCCAAGCATTTTTAAGAGTTTGCGCTCTACATGCTCGCTCATTACATGTTCCCAACGACATGCTTCCTCATGCACAAACTCCCATTCGAGCCCGATAACGTCAGAGAGCAGGCGTTCGGCGAGTCGGTGCTTGCGCATCACATGAATAGCTTTTTCACGGCCCTCGATTGTCAGCTCGAGCCTGCGCTCAGGGGTTACAACTACAAGACCGTCTCGTTCCATGCGACCAACGGTTTGCGAAACCGTTGGCCCGGAGTGATTCAGCCTTTCAGAGATTCGAGCGCGCAACGGCGGCACACCCTCCTCTTCCAGCTCGAGGATCGTGCGCAGATACATCTCAGTGGTGTCTATCAGATCTACCATTGTTATCCCTCACACTCGCATAGCTTTACCACTACACGAAATATAGCCTACCGGTTACTTGATATACAGTTTCACATTCTTCAGGTGTTTAAACTTGTAGTATGTCAGAAATCACAATCCCCTCTTCTATGCTTCCCTCCGATGGCCGTTTCGGGTGTGGGCCATCTAAAGTTCGTGCAGAACAAATTGACTTTATGCAGTCACTAACACCATCAATCATGGGAACCTCGCACAGACAGGCGCCCGTAAAAAATTTAGTGGCAAGTATTCAAGCTGAATTGTTGGAGCTTTTCAACGCTCCGGAGGGATACGAAATCCTACTCGGCAACGGTGGAGCAACAACTTTTTGGGATTCAGCAGTGCACTCACTGATATCTAATCGTAGTCAGCACTTAGCCTTTGGCGAGTTTGGAGCAAAATTTGCGACAGCTGCAAGCAAAGCACCATTTTTATTGGAACCTGACATTCGCTCAGCAGCCCCAGGTGCACGAAGTTTTGCTGAACCAGTTTCAGGGATAGATATTTATGCATACCCTCAAAATGAGACTTCAACGGGTGTCATGGTTGAAGTCTCTCGCATTCACGCTGACGCTGATGCGCTCACAGTTGTTGACGCAACAAGCGCAGCAGGTGGCATCAATTTTGACGCAAAAGCAGTGGATGTTTACTATTTTTCGCCCCAGAAAAACTTCGCTTCTGATGGGGGAATTTGGTTTGCTCTGGTTTCTCCTGCCGCGATTGCGCGAATCGAAAAAGTTGTCAGTAGTGGTCGTTATATTCCAGAAGTGTTAAACCTGTGGGGCGCGGTTACTAACTCTAGATTGCATCAGACGCTGAACACACCCGCTATTTTAACGCTCGCCCTAATGTATGAGCAGATACGGTGGATCAACACAAATGGCGGTCTTTCTTGGGCCGATGCCCGCACACGCACATCTTCCTCACTTCTTTATGATTGGGCAGAGAAAACCGAGGGTGCAAAACCTTTTGTTGCTAACCCTCAAGACAGATCGCAGGTCGTTGTCACAATCGATTTTGAGGAAAACATACCGGCATCTAAAATCTCAACGATACTTCGCGAAAATGGGATTGTTGACACAGAGCCCTACCGCAAACTCGGCCGCAACCAGCTACGAATCGCTACCTTCACGGCAATTGATCCGAGCGATGTGCAGGCTCTGATCGCGTCTTTAGACTACGTTCTAGAACGCATCTGACTTAGCCCTTGGAAAGCTACTCTTCTTCGTTATCGTTGAAGAGGTCAATATCGACTCCATCAATTTCATCATCGAAGTCAGAAAAGTCATTTTCTAAGAGATCATCTGCAGGGTCAACTTCGTCTTCTTCACGAAGTTGGTCAGCCGCTTTTCTAGCCGCTTCAGCCTCTTGAACGGCTTGTAATGTTTGAGCTTCGCGAAAGTCAGCTAAACGCTTAGACCATGGCACCCACTCTGGAGCTAAAAGCGAGTCTTCACCGGGTTGCAGATGGGTCTCACAGACGGTAACTGGCGCGTTTGGCTCTGCTTTAGTTACGGTTATAGCCCACTTCCAGCCCGGGTAGCCCGGCAGGAGAGACTCGTACAAAAGAGTGACCAGGTTTTCTTCATGCGCAACAACACCCGTTTGCGGGCCTACGTGTTCCATCTGCGCAAACTCAAATAAAACGCTAAGTGCGACCTCCCCTGCGTTTAATAGATCAGGGTCGACATCGGTTGTTTCAAACTTCGAAGTCATCTGCAACCCGTCTCAGCAGGGTGGCCACTTTGCGCGAGTGTTTTCGCTCAGGGTATTGGCCCTGTTTTAGCTTCTCGCCCACGCCATCTAAAAGCTTCACTAAGTCTTCAACTATAAGCGCCATGTCATCAGCGGTCTTGCGATGCTTTCTAGCCAATCTTGGTGGGGCGTCAATTACTCGCACAGAGAGCGCCTGAAGGCCTCTCCTGCCATCAGCAACACCATACTCGACGCGAGTGCCAGCTGTAACAGTTACACCGTCGGGCAGAGCTGAGGCATGCAAATATACCTGGCCTCCATCATCGCCCGAGATGAAGCCAAAACCCTTCTCTTCGTCGAAGAATTTTACTTTGCCGCTTGGCATGTCAGTCTCCCTTTCATACATCAGGGTTTATCATTACACCGTGCAAGTCTATCGTGTGACAAAGACAATATTCAGCCTGCCAGAGTAACCTGATAAGAATGAGCCGAGATCTTTCCACCCCAAGCGCATTAGAACGCTTCCTAGCTTATGCAGCAGTTACTTTAATTGTCGCATCTGTCGGTTCATTTTTTGCAACGCTAATTGCAGCCCTGCTCGGAGTGAGCAGACAGACACTGGCAGTTGGGTTTTGGCCAGTTCTTACTTGGGTAGGTTATGTTGGATTACCCGTCGGATTCGGACTAGTTTTGGCGCTTGTTTTAGTGACCAGGAATCGACGTTTACGTTCACTAGGAGACGAAAAGAATCGCTAAGCCTGTGCTACAAGACACCCTGGCGCTTCTCAACGCTGTTTCTCAACTCGACGAGATTTCTCTTGCTAAGTTACTTGAGAACCGCCTAGAAGCGCGAGAGATTCTCAATATTGAAATACTTGAGCTGGTCGAAAAGCTACTCAGTGCCTCTAATATCAAAGAAGCTTTAAAAAAGCTTAGTTACAGTCAGATCGGAGCACTCCGGTCAAAAGAATTGATCGGATCGGAACAAACACTGGCTTCTTTACTATCTTTAGGACTCCTAGGGATACATAACGGCTCTCCCTGCCACCTTAAAGCTGTAAAGCCGCAGCTAGATGACTCGTTAGAGACCGCCAAAACTGATTGGCGTCTACCAAGCTTCGAGAGCTCAGATGACATTCACCGCACATTCACGAGCACACAAAAAAGTGTTCTGTTGCTCAGAGAAATATCCCGGCAACCGCTTTCTTTAAACCAGTCTGGGAGCGCACCTGCATCAGTGATTCAACAATTGGGTGAGCGTTTTAACAGCTCTAACGAAGAAACGTCTTTATTGCTTGATGCTTTATTGGTAGCCGGGTTTCTAATTCCCAAACAAAAGTTGTCTCCCGCTAGTGCGAAAATAGAGCTTGTACCATCTGCCAACTCAGATGAATGGGCTCTCTCTGACCACCATGCAAGATGGCTACATTTTGCACAATTGATCATTAGTAACGCACCAGAATTGATATCTGTTCAGCTTTCTCCTGACAAAAACCTAATTTCTACTTTCAATAGCATCTTGGATGACCACCCGTTAATAGATAACCAATACCGCGAAAAGCTTAAAAACTTTGTGCAAATGTGCGAGCTTCTAGGCATAACCAACGATGGGAACTTCCATCCAGCCATCCAGCTACTTTTGCAAGAAGAACCTGCAAAGGCTTTCCAAGCCGCCGCAGCTCATTTTCCAGAAACAGTTTCTGGTGTGATAATTCAGCCAGACTTCAGTGTGATCGCAACCGGACCCTTGAAACCCGAGCAGGGACTAAAACTGTTGGAGCTTGTCCACGTCGTTACCCCAGGTCTCGCAACCACTCTACAAATCAGCCCTGACTCCATAAAGCAAGCAGTCGCAAACGGTTGGGACCCAGTAGAAATCGGATCCTTTCTAAGAGATATCTCTTTAACTCCGTTGCCGCAACCCCTCACCTTCATGCTCAGCGAGCTACAAACCAGGCAGACTGAATCAGCTGATTTTAAGACTGCACAGTTTCAAAAAACTACAGATCAGCCTGAGCAACCACAGGATAAAGAGGTTTTAAAACAGAGCGTCTCAACTAGCTCAATAGCTGAATCGACCGCTCGAAAAATACTTAATACGATTAAAACTAAACCCCATTATTCAACTCTCATCGTATTAGAAGTAGCGAAGCGCAGCAAAGCAAAGCTTTACATAACACTGCTTATAGATGACGTCGCAGAAACGCTTTTAGTAACCCCTCTTTCTGTATCAAAAGACCGCTTTCGAGCACTTGATCAGGTCAGAGAAAGAGAACTGGTGATCCCGCTTAAAGCAGTCACGAATATCGATCTGCAAGATGGTCCTCTAGATAACAAGAAGCTCGTAGGTTACAACGGTTAAGCTGTAATGATGACTACTCCAGGCCCCTTAATTGTGCAGTCTGACCACACAGTGCTGTTAGAGGTTGCACACCCCGAAGCAGAAGCAGCAAGACACGAGTTGGCCGTGTTTGCTGAACTGGAAAGAGCACCCGAACACTTTCACACTTACCGCCTAACCAGACTCGGCCTGTGGAATGCTCGGGCAGCGGGCCACACATCTAAAGAAGTCCTCGACACTTTAGATAGATTTGTTAAGTTTCCAGTTCCAACAAATGTCAGTGCTGAAATCTCTTTTGCGATGGATAGGTACGGGAAGCTGCGTATCGAGCGTAAAGATGATGAGCTTGTGCTTACGGCTAACGATCCCATTATCTTGCGTGAAGTTAAAGGCGCTAAGTCTGTCGCGCAGCTCCTCTTAGATCAGGTTGATGAAACAACTATAAAAATTGCACCGTGGGCTCGCGGTGAGCTGAAACAGGTTCTTTTAAAAAGGGGCTGGCCTGCCGAAGACCTGGCCGGCTTTACCCCCGGGACTCCTTATGAAATTGAACTAAATGAAGATGGTTGGCAGTTGCGCAACTACCAGCTCCAGGCAATTGATCGGTTTTATGAGGGTGGGTCAGGTGTAGTCGTTCTACCCTGTGGCGCTGGCAAAACTATCGTTGGCGCGGGAGCGATGGCAAAGGTTAAAGCGCACACACTAATTTTGGTGACCGGTGCAGTCTCAGCGAAGCAGTGGCGTTCAGAACTCCTCGCACGCACTTCCCTCACCGAAGATGATATCGGTGAATACTCTGGCTCTTCAAAAGAAGTAAAACCAGTCACGATTGCCACATACCAGATTCTTTCTAGCAAACGGCAGGGGCAGTTCGCTCACCTCTCTTTGCTCAGCGATTATGACTGGGGGTTGATACTCTACGATGAGGTGCACCTATTGCCTGCCCCAATTTTTAAACTAACTGCTGAGCTTCAAGCTCGTAGAAGATTAGGTTTAACTGCTACTTTGGTGCGTGAAGACGGTAAAGAGTCTGACGTGTTTAGCCTTATCGGTCCTAAAAGATTCGACGCTCCTTGGAAGGATCTGGAACAGCAGGGTTTCATAGCACCGGCGGCATGTTTTGAGATTCGCGTAGATTTAACCGAAGATGAGCGCTACCATTACGCATCAGCAGAAGATGCTGACAGGTACCGTATCGCTGCTAGTTCCAGTGCAAAAGACCCGCTGATAAAAAGAATCCTCAAAAAGCATGAGGGAGAAGGCGCACTCGTAATTGGTCAATATCTTGAGCAACTAGATGAAACAGCAAGACTCCTCGATGCTCCTTTAATAACCGGGCAAACCCCAATCAGCGAGCGCGAGAAACTCTTCCAGGAGTTTCGTGATGGGATCCACCCAACTTTAGTTGTGTCAAAGGTAGCCAACTTTTCTATCGACCTACCTGACGCGTCAGTTGCGATTCAAATCTCAGGTTCATTTGGGTCGAGGCAGGAGGAGGCGCAAAGGTTGGGTCGAATTCTACGCCCGAACAAAGATGGTGCTACTTCATCATTCTATTCACTCGTTGCTTCTGACACAGTAGATCAAGACTTTGCCCTAAACAGGCAACGCTTCCTCGCCGAACAGGGTTACTCTTATACAATCATGAAAGAGTCAGACTTCAGCTAATGGTAGCTCAACCCTGAAGGTTGCCCCTCCTCCGTCTGTGTCGTGTGCACTCACTGAGCCGGAGTGTAAAGCAACGATAGATCTCACAATTGCGAGCCCAAGGCCAGAGCCTCCGGTCTCACGGTTGCGCGAGGTGTCGGAGCGGTAGAAACGATCGAAAATTTTACTGCGCAACTGCTCGGGGATTCCCTCACCGTGATCCACAATCTCAAACTGTCCGGTCTTAGCTCCCGGCAGTTGAGCGACAACCAACTCAACTGGTGTTTCTGATGGGGTGTGTCGTAATGCGTTGGCGAGGAGGTTAGACATAACCTGACGAACTTTAAGCTCATCTCCCATAACGATTACCGGACTGTCATCAATAATCACGTTTATCGCTCTGTTGGGGTCTTGAACTCGTGCGTCAAGCACAGCGTCTTGGGCTATTGGCACAAGATCAAGAGGCTGCAAGTCAAGAGGCCTTCGCTCATCTAACCGGGCAAGAGCAAGCAGGTCTTCGACGAGGTCGCCCATGCGGATCGCTTCGCCCTCAATGCGCCCCATGGCCTGCCCTATATCTTCAGGGTCTTGTAGCGCACCCATTCGGTAGAGTTCAGCGTATCCACGCACAGACACTAAAGGCGTGCGCAGTTCATGACCGGCATCACCCACGAAGCGGCGCATCTGATCAATTGTGTGCGCTCGATCAGCGATTGCTTCGTCCATAGTGTCGAGCATCACGTTAAGAGACTGGCCTAAGTGCCCAACTTCAGTTTCAGGCGCTTGCACAGAAATACGTTTCGAAAAGTCACCCTTTGCGATTTCTAGTGCAGTACGTTCCACCTCGTGAAGCGGCTCAAATGTCGCTATAACGAGCAACCTTGTTAGGGCTGCTCCCAATAAAATAACAGCTATCCCAAATCCAGAAAAGACCGTCAGATACTCTGCCATTACGTGATTTACTATGGCTGTTGAAGAGGCAAAAACTATTACGCCGCTAACGCCGGCTCCCTGTATTGGTGAAGCAACGGCACGCCATTGGGAGCCGTCACTACCGGTTAGTTCAAAAGGCCTATCGCCCTGCCTTTGCGCCCAATCCATCGTTAAAGCGGGAACAGGTGGGCTGTTTCTTCCAGACCATTGACTAAAGTTATCAATCAGTAGCTCACCATATTCATCTAAGACCGCAATATAAAATCTATCTGACGCAAAAAGTACATCATTTCGAGTGAGTGCTTGCGGGTCTGCGCCCACTGCGAGCGCCTCGGTCGGATCTACTAATAAGCGGCGCAGGTCATCTTCTTGCATTTTAGTCAGCTGGGGTTTCAGGAATGCTAGCGTTCCTGCTCCGGCGACGAATAGCCCTAGCGTGAGGATGAATACTGTGACCGCAGTCATCTTCGTGAGCAGTGAAACTTTTGTTAGTTTCTCCGTGAGTGAGGCTTTGGCCTTGGGCGCCACGTGATTTGCTTACTGCCCGTCGCTGGTTTTAAGCATGTAGCCGAAGCCACGTTTTGTGTGGATCAGCGGTTCTTCAGTCAACGGATCAAGTTTTCTGCGCAGGTAGGAGATATAGGATTCTACTATTCCTGCGTCTCCGTTGAAATCGTATTCCCAAACGTGATCAAGTATTTGTGCTTTTGATAGCACCCTATCTGGGTTTAACATGAGGTACCGCAAGAGTTTGAATTCGGTTGGGGAGAGTTCAATCTGTGTGCCGTTAACGGTGACCTCATGAGTGTCTTGGTCTAAGTGAATTTGACCGACTGCGAGAGTTGCAATTTCTTCTTCTTGAGTTGTGCGACGCAAGATTGCTTTGATTCTGGCAATTATTTCGTCAAGCGAAAAAGGTTTGGTTACGTAGTCGTCGCCACCGGCGGTTAGGCCCTGTATTTTATCTTCTACTCCATCTTTAGCTGTTAGAAACAGGATCGGAGCGTTATAGCCTGATGCGCGTAGGCGCTTGGTGACACTAAACCCGTTCATGTCGGGGAGCATCACGTCTAAAATAATAAGCTCTGGCTCTTCTTCAATAACTGCAGAAATCGCGGCGGCACCGTTTGGGACTGCCCGCACTCCAAAACCTGCAAATCGGAGGCTAGTGCTTAGGAGCTCTCTAATATTTGGCTCATCATCAACAATTAATATGCGTGGTCCTTTTGTCATACTGCTAGTATCTGACAATTTGCTATGAATTACCTGCGAGTTTTATTAGCTGGTCTTATATTTGCCCTACGGGTGCTTATATGCCAGCTAGACAAATGTGACGCATGACTGCACGATAGAAGCATGACTTCTAAAATCAATGTTGAGAACGCTCTCGGAATATCAAAAATCTCAACTGAAATGCTCCGTGATACACGAACCAGCATTAAGTGGGCCAACTGCCAAACAGACGTTTTGCCGATGTTTATTGCAGAGATGGACTTTACTGTCGATAAGAGGATCACTTCTGCTCTTGTCGAACAAATAGAGCGCTCAGATTTGGGTTACGCCGAAGATTTGACTGATCTTGTCGCAGCTTTCTCTTCTTTCGCAAAAAAACGGTGGGGGTGGAGCCCAGATCAGAAGAGTTTTTTTGGAGCGCCTGATGTGAGTTTTGGTGTTAAAGCAGCTCTACGCCATTTTGTCCCCAAAGGCGCAAAAGTTGCCTTAACTACACCTGTTTATCCATCATTTTTTAACTACCTGCAAGACTTAGAGCTTGAGTGTGTTGAAATACCGCTTGTCGGCGAGGGTGAGCAGATGCGGATAGACACTGATGCTTTAGCTGCTGCATTCAACGCTCCAGGTGATCAGCGAGTGCACGCGCTAATCCTCTCAAACCCTCATAATCCACACGGCATAGCTCACAGCAAAAAAGACCTTGAAGCTTTAGCCGTTGCTTCGCAACAATCAGGTGCCCTCATAATTTCTGATGAAATTCACGCGCCTCTCGTGCACGAACCGAGCAATTTCAACCCCTTCGCGCCTATTGCAGCCGAGCACGGAGCAACATCTGTGGTTGTAACTTCCGCTAGCAAAGGATGGAATGTTGCAGGAACAAAGTGCGCATTTGTTTATGCTCCCCCTGAAATCGCACCAGACTCTTTTCGTGAATACCTGTCTATCTCTCTAGGCTATTCGGTGAGTATCCTCGGGCGCACTGCTAACACGGTCGCTTTTGGTGAGTGCGAAGACTGGTTAGATGCAGCTATTAAACAGGTTAAAGAAAACTCTCTTGAGCTGGTAAACCTTTTGAAAGAGCATGTTCCGGGAGCTAAATACACTCCACCTCAGTCGAGCTATCTAGCTTGGATAGACCTGCGTGAAGCGGGTCTTGGTGACGCGCCTGCACAGACAATACTCCAAAAAGCTCGAGTAAATGTAAGCGACGGAGCTGGTTTTGGTGAGAACGGTGCTGGTTTTATTAGGCTCAACATGGGTTGCACCCCCGAGTTGCTTCGCGATGCAATTAGGCGAATCGGCGAGGCTACAGTTCCAACCCATAAAGGTTAGGTTCGGGGACCAAAACAACTCCGTATTCTGAACGCACCCGTGCGATAATAAATCTCGCTAGCTCTGCGACGTCGCTTGCGTTTGCGCCGCCGCGATTGGTGATTGCTAATGAGTGTTTAGTTGATGTTTGCGCTCCTGAGCCGGGAAGTCTAAAGCCTCGTCCGATCCCAGAATGTTCAATCAGCCAGGCTGCTGAAATCTTTACATACCCTTCATCGGACTCATACTTTTCTATCTGATCCACAGTGTGTAATTGCGAAAGCGGAAGAACTCTTGGAGTTTTCCGCTTTCCTTCTAAAGGAAACCTTGGCGCATCGGCAGGAAGAGTGCGCGCAAAACCGGCAGAAACTATGGGATTGATAAAAAATGATCCGCTACTCCAAGAGTCTCTATCATTTTCGTCAAGCACCATACCTTTTGATCGTCGCAACTCAATCACAGAATCTCGAACTGAAGCTGCCAGCACTTCATCTCCCAAACGGCAGCTGAGCGCACGAGCAAGTTGCTCATGTTTCACTGGAACTGTATTTTCGCTACCGGGCGTCGATCTAAGAAGCACCAGATCTATGCTGATTACCAGACCAGAAAGCTCAAACCTTTTAATTGCGGAGTCGCGATAACCAAACCCCATCTCTTCTGCATAGACTCTGCGTATCTCACCCGTGTCTTCTTCTAACAGTTCAAGTGAGTGG
>DATJCC010000107.1:0-28325 GCA_035514995.1 Microbacteriaceae bacterium
AAGCGCCTCGACACAGAACTCACCCGAGTCAACCGCGAACTCAATGACCTCACAGCAAACCTCGGAGATGCCGCTCGCTTCATCGACATGGCGATCGACCTAGCCGAACAAAGCGCCGATGCTTACAGGCGAGCGCCTGAGCACATTCGCCGCCAGTTCAACCAGATCCTCTTCGAACGTATCGAGGTAGTGATGGACAAAAACGACGACCACCAACGCCGGGCTGTACTCGCGCCGCCGTTCGATGAACTCTTCAGCGCGCAGCTTCGAAGTATCATCGAGCAGCGAGAGGACCAAAAGGTTGAAGAATCAAAAAATCCCGCCATTTCTGGCGGGATTTCCCGGATCCATGCGGATCAATTTCCGATTTCTTATGCCCTTGTTTCTAATAAGAGCACAATGGTCGGGCTGACAGGATTTGAACCTGCGACCCCTACACCCCCAGTGTAGTGCGCTACCAAACTGCGCCACAGCCCGATGTCGCTAAGAGGCTTTTGGCCTACGAAGCAACCTCTCTATCTTACCCACATTCTGTAAGCTACTGTCACATTAGGCTTTTGAGCCCGTAGTCTTCTGTCGCGTTACCCCTCTTGGAAAGCTTCACGGTCTGGTTCAGGGCCAAACATAAACTTGCGACCAGTCATTGATGTTGGGGTGATGCGCACGAAATCAAATTTCAGAGTAGCGATCATTGGTTTTAGTGGCAGGTTTTCTGCTTCTGCCGTGTCTGTGCTTATTTGGAGTCGTTCGGCTTCTCCGCGCACCACTACGCTCCACCCAGTTTTGTCATCGTAGTCGTCGACTTCTAAAATAACACTTGGGTTGATTGCGATTTTTGAAAGCTTTGTGCCTGATGCGGTGCGGAAAACCAGTGTGCGTCCGTCAACCACATAGTTGAGCGGCATGATATGCACAACGTTTCCCACCCACGTCACCAATCGTCCAACACTGTGTGATGCAAGTTTTTCCCAGCATTCTTCTTCGGTGAGTATGGTGACGGGTTTGTTTGGTGCGCTCATACCCTCTATTCTCGCCTTTTTTGCTGAGAGTGCAATAGCGTCTGCTTACGCCGTTGTACATCGTAAACCCTTTTAAGCGCAATCACAGACCCCCTAGATATGCTCCTTAATATGACAATTGCTCTCATACGACACGGTCAAACCGACTGGAACCTGGCTAAAAGAGTGCAGGGGCACTCTGACATTCCACTAAATGACACTGGCCGTGAGCAGGCTCGTGCAGCGGCAAGCTCACTAGCCAAGAGAGTTGATTCAGGCACGATTGAATGGCAGGCCATCACAAGTTCCCCTCTTTCTAGGGCTCGGGAAACTGCAGAAATCATTGCAGAATACCTAGGGCTTCCACTATTAGACCCTTTAGATGGCTTAATAGAGCAGCACTATGGGGACGCTGAGGGTGTAGAGGTTACTGAGCTACGCAGGAGGTGGCCTGATCGCAATATTCCTGGTGGTGAAAAGCCAGAAGATTTAGCGGCAAGAGGCTTGAAAACTCTAGAAGAGCTCTCTGACGCTGGTCCCCAAATTTTAGCTGTCACTCACGGAGCTTACATTCGTCGACTTATTGCAACGCGAACAGCCCACGATTATTACGACGTGCCCGGAATAGTAAACACCGGCCTCAATGAGATTGCACGTGTAGAAGATCTATGGCGTGTGCTGAGCATTAATGGCACACCAGTGGGTGAGATTTTACCGGCATTTTCGCCACAAAAAGACATGTCTAAGCCAAACTTTAAGACGCTAACCATGATGGGTGATGATGCTAGCGTTTGCAACATAGATGGAGTGTGTAACTAATGTCAGAATCAGCTTTTGGTAAAGCCGCAGAAAAAATGGTTATCGATGTTTGGAGCGACATCATGTGCCCCTTCTGCTACATTGGCGACACCGTTTTAGAGCAAGCGATTGAATCTTTTGAACACCGTGACCAACTAGAGGTGCGCTACCACAGCTACCAGCTGATGCCTGAACTTGGCACAGAGCCTGCAGATCTCAATAAAATTTTAGGTGATCGCTACTCTCCCGAGCAGCGTGATGCACAAAACCAGCATATTCAAGCTAAAGGCGCAGAGCTAGGCATCGAATACAATTTTGATCGTGCCATAACCGTAAACACCCACACAGCCCACCGGGTGAGCCATTACGCTTCAGAAATGGGCAAGGGTCAAGAGTTCATGCGACTGCTCTTTAAAGCCTATTTTACGGATGGGAAAAATGTAGCCGACGCCGAAACACTTGCAGGTCTCGCGGCAGAAGTTGGTCTAGACCGAGATAAAGCATTAGAGGTTGCAGCAGGCGAGGCCTACAGCGAAAACGTAAAAGCTGACATTGAGCAGGCACGCCAAATTGGTTTTGGTGGTGTTCCCTTCTTCATGTTCAACAGCACATATGGCGTTTCGGGCGCACAACCTCTAGACGTTTTCACCAAAACTCTTAACAAAGCCTGGTCTGAGCGCTAAGCAAAGGGTAGCCTTTATTTATGATTCAGCACAAGATTCAAGCCAGTCTGCGCGGTGTGCGAGACCCAGGTGATGCTTGGGTGGTAACCGAAGATGGAAAAAGATACTGGGGCAAGTTCGGTGCCGCAGGCCTCCTCGCGCTCGACCAAGACCGCGGAGTTTTGATGCAACACCGTGTTGAGTGGAGCGACCACGGCGGCACATGGGGTATTCCTGGAGGCGCAATTAACCTTGGCGAAGATGCTATTAGTGGCGCGATTAGAGAAGCCCATGAAGAAGCTGGAGTGCCCTACGAAGCTATTCATCCTCTATACACCCACGTTTTTACCCGCGAAGTATGGAGTTATACAACAGTTATTGCGAGGGTGGTCGAACCTTTTGAACCGCAAATAACAGACCCTGAAAGTCTCGATTTGCGTTGGGTGAAGGTTTCTGAAGTCACAGACCTCCCGTTGCATCCCGGTTTTAGATCATCATGGAGCTTCTTGAGCGAGCTTCTAAAAACACCTTTAAATGATGACGTGGACCTTACAAAATTGCAAGCTTCAGGCCATGCCCTGACCAAAATAGTTTAGATTATATAAAAAACAAGAGACTATCCAGTGGCCGACTTGTTAGCTGCCTGCTCACGAGCCCTACTCATAACTCCATAAGCAATCAGCCCCTGCCCTAGGGTGTAAGTGAGCATCACCATGCCGCTCGTCCATCCAGGCATCGCCTCGGGTAGAAATATACGAAAACCAAGAATTGCGTCTGAAACTAAAAACCAAAACCCACCCAAAGCAGTAATAATGCCGCCGCGCAACGCTAGAACCGCTGTGCCTGCCAAAACCAAAGCATAGATTGCTACCGGAACAGCTAGCGCACCAGCGTTTGGAGCGATTATCCACACAAGCACAATATAAACAGGCACATAAGCAAGAGCCCATTTAGAAACGAACTGTTTCTTTCCGTCACCTTTAATAATCGATTTGCCGACACCTGGGCTCTTCCAAAAAACATACATGTAAAGCAAATGAGCGATACCGAAGTTCAGCAACATCATCGGCAAAGGATCATCGAACATCGGAAAAAATGCGTGCGACCCATCACCCAACCAAGAAAAGAAAATACCGGCGATTAAAAGCACCACTGTTGCCAAATGAATTTTATTAACACCCGCAGCCGCCACTACAACAGCGAAAATCAGTAGCGGCATAAGCATCAGTTTTGTGGGGGCATCGATCGGGTTTTCTGTAAACCTCGCCCAAACATGAATTACACAGATAACCAGATACGGCACAAACCCGATCCAAATTTTAGAATCGGGCAGAAAAGCGTTTTGCCTAGTTTTCAAGACATGACCTCCCTGTCGTCCCTACGATCCTATAATGCAACACACATCTCTGGTTAAGATTTCTAGCTAAGCTTAATCATGTTTAATGGATTACACCCATAATTTTAGGAGAAGCAGTGCAAAGCAACCCGCAAGATTCCAACCCGACCACACCAATTGAAGAACCTGTACCCTCGAACCCCGTACAGTCGCAACCAGTAGCTCCGCAACCCGTGCCAACAGCTGTGCAACCAGAGATTACAGAGCACACTTATGCTCCGTATCAAGCCGCTTCTCATCAGGCCACATCAGAACAGGTTCTACAAGAGCCCGTAATACCAAGCACACCTATCAGCGACGGCGAAGCTTTTAGCATTTCAAGCTTTGTTTTAGGGATCTATGCAATCTTGTCGGGCAACTTTTTGGCCGCAGCAGCAGGTCTAGTTTTAGGGTTAGTTGCACGCAAGCGCCCTGGAGTTAACCGTGGACTAAACCTCTGGGGCATCATATTAAGCTCAGTCACTTTAGGTTTCATCGCACTCGCGTTGATCTTCGTACTGTTTATGTTTTTCCTGATACTAACAATGATTCCAATTGGTTTGAGCGCAACGGATTTCGACTTCTAGCACCGCAGAAAATTGCGGCGCTCCCGCCAGTAGCTAGGTTTGTGCTAGTAGCTAGGTTTTCTGGTGGCGGGGTTTGCTAGTAGCGGGGTTTGCGCTCCCTAATGCGCATATTCATCACGATGGGTGAACCTTCAAAACCATAAGTTTCTCTTAAACGTCGCTGAATATAACGGCGATACCCCGGATCTAAAAAGCCGGTGGTGAACAAAACAAATGTTGGTGGTCTGTTCTGCACCTGAGATCCGTAAAGAATGCGGGGTTGCTTACCGCTTCTTAAAGGGTGTGGGTTTTCTTGCGTCAGTTCAGCGAGAAACGCGTTGAACTTAGCGGTTGGAACCCTAGTGTCCCAAGATTCTAAAGCTTGCTCTAGCGCCGGCACCAACTTTTCAAGGTGCCTTCCGGTGCGAGCCGAAATGTTGACACGAGGCGCCCACTCAACATGACCGAGCCGCTGTTCAATCTCACGTTCGAGATACTTGCGTCGCTCATCATCAAGCAAGTCCCATTTATTGAAAGCAAGCACTAAAGCGCGACCCGACTCAAGCACAAGATCAACAATCTTAATGTCTTGGTCGCTTATCTCATCAGCAACATCAAACACAACAATCGCAACTTCAGCTTTTTCAAGAGCTGCCGAGGTGCGAAGCGAAGCATAAAAATCTGCACCCTGTTGTAGGTGCACGCGGCGGCGAATCCCTGCTGTATCAACAAAAGTCCAAACTTTACCGGCAAGCTCAACCTGTTCATCAACCGGATCACGGGTTGTTCCCGCCACATCGCTGACGACAGCGCGCTCTTCGCCAGCTGCTTTATTGAGCAGACTCGACTTGCCCACGTTGGGTCGCCCCAGAATGGCTACGCGGCGCGGCCCACCAAGTTTTGGTGTGGCAACGGCTGATTCTTTAGGAAGTTTAGAAATAACGAGGTCTAGAAGGTCAGCGACACCACGACCGTGTAGCGCTGATACTGGGTGCGGCTCTCCTAAGCCTAACGACCAGAGAGCTGCTGTTTCAGGTTCTTGACCTGCATCATCGACTTTGTTTGCAACAAGAAAAACTGGTTTGTTTGCGCGCCGAAGAAGTGCAACAACCCTTTCATCGGTTGCTGTGGGGCCAACCCTTGAATCGACAACAAAAAGTACGGCGTCACTCAAATCAATAGCCACTTCAGCCTGCAAAGCAACTGAAGCATCTATACCTTTAGCGTCGGGCTCCCATCCACCTGTATCTACGATGGTGAATTGCCTTCCAGTCCACTCCGCCGGGTAGCTGACCCGGTCACGTGTGACACCTGGAACATCTTCTACAACCGCCTCGCGACGACCGAGTATGCGATTGACAAGAGCAGACTTGCCAACGTTTGGGCGGCCAACAATTGCCACAACCGGGTGGGCCGCTTCAGGTTCATAAAAGAACACATCTTCTGGGGTGTCACCCAAAAGACTTAAATCTTCTTCGTCTAGGTCAAAAGTTTTTAAACCAGACCTGAGCACCCGTTCAATCTCCTCGGGTGTCATTTCAGTTGTTTCAGCAGGCTCTTCAGCATGCATGTCAGGTTTTTCAATCATTTTTATGCCTTAATTTCATTAATAACCGCTTCTACAACGGCCTCAAAATCTAGTTCGCTCGTATCTATCAGGGTTACACCGGGTGCAGGATTCATAAAATCGACAACAAGCTGATCTTTTGCATCACGCTCTGCGATAGCTTCAAGAACCTGTAGGTAGGTTGAACCGGGTAGCTCACCAGCACGACGTTTTGCGCGCACCTCAGCAGAAGCAGTCATCAAAATGCGCACCGGCGCGTGTGGAGCGACAACGGTTGTGATGTCTCTGCCTTCAATGATCACTCCGGGTAAGCCTGATTCCGTAGCTATTTCAAGAAACATCAAGTTCAGACGCTCCCGTACGGCAGCATGTTTTGATACGCTGCTCACCTGCTTGCTCACACCAGGGTCACGAATCTCATCTGTGACGTCTTCACCACCGACAATTACGACCTGCGCTCCTCGCAAAGATATCGAAAAAGACCAATCATCTAGCAACTCTTCGACAGCCACCGAATCGTCTAAATCAACATCTTCATGCAAAGCCTTCCAGGCCAGAGCTCTATACGCCGCTCCGGTATCTAAAATACCAAAATTAAGCCTGTCAGCTACCTCTCTAGAGACGCTTGATTTACCGCTCCCTGCAGGCCCATCAATAGCGACCAGCAAAGATTTGGGTGCATCAGCAAGCTCGGTATTCACAGGATCCTCCATCCTCGATCAGCTAAATCTGTAGCTGCTCTGTCAGCTAGGTCGGGTGTCACAGCAATTTGTGCGAAACCAATTTGAGCTCCTGGTGAATGCTCGAGCCGCAAGTCTTCCATGTTAATGCCTAATTCTCCAAGCTCAGTGAGAAACCTTGCAAGTTGGCCGGGGCTATCATCGATAATTGCTGTTAGGGTTGCAAAACGCTCCGATGATCCGTGTTTGCCAGGTATGCGCGCAACACCTCGGTTGCCCTCCGCCATAAGGCCCGCTATTTTACGTTTAGCACCAGGCTCATCGGTGTTTTTAAGCGCTTCTACAAAATTCTGTAAGTCATCAATCACTTCTTCGATGAGCCCCGCTACAGAGTCTTTATTTGCGCCTAGTATCTGCACCCACAGCTCTGGGTCACTAGAAGCCACGCGGGTCACATCCCGAAGCCCCTGACCGGCTAAACCGATTGCAACATCTTTAGCGTCAACGAGTCTTGCCGCGAGCGCGCTAGAAACAACCTGTGGAAGGTGTGAAACAAGTGCTACTGAAGCGTCGTGTTCTTCGGGTGTCATCTCGAGAGGTGTTGCGCCGAGCTCTAGTGCGACAGCTTCAACGAGTGCGAGGGCTCCGCTTGGGGTTTCGTGATCTCTGCAGATAACCCATGGTCGTCCCACAAAAAGGTCTGTTCTTGCCATCACTGCGCCGCCACGTTCCCGCCCAGCCATGGGGTGTGAACCGATATAGTTTGTGAGGTCAACTTTTCTGCGTGTTAATTCTAAATATGGTGCTAGTTTTACGCTTGCGACATCGGTCACGACTGCGTTTGGAAAGCGTCGTAGTGCCTGCTCAACCACGTCTGCTGTGACGTCAGGCGGGGTTGCGATTATGACTAGGGCGGGGTTTTCATCGCTAGTTTGTCTTGGTCGGCCAGCACCGTAATCACTGGCGAGTGCTAAAGCGGTCGGAGAAGCATCTTCTAGGGTCACTTCGACACCGTTCTCGGTAAGACCAAGACCGATGCTGGCCCCAAGCAGTCCGGTTCCAATTATGTGCACTGGACCGGACACTCGTGTCGCCACTTGTTTCTCGCTCAATTACGCTTGCCCCTCTGGGATTTTGTGTTACTAACAGACGTACTTTTAGAGGTTACCGCACGCGCACCTTTGCCAGCGTGGTTTCCGCGCCCGTGCGGGTTACCGCGGGCAGCAACGCCGCGCATTCCTTTTGCTCCAGCGCCGTCACCCGGACGACCTGCGCTAACTTTTTTGTTTAAGGCCCCGCCCTCAGTGGCACTCGTTAGCAGAGCCCCCCTTTCGGCTGCCGAGAGTTCCCTGATTTCCCCTGATTTCAATGCTCCAATGTTGAGGGGGCCAAACTGCCTGCGCACAAGCTCTTCAACTGGGTGCCCAAGGTGGGCAAGCATTCTGCGCACAATCCGGTTGCGACCTGAATGCAAAGTTATTTCTACTAGCGAATGTGATTTGATCGACCCTGCTGTCAAAACTTTTGCGTGATCTGCTTTGATTAAACCGTCCTCTAACATGAGTCCATTCTTAAGGTTGCGGATAACCTCACCTGTGACTCTCCCGCGCACTTTTGCCACATACGTTTTTTGGACACCATATTTTGGGTGTGCGAGTTGATTTGCAAGCTCGCCATCGTTGGTTAGTATGAGCAAACCTGAAGTGTCTTGGTCGAGTCTGCCAACGTTGACCACACGTTCTTCGATGTGTTTCACAAAACTGCTGAGGTCTTTGCGGCCTCTATCATCTGACATGGTTGAAAGAACCCCGACAGGTTTGTTGAAAACAAAATATCTTTTAGCGACGTCTAACTGCACAACAACACCATCAACTCTTATGGTGTCTTTGTCTGGATCTATTTTTGTGCCCAGTTCAAACACTGTCTCACCATTTATTGTTACCCTGCCGCTGGTAATCAGTGTTTCTGATGCTCTGCGTGAGGCAACTCCTGCATGGGCGAGAGCTTTTTGCAGTCTCATCTCTTCAGTCTGTGGTTCATTAAAAGGTTTCTTGTTCACCTTCAAATCCCTCCAAGCCATCATCTAAAAGCGGTGCTATCGGCGGCAGATCTTCAATGCTGACAAGCCCTAGTTGTTCAAGCAACAAAT
Organism: Microbacteriaceae bacterium; assembly: GCA_035514995.1. Classification (GTDB taxonomy): domain Bacteria; phylum Actinomycetota; class Actinomycetes; order Actinomycetales; family Microbacteriaceae; genus Leucobacter_A. The sequence goes on from DATJCC010000107.1 coordinate 8,796, forward strand.
TAGTTGTTCCGTAGAGAACCGCTCCGGTTACCGGGTCATTCCCCACCTCATTAACGAGCCCCCTATTGACCAGGGTTCTAACTACTGAGTCAACATTAACCGCTCGGATTGATGCTATTGCACCTCTTGTGATTGGTTGTTTGTATGCTATTACTGCGAGAGTTTCTAACGCAGCCTGTGAGAGCTTTGCGGGTGCGTCAGCGTGCACGAATGAAATAACCAGATCATTATGTTCTTCGCGCGAATACAGCCGGTAACCACCAGCTATTTCACGCAGTTCAAAACCTCTTTTTGGGCCTCCGTCTAAAGCCTCATTTTGACCGTCATAATCTTTTTGTAGTTTCAGAAGGGCCTCTTTAACCGATTCAACCGGCTCGTCTAAGGCTGTCGCAAATTCCATCACGCTGACGGGTTCTTCAGCAATGATCAACAGTGCCTCTAACCGCTCACCCAGGGTGACCCTACTGTTTTTAACAGTTTGATCTTTAACAGTTTGATCAGTCATAGTCTGCCCCCAATGTTGCTAAATCGTCATCTGACCAGCTCTCGCTAACCCACCTCACATGCAGCTCCCCCAGTGGTTCTGCCTGTTCAAAAGCAACTGCTTGCCCGCGATAAAGTTCCAATAGGGCTAAAAATCTTGCAACAACCACTCCACGTTTTTGAACCCCTGAAATAATTTCTCTGAAGGTTAAAGAACCAACATTTTTTAACATAGTGACCACAACAGCTGCCTGTTCACGTATTGAGATGAGAGGCGCATGCAGATGCTCTAAACCTAGTAATGGTATTTCCTTTGGGGTAAAAGCCAGGAGTGCTACCGCCTGAAAATCTTGCACAGAGATATTCCAAACCAGTTTTGGTGCGCTATCACGTATTTGCTTGTCGACAGCAACCTGCCTGGCTGTGCGCAAATGTTCCGCCTTAAATCTGGTTGCAAACCAGCTACTGGCTTCTTTGAAGGCGCGGTACTGTAGCAGGCGAGCAAACAGTAGATCTCGAGCCTCTAAAAATGCGATCGCTTCATCGTCTACAACCTCACCGCGAGGTATCAGGCTCGCGATTTTCATATCTAAAAGCGTCGCCGCTACAACCAAAAATTCAGAAGCCTGATCGAGATCGTATGTTCCCTGTTTCTCCATTTGTGCAAGATAACTTATAAACTCGTCTGTCACTAGGCTCAACGAAACTTCGGTGATGTCTAACTCGTGCTTTGTGATTAAGCTCAGAAGCAAATCGAAGGGACCGTCAAAATTATCAAGCGTCACACGAAACGAATCGCTCAGCTCGGTTGTTGCTGTTTCAACCTCGGCCATTAGTGACCCTAAGCTACTAATCCCCGAGACACGAGCTCACGCGCTAACTGCAGGTGAGCTTCAGCCGCAGGGTTTTGCGGAGCATAATCAAGCACAGACTGCGCTGATATAGATGAGTCTGGAATCTTGACGGTGCGTCTAATAACCGTGTCAAAAACTTTATCGTCAAATGTTTCAACGACACGTTCAAGCACTTCACGCGAGTGTATTGTGCGAGCGTCATACATAGTTGCAACAATTCCGTCGAGTTGCAAAGTTGGGTTGAGACGCGACTTGATTTTGTCAATCGTTTCGATTAGCAACGCGACGCCGCGCAAAGCAAAAAATTCACAAGCTAAAGGAACAAGCACCCCGTGACTTGCGGTCAAAGCGTTTACTGTCAAAAGACCTAACGAGGGCTGGCAGTCAATCAAAATAATATCGTAATCATCAGAAACGCGACGCAACACTTCACCGAGTATTTGCTCGCGGGCAACTTCGGTAACGAGATGCACCTCAGCGGCTGAAAGATCAATATTTGCGGGGATAATATCTAGGCCATGAGTGTTAGTTGCTTGAATGACCTCGCGAGGCTCTTTAACTCTTCCGAGCATAAGATCGTAAATTGTTGGCACATCGTGGGCGGGCACACCTAAACCGGCTGATAGGGCTCCCTGCGGATCAAAATCTACAACTAAAACTTTTCTTCCGTACCGCGCAAGCGCCACAGACAGATTAATTGTGGTTGTAGTTTTACCGACCCCGCCTTTCTGGTTGCAGACAGAAATGATGCGTGCTGGACCGTGCGATGAAAGTTCCTCCGGCACCGGAAAGAACTTCTCTGGCCTCCCTGTGGGGCCAACCTTCACCTGCGTCATGTGCACCCTTCTATGTCTTTAAAGCTTAGTCTCATTCTACTCTGCCAGCAGTCTAAACCGGCTTAGCGTGCGCGCGGGTGTGCAAGAAGATAGTGCTCGCGCAATGTATCAACCGTAACCTTTGTATAAAGCTGTGTCGTAGTGACAGAAGAATGCCCAAGAAGCTCTTGCACGCTACGCACATCTGCCCCACCCTGCAACAAATGCGTAGCAAAGGAGTGCCTTAAAGTGTGCGGTGAAATTTGCGTTTCAAGCTCTGCTCTTGCGGCAGCCTCCTGCAAAACAAGCCACACACTCTGTCTAGAAAAACGAGCTCCCCTGGCACCAACAAAAAGAGCGGGTGTGCCTTTGCCCTTTGCAACGAGCACGGGCCGCGACCTAACCAGATAAGCTGCCAGCGCCTCCCCAGCAAATTTGCCGTAGGGCACAATACGTTGTTTACTGCCTTTGCCAGTCACACGTAAAAACCCGCCTTTGCTAAGCGAGTCAGCTGAGTTTAAAGAAGAACCTCCCCTGTCGTCACCAGCCACCACATCATCTACGTCTAGTGCAGTGATCTCGCTGACCCGTGCTCCACTCGCATACAGGAGTTCGAGCAGAGCGCTGTCTCGCAACCCGGTTAGACTGTTTGATTTTACTGCTTCTAGCAGGGCTTCGACCTGCTCAATTGTGATAGCTTTCGGTAGTCTTTTTGGGCTTTTTGGTGTCCGTATTCCGCGACCTGCATACGACTCGATAAGACCTTCATCAAACAGAAACCGGTGCATGTTGCGGATGCTTGAAAAACGTCTCGTAATCGACGATTCGCTCAATTCTTTTGTCGTATTTAACTCTTGGATGTAGCGCGACAACAATTCAGGGTCAACATCTTTTAAAAACTCTATATTTTGTGTGTTTAGCCACAGCTCATAAGCGTCTAAATCACGCCGGTACGCCAAAATCGTGTTGCGTGAAAGACCTTTTTCAAGACTTGCATAACGCAGAAAACGCTCTATCCCTGCTTTTACTGATAAAGACATTCAACTCCTAAACCAGCAGGTGAACTAATCTACAACGCGTCTTTAACTAGATTAACTTGCTTGCCTCTCGACGCTCAATAGCGTGTGCGATAAGACTTGCAAAAAGCGGGTGTGGTCTGGCTGGGCGCGACTTAAGCTCTGGGTTGGAGGTTGTCGCGACATAGAAGTTGTGCTCACTCTGTGCAAGCTCAACAAACTCAACTGTTTCATTAGAACCGTTCTTAGACGTCTCACCGTCAAAGCTTGTTCCTGAAATGGTTAAACCCGCTTCTTTAATTTTGTCTATGTATTCATGATTAACGCGAAATGCGTGGCGGTGACGCTCAGAAATGGTGGTTGCACCATAAATCTTTTCAGCCAGAGACCCTGGTGCTAGTTGTATTTCTCTAGCGCCAAGTCTCATCGGATTGTCAGTCCCGTTATTAATAATGATGGGGTTGGGTGTGTGCGGATCAAACTCGGTCGAGGCGGCTCCTGCAATCCCAGCAACATTGCGTGCATGCTCAATGACCATTACCTGCATTCCAAGGCCGATGCCTAGAGTTGGAATGCCATTTTCACGCGCAAATTTGAGTGCTCCAAGCTTGCCTGGGAAGCTTTTCATTTCAAAACTACTGGGCACACACAGAGCGTGCACGTCGTGGAGGTGGGCAGTTGCTTCTTCTGGGGTCTCACACTTTGATGCTGTAACCCAACGCACATTGACTTTCGTGGCGTGAGCGAACCCACCCGCAGCAAGTGCTGCTGTCAAAGAGAGGTAGGCGTCGGGCAGTGCATCGTCTCCCGCGACCAGTGCGACAGTTACTTCCCCTACGGGATTGTGCACCGCATTAATTACAGACTGCCATCTGCTCCAATCAACTTCTTTTGCGTTGTTGAGGCCGAGGGCGTTTATTATTGTGCTGTCAAGATTTTGGGCGTGCAACAGGGTTGGTAGGTCATAGATGCTCTCTACATCAATTGCATTTACTACAGCGTTCTCTTCAACGTCGCACATGAGGGCGATTTTGCGTTGATTATCGTCAGTCACGGGTCTGTCGCTGCGCAAAACCAGTGCATCCGGTTGAATGCCTATCGATCGCAAAGCTGCAACAGAGTGTTGGGTCGGCTTAGTTTTTTGCTCACCCGAAGCTCCCATAAATGGCACTAGTGAAACATGCAGAAAAAACACGTTTGAACGGCCCAATTCGTGCCTGACTTGACGGGCGGCTTCTAAAAATGGTTGCGATTCAATATCACCAACTGTTCCGCCAACCTCAGTGATAATCACGTCTGGTTGCGGGTTTTGCGCTGCTTGTAAACGCATCCGATGTTTAATTTCGTTGGTGATGTGTGGGATCACCTGCACTGTCTGCCCCGCGTAACCGCCTGCTCTTTCACGAGCTATCACACTTGAATATATTTGACCCGTTGTGACGTTCGCTGCACCATCTAGATTAATATCTAAAAATCTTTCGTAGTGCCCGATGTCTAAGTCTGTTTCTGCACCGTCTTCGGTCACAAAAACTTCACCGTGTTCAAAAGGGTTCATCGAGCCCGGGTCCACATTTAGATATGGGTCAAGTTTTTGCATCACCACATGCAGACCCCGTGCAGTAAGAAGATTGCCTAGAGTTGCGGCGGTTAGGCCCTTGCCGAGTGACGAAACAACGCCACCTGTAACGAAAATGTGTTTTGTAATGCGTTGTTCATTATTCTCGATGCTCACGGACCTTGATTCTATCATCGTTTACTGCTTTGTTACCTGACTATTTAACGTTCCTGCTGTTTCGGGATCCACACCTGTTTAATGATCATCAACAGCATGGCTGTTACCGGGATCGCAATCAAAGCACCCAGAAGACCCAGAAGGGTTCCTCCGGCCAATGCACCTATTACAACAAGAGACCCCGGCACAGAAACCACTCTGTTCATAATTCGTGGCGTAAATAAATATGATTCAATCTGCATATAAATCAAATAGTAGATACCTATCGAAAGCGCTGTTATTGGAGAGTTGAAAAGAGCAACAATCGTCACCAAAACTGTCGCCAAAACAGATCCGATAAGTGGTATCAGTGCCAAGAAGAAAACAGCAACTGCTACAAGACCTGCAAACGGAACCCCGAAGATACTCATAGCGATGAAACCCAGCACTGAGTTCGTTAACGCTAAAAGAACCATTCCGTTAACATAACCACCGATTGACTGCGTCACCTGCTCGGTTATATCGATCACCTGCGCTCTGCTGGTGCGTGGAACCATCAAATACAGGCCCCGCTTCGTTGTCTGCAAAGAAGCTAGAAAGTAGAGACTCAGAATCAGAATAATTAGCCCTGCTGTTAAACCATTTGCAACGCTAACCCCTGCCTGCACAACACCTCCGGCTACTTGCGCCCAATTGTCTGGTTGTGTCACAAAATCTCTGCCAGTGTTTAAAAGTCCAGGAAAATCAATGAAGCTTCCAAAGCGTTCACTTAAAAACTTGAACCATTCCTGCTCGTTTATGTTTGTAAAGTATTGTGGGGCGGTGCGCACAAAAATCGCGATCTGATTGACCACCATTGGAATAATGATCGACAATATTGTGGTGATGATAAGTAAAAAGGAAGCAAAAACTATTGCTATGCCAACCGGCCTTTTAATCCCTTTAGACTCAAGCTTTCGCACAACAGGGTCGAGCCCCAAAGACACAAAAACAGCAGCAACTACATAAACGATGATGCTAGATAAAACACCTAAAGCCTCACCAAAAAGAATTGCTGCAAGCCCACCTAGTGTGAGCATAAAACCTAGTTTAAAGGGGCTATTAAAAACTAAAAAACGTTGCCTCTGAGTAACATCTGCCGCCGGAAGTTCTTCTCCGGCTGCGAGCGCATCCTCAAACATGATACGAGTTGCTGCGTCCATATGACTCTTATCATGAGTGTGCATTTCTTTCATGAGCTGAGCGTATCAGTTATCGCAGTCTTTGTAATCAAGATTTTTTATTCGCCAAAGTTAACAGTTCAGCTGCGTGTTCAAGGGCGCTCTTAGAATCACTGATGCCGCTCAACAGTCTCGCCATTTCAGAAAGTCTGGCCTCACCAGCGAGTTGTTTGCAACTACTTTTGGTGAACTCTCCGTCTGAGTCTTTTTCAACAAGTAGGTGGTTATCTGCAAAGGCAGCAACTTGAGCGAGATGGGTAACCACGATTACTTGAGCAGATTTGGCTAACTTTGCGAGCCTGCGCCCTATCTCAATGGCTGCCGAGCCGCCGACACCAGCGTCAACTTCATCGAAAACGAAAGTTGGCACGAGGTCTCTACCAGCAAGAGCCACTTCAATGGCAAGCATCACTCTTGAGAGTTCTCCGCCTGAAGCGCCCTTAGATATGGGCCGAGGTGTTGCACCTGCGTGTGGTTTAAGCAACATTTCTATGTTTTCAGCACCCATTTTTGTAGATTCTGTTGGGGTCAAAACGACTTGAAAATCTGCGTTTGGTAGCGCCAAATGCTTAAGTTCTTCGGTTACCTTTTTGCTTAGCTCTTCAGCGGCTTGGGCGCGTAAAGCACTAAGCTCTTTTTGCAACCGGAACCTATCTTTTTCGAGGCGTTGAAAGTCAGAAGTTAACTTTTCAATCATTAGATCATCACTGTCTAAAGTGCTGAGTCGTTCTGCAGCGCTCTGCTGATACTGCAATATCACTTCAACACTGTCACCGTATTTGCGGGTTAGAGACATTAGTGATTCTAATCTCGAGTTCGCTTTTGCTAGCTCTGCAGGTCCATCAAAATCTAACGAATTGCTGTAGTCAGCTAGCTCTCGCGCAAGCTCATCGAGTTGAACTGAAATAGAGGTTAGCCTTTCGTGCAGTTCACTTAAGTTCGAGTCACTCAAAGATGCTCGTTCCAGCTCCTTATTTGCAGCAGAGATGAGAGCTGTGGCGTCTTGCATCTGTGGATTTTCATCACCAGATAAAAAGTTCCGCGTCGCTTCAGTAGCGACTCTTAACTCTTCAATATTGCCAAGCCGTTCGATGCTTTCACGGAGCTGCTCAATTTCGCCAGGCTGCGGGTCAACTGTAAAAATTTCTTCAAGTTCAAGCCGCAGCCTTTCCGCTTCGCGTACACGCTCAAGACGGTCATTTTGCAACTGTTCAATTTCTTGGGCGCATAAGGCCGTCTCTTCGAAGATTTCAGAATAGTTTTTGAGTGCTGTTAAAAGCCTTTCTCCACCAAAGCGATCAAGAGTTTCTCTTTGAGCGGCAGCCGATTTTAACCGCAACTGTTCAGATTGGCCGTGCAACGCAAAAAGGTGCGGTGCCAAACGTTGTAAAACCTGTGCGGGGGCGCCAGCACCACCAACGCTCGCGCGGCTTCGACCTTCTGCGCTAACTGTGCGCACGAGACTCAATTCGGTCCCTTCGATTTCTCCGCCAGCGTCTTCTACTGTAGATCTGACCTCGTTGTTATTGGTCGCTAAGAATCCGCTCACTCTTGCACGTTTGGCACCAGCCCGAACAGCTCCCGCATCACTGCGCTCTCCCATCAAAAGCCCTAAAGCTGTGATAACCATTGTTTTACCTGCTCCAGTTTCACCCGTTATTGCAGTGAATCCTGGCCCTAGCGGCAGGTCTGCGTGAGCGATGACGCCAAGGTCTTCAATCTTTAGAAGCTCAATCACTGAGCCTCCGACCACCGCGCCACCCTGCCACCGGCAGATCAAATTTACGCACAAGTCGTTCTGTAAAGACAGCTTCGTCAATACGAGCCAGCCGCACAGACTGTGCTGATCGACTCACCTCCACAACACTTCCGATGGGAAGCTTGAAGCTTCTTCGCCCGTCACACCAAAGTTCTCCGGCGCTGAGGCTGTGCGGATCTATCTCAACGGTCAATACCGACTCTGGCCCCACTACGAGTGGTCTATCAAACAGAGCGTGAGCAGCGATTGGCACCATCAGCATTGCTTGAACCTCCGGCCACACAACTGGTCCGCCTGCAGAAAAAGCGTAGGCTGTTGAGCCTGTTGGTGTTGCCATCACAACCCCATCACATCCAAAAGATGACACTGGTCTGCCGTCAACGCCAATTACTACCTCAATCATGCGAGATTGTTTTTCTACAGTAACCTCGTTTAAAGCCCAAGACTCGGCTATAGTTTCGCCGTCTTTGGTCGCACGAACTTCTAGAGCGACGCGCTCTTCAACCTGATATGCACGTTGCAAAACGATTTCTACTGTGCTCTCTAAATCATGGCTCTCCATCTCAGCAAGAAACCCGACATGTCCAAGGTTTACTCCCACTATCGGGCAGTTACTATCTCGCACTATTTCAGCTGCCCGCAAAATAGTGCCATCCCCGCCAAGCACGATAGCTATTTCGATGTCTTCAAGCCTGGCATCTTTATGCAATTGAGCGATCATTGCTACACGAATAAAGGGAGCAAATTCTTTGAGGTTGTTTTCTGTCATGACGACTTGCACGCCAGCTTCTTTTAACATGAGAGCAACCTGTTTAGTCGCTTCAACTGCTTCTTCTCGAGCTGTGTGTGACACAAGGAGCACCCTTCTTGTTGTCTGACTACTGATCAACAGACGCTCCCATCTTTAACATTTTGTTTATTCTTTCATCCCATTCTGACTGATCTTCTAGGCCCAACGTAAACTCAGATGAGTTTACGTTGGATAGATGCATTAAAAACTCTACGTTTCCGAGGCTACCAAGCACAGGAGAATTAATAATATTTTGCACAGCAAAACCTGTTGCTAGAGCTTCTGCAATTACGCGTTTGAGAGCCATTTTATGAAGAGCAGTGTCGCGCACGACCCCATCACCGATGTGTTCTCTGCCCACCTCAAACTGCGGCTTAACTAAAACTATTATTTTAGTTTTTGGGTGCATAATTTTTTTAAATGCTGAAAATAGTTGGGTAATAGAGATGAAAGATACGTCAGACACGATCAAATCAGGAAGCCGATCAACATTTGCCAATCCAAACAGTTTTTCGGCAGTTAAATATCTAGCGTTACACCCTTCCACCACAGTAACTCTTGGGTGCTCTCTAAGTTGCTTTGCAAGTTGATCGTGCCCCACATCAAGAGCAATCACTTCGCTTGCTCCCTCCTCGAGAAGCACCTGCGTAAAACCTCCTGTTGAAGCGCCCACATCTAATGCCAAGCTTCCCTGCGCGTTAATTTGAAATTCTGCTATTGCGTGTCGTAGCTTTTGCGCTCCTCTGCCGACATCGTTTGAAAGACCGTGCACAGATACCTTTTGTCCACTCACTACCTTTGTGCTGGGTTTCTTTGCGCCACGCTGATCAATTAGAACCCGCCCTGAATCGATCATTTCAGTAGCTAACACCCTTGAGCGAGCAAGCTTCATATCGACCAACACTCTGTCTATACGTTGTGGTGGTCCACCCCAAATAGCATTTGCCTCAAAACTACTCATCAGCGTCTGATCGTTGCAGCTGACCAAGCAGCTTTTGATACAGGTGCTCAAACGCCACAGCGCGTTCAGCAATGGGTTGCTCTTCAATCACTTGGGTTGCGCTTAGAAGCTCCTCATGCTGGTCTTTCTCCATACAAACAGCTTACAGTTTTACGTTCTGCGCCGCGCCTAGCGATCAGTGCTAAAATTTAAACTTTTGACTCGCGCCAGTGATCTGTTAACAGCTCATCAGGCACTTTCAGACCATAAATAGCCAACCCTGATCTCCAGATAGCCTGGCAAGCAGCACGCAGCAGGTTCAAAGGATCAGTCCCGCGTCTGACAACTTCAACTATGTGCCCTCGCATGCGCACCCTTGCCCTACCAACCTGCACAGTGTTTGCGTCAATTATTTTAGTTTCAGGGTAGGGTTCAAAAATTTCGCGCAGGTTAGCAACAATATAGTTGGGTCGCATATTTGGCGCTGCCGCTAATAACTGTTTCGGCCTATCGACTCCTGTAAGCACGTGCAACGATTTAATACCTGAAGCGTTTGCTCCCTGTATGTCTGTGTCTAATCTGTCACCAATCATCAGCGCATTTCTACTCTTGAAATGCTTGAAAGCAGTCTCATAAATTGGTGTTTCTGGTTTACCCGCAAACTCTGGCAGTCTAGCTACCGCCGTATGCACCGCAGACACTAATGTTCCGTTACCTGGCGCTAAACCCTGTTCTAACGGTAGTGTCCAGTCAGTGTTGGTCGCGATCCAAGGCAACATTTCACCGTTTGGGCCCTCCTGCAGTGCAAATGCTGCTTCTGCCAGATCAGGCCAACCTACATGCTGCGCGAACCCCTGCACCACGGCTGCAGGGCCATCAGCTGCTTTTCGAGTCACCTGATATCCAGCGTTTAGAAGCTCAGTTTCGATTCCGTCACCACCAACAATTAAGATCAACGCTGGTGCAGGAACGATTGTTTTCAAAAGGCTTAGCGCGGCTTGAGGCGAAGTGATAATATCTTCAGCTGTTGCGTGCAAACCGAGGTTTTGTAACTGCTCAGCAACCGCGTCTGTTGTTCTAGAAGCGTTGTTAGTGATATATCCAAGTGTTTTTTCAGCAGCGATACGATTTAGCGTCTCAACCGCTCCAGCAATAGCTTCTTTGCCCCTGTAAACCACTCCATCAAGGTCTGCAAGCACCAGGTCGTGAGAGCCGAGAGGTGTTTCTAGGTTTTTAGCACTAAAAACCTTCAACTCTTTTCACCCTCAGCAGCCTCTGGTTTATCTTGGGTTACGACGGTACTTACAGCAGAACTGTTTTCTTGCGCATCGTCTTCTAAAATCTCAAACACCTCTACAGAGCCATCACTGGCGTGTTCGACAAGTGCATCTTCGGCTAGAACCGCACGCTCCTGCCATTTCTTCGCTTCGTCGAAGCGACCGAGGTCTTCTAACACTGTGGCATACGCAGCGAAAAGCTCTGGGCTCCACGAGTAGGCCTGGTTCGGCTGTAACTGTTCGATTTCGAGTTCATAAAGTGCTTGCAGAGGCTGGCCGAGATCGAGCCTTGCTCCACTTAGAGCTATCGCTACCTGCACCTGTTGATCTACTGGAAGCTTAGACACATCTACTTCTCGACCAGTTTCAATCGCTTTTTCAGGTCGTCCAAGTGCGCGCTCACAATCAATCATCAGAGCCAACTGCAACTGCGATCCAGAAAGCCTACGGTAAGTTCTCAATTCCCGTAATGCAGTCGCGTAATCCTCTAAAACATAACTTGTAATTGCATATGTTTCACGAGTGACGGGGATCCGGCCAGCTTTTCGCATTGCCGATATCGCATGCTCGTTAGCAAGTTTGGGGTCGTCATCGATAAGTCTCGCTACCATTGCCAAATGTTTTGCAACGATTTCTGCTAATTCTTTATCGAGAGTTTTCAATTCATTTCGTGCACCCGGGTGCAGTTCGCTTGCTTCCACATCATCTGGCAGCTCCGGGTCAAAGTGTCTCTCCCGCACTGGCCGAAGAGAGTGTTCTAAACGCTCTGCATCAGTAAACTCCCGCTCTACGCCACCACGGTCTGGTCTTCCTACTCCACGCGTCCCACCCCGACCCAATTTTTTATCATCCGGTGATCTGTGATCCGCAGACTTTTTCCAATCACCCTCACGACGGGGTCTTCTTTCTTCGCGTTTAGCGTCACCGGGTTTAGTGCGGCTGTAATTAGAACCACTGTGTGTAGAACCACTGTGCTTAGAACCACTGGATTTAAAACCACTGGATTTAAAACCACTGTGCTTAGAACCACCGTGTTTAGAACCGCTGCCCCTAGAGCCATAAGTTCTAGAGTCGTCGCTTTTAGAGTCGCCGCTTTTAGAACGATCAGTTTTCGAGGCATCGTGTTTAGAGCCGCTGTATCTGGAACCACTGTGTTTAGAACCACTGTGTTTAGAACCACTGTGCTTGGAGTCACTGGGTTTAGAACCACCGTGCTTAGAACCACTGTGTTTAGAGCCATCGGGTTTCTTCCAAGAGTCACGCTTACCGTCAGCATCACGAGGTTTTGAATTCCCGCGGGGTTTGTCGTCATCTTCGCCCATAAAAGTCTCCGTAAAATTTAACGTTGGTGCAGCACCCACCGGGTCTCCCTATAATTTATCAAACCAAATCACTTTGAACCTTCAAATAGCCGATCAAAGCCAACAGAGACGCTAATATATGTGAACTTTACTAAAAGCTAGCAAAATGTTACTTAGCAAACTCAACATTTGGCTCATAACCTGAGAAACTATATTGATGACCTCTGAAGTTAAAACTCCTCTGTTGTCCATCAAAAATCTCTTCATCGATTTTAAAACTATGGACGGAATAGTTCATGCTGTTCAAGAAGTTGATCTCGAGATTAATGCTGGTGAAACAGTTGCAGTGGTTGGCGAATCAGGTTCGGGTAAATCTACAACAGCTATGGCGATAATCGGGCTACTCGCTTCAGGTGGATCTGTATCAAAGGGCAGCATAAAGCTTGATGGTGTTGAGCTCGTGGGTGCTTCGGAATCAAAATTGCGCAAGGTGAGAGGCCGCGACATCGGCATGGTTCCACAAGACCCGATGTCTAACCTAAATCCCGTTTCTAAGGTCGGCACTCAAGTTGCTGAAGCTCTTTTAGCGCACGGTTTAGCAACCCGCAAAAACGTTGATGACAAAATTATCGAGGCACTTGCTAATGCGGGTATTCCTGAACCAGAGAAACGAGCTAAACAATATCCGCACGAACTATCGGGTGGGCTCCGCCAGCGTGTTTTGATTGCGATCGGTTTAGCTTGCAACCCACGACTGTTGATCGCAGATGAGCCCACGAGCGCTCTAGATGTGACCGTGCAACAAACGATTCTTGACCAGCTCGCTGAGATGACAAGAAATCGTGGCACAAGTGTTTTGCTAATCACACACGACCTAGGTCTTGCAGCTGAACGAGCTGAGCGTGTCGTCGTCATGTTTCGCGGCAAAGTCGTTGAGCAAGGGCCAGCAAAGCAGATTCTTGAAAGCCCAAAGCACCCATACACCAAATCACTCGTGAAAGCAGCACCCTCTGTAGCGGCAGCACGTCTGCAACCCGCGGCCTTTACCGAGCAAAGTCAGGCAGCAGAAAAATTTGCTACAACAGATAACCTCGTTGAAATGCACAACCTGACTAAGGTTTATCCGATCAGAGGTAACAAAGAAGATTTCTACGCAGTAAAAGACGTTTCGCTTGAAATACCACGCGGAAAAACTGTTTCAATTGTGGGCGAGTCTGGCTCTGGCAAAACAACCACTGCCAGAATGCTGCTGAAAGTTATTGAGCCAACCAGCGGGTCTATTCTGTTTGAGGGTAAAGACATCTCAAAGTTCACTAAAGCTGAAACGAGATCGTTTAGACAAAGAGTCCAACCTATTTTTCAAGACCCTTATTCGAGTTTAAACCCGATGTTTACAATTGAAAGACTTGTTGGTGAGCCGCTTGAATTTTATAAACGTGGATCGGCGAGTGAACGCCGCACCAAAGTTCGTGAACTGCTAGACCAGGTTGCTCTTCCATCATCTATGATGCGTCGCTACCCCTCCGAGCTTTCAGGAGGGCAAAGACAGCGCGTAGCAATCGCTCGTGCTCTCGCGCTACAGCCCGAACTTATAGTTTCTGATGAACCGGTTTCAGCTCTAGACGTTCTCGTGCAAGACCAAATTTTAACGCTGCTGCGCGATTTACAAAAAGAGCACGGTTTAAGCTATCTGTTTATATCACACGATCTTGCTGTTGTGAGGCTCATAAGCGACTACGTGTGTGTTATGAAAGATGGAGCGTTGGTAGAGGCGGCAACAAGTGAAGAAATATTTGCGAACCCCCGTCACCAATACACCCGCAAGCTGTTAGCTTCGATCCCAGGTAACGCACTAAACATCGCTTAGCACGATATTCTTTTCTACTACCTTGCTCGCGTGCGTGGATCCATGGCCTCTCGCAAAGACTCACCAATTAGCGTAAAGCCCAGAGCTGTTATTGCAATACAAATGCCGGGCAAGAAAGCTAGTTGTGGTGCGATTGCTAGTTCATTTTGAGCGTAGGTGAGCATCCGCCCCCATTCAGCGGTTTCAGGGCGACCGCCGCCTAGCCCCAAAAAGGAAAGAGCCGCTGCATCAATCACAGCTGTTGCAAGTGTTAATGTTCCCTGCACAATAACCGGACCTATGGCATTAGGTAGAGTGTGCGACATCGTTATTTTGCCGCGACCGAGACCCAAGGTTTGAGCTGACAGCACATACTCAGAGACGTTCTGTTGAAGCATCGAAGATCGTAGAAGTCTCGCAAAAATCGGCACCTGTGATGCCCCGATTGCGATCATAACCGCTACCGGTGTTTGCCCGAGAATCGCCGCGATAGAAACAGCTAGCAGAAGGTTCGGAACGGAAAGAATAATATCTACTATCCGCATTATTAACGAGTCAACCCAACCACCAAAAGTGGCTGCCAGTAGCCCCAGAATCATTCCACCTACCAGGCCTAAAGCTGTGGAGACAACCCCTACCATTAAAGAGGCACGAGCGCCCCAAATAAGTTTCGAATAAACATCACCACCAAACCGGTCAAGTCCGAGGGGGAAACCCTCAATTTCTCCCGGCCCTGGAATATTTGTGGGGGTGATAAATTTTGCGCCGGGTAGCGCAGTTTCAGGGTAGTTGCTTAGCCATGGAGCAAAGAGCGCGACCAACAGAAAAAGCGCAACTATTACTGCGCCGATCCAAGCAGTCGGGTTACGTTTTAAACGGTTAAAAACTTCCCACCAGAAACCCCCACGCGATTCTTTTATATCTACAGTGGCAACGCTTTGAGGTGTCCCGTCGGGTGATTGGTTTTGAGGTGGGATGAGTTGGCTCATTGCACTCTCACTCTCGGATCAATCAAAGTATAAGATAAGTCGACTATTAGGTTTATTAAAGCGTAAAGAATGGCGATAAAAATTATAAACCCCTGTAACACAGGAAAGTCTCTTTGAAATATAGCTGTCGCTAAAAAGGAGCCTATGCCGGGGAATGCAAAAACCGTTTCGGTCAAAACAGCACCAGAAATTAGAAGCCCTGCCTGCAAACCGATCGTCGTTACTACAGGCAGTAAAGCATTCCGCATAATAAATCTTGTGCGCAGGGTATTCGCTGAAACACCTTTAGCTTTACCAGTCCTCACAAAATCTGCGTTTTGTACTTCTAGCACGCTCGCTCTTGTTATACGCACGATGATAGCCAAAGGAATAGTAGCAAGTGCTACTGCAGGAAGAAGTAAATGCATTAGCGCGTCCCACGCCGCGTCAAACTCGCCAGTTATGACACCATCCCAAACATAAAACCCTGTCGGGTGCGTCGCGTTTATTCTCGGGCTTTGTCTACCATCTGAGGGTAGCCAACCCAAGTTGACGGCAAAAATGTATTTCAGTATAAATGCGAGGAAAAAGACTGGGATAGTTATGCCAATCAGACTAAAAATAACTGAAGCATGATCGCTGAACTTTCCGTAGCGTCTCGCAGCAAAGTATCCAAGCGGAACACCAATACCGATGGCAATTATTAAAGCAAAGATTGAAAGTTCTAAAGTGGCAGGGAATCTGCGAGTGAACTCTTCTAAAACTGTCCTGGAGGTTTGGATCGAACTTCCAAAATCCCCCTGAAGCAAACGGCCAATCCAAATGAAGTACTGCTCATAGAGCGGCTTGTTAAACCCGTACAGTTCATTTACACGCTCTATCGCTTCTGGTGTAGCTTTTTCACCTAGTAGAGCTGAGGCTGGCCCACCCGGTAGGGCTCGTACCCACGCAAAAAGGAGGATGCTTAACCCAAACATCGTTGGAACAAGAAGCATTAACCTCTTAGCTATAACGCGTAGCACTAAGCCTCCCCGCAAATATAATGCGTTGGGTCACGGCTTACTTCCGCGACCCAACGCTCTTACATATGTTATTTGTTTAACACGATCTCGTTGTAGACCTCGTCGTTTACCGGGCTTGCCGGGTAGCTATCAACGCGGTCAGAGAAAGCCAATGTTGGCGCAGGGTGTGCAAGAGGCACGCCTGGGATGAAATCTGCAACATCTGCGTTTATCTCTTTATACAGATCCGTCTGCTCGTCAAGACTTGCGACTCCACGTGCTGTCTGCAGCTTACTGAACAGATCAGAATTGTTGAAGCCCCACTCTAAGCTTTCCTGCCCAAAGAAGACTCCCACAAAGTTGTCTGAATCATTGTAGTCACCAGTCCAACCTAGAAGGTGGATTCCGTGATTGTCTGTTCCTGTTGTTAGGTTAATATAGTCAACCCACTCGTTTGTGATTGGGTTTACCTTAATGCCTGCTTCTTCAAGCTGACTTGCAAGAACGGTAAAGATCTGTTCTGGAGCTGGCATATATGGGCGAGAAACATTAACAGGGTAGTTGAAGTCAAGCGTTAGAGGATTGCTTTCATCAAAACCTGCTTCTTCAAGAAGCTGTTTAGCCTTGTCAACATCGTACTCATAGGTTGTTACACCCTCGTTGTAACCGTTTACAACCGGTGGCATAAACTGTGTTGCTTTCTGTGTTCCTTCTGGAAGAACCTGGTTGATCAACGCATCTTTATCGATAGCGTGTGAAATTGCTTCACGCACTTTCATATCCTGCAACTCTTCAACCTGCTGGTTGAATGCCAAATACAGAATAGTAAACGGTGGTCGTGACTCCATGTGGTAGCCAGCGTCTGCAAGTGCTTGTGTGTCAGCTGGACCAACAAGGTCATATCCGTCGATTGAACCCGATTCGAGTGCCTGACGGCGCGCTGTTGGATCATCGATAACACGGAAGATGATGTCTTGTACCTGGCCTTGCTCGCCCCAGTAATCGTTAAAAGCTGTTAGCACAACCTGTTCACCTGGTGCCCATTCAACGAACTCAAATGGCCCGGTGCCAGTGGGGTGTGATGTTGCATATTCTGGCATTGTTGGAGATTCTTCGGTTCCACCCACATTGTCAGCATCGTACTCTGCCAGAGCTGTTGGGCTCTGCATTGCAAAGGCTGGCAGTGAGAGAGAAGCGATAAAACCAGCAAATGGCTTGTTCAACTCAACTGTCACTTCGGCATCGCCGTTAACGGAGCAGCTTTTATAGACCGCGTTTTCTGGGTCATCAGCAAATGCGTTAAATAGTTTGCCGTAGTAGTAAGCAAATGTGGGGCTGGTTACTAGGCCCTCCCAGTTATACCAACGCTCGAAGTTGGCACAAACTGCATCTGCGTTAAAATCAGTGCCGTCATGAAATTTCACGTCTTCTTTGAGCTGGAAGGTGTGGCTCATGCCGTCTTCGCTTGATTCCCAGCTTTCAGCCAGAAGCGGTGCAGGATCAGCGGTTCCAGGTTGCACGCCAATGAGTCCCTCAAAAATATTGCGTGAAACCCTAAAAGATTCACCGTCTTGCGCAAACGCAGGATCGAGGCTAGCCGGATCACTTGAAGCAGCAAAAATGAAAGTGCTATCGACCTGGCTTGAATCTTCTCCATTCGATGCACCCGCATCTGTGTCAGTGTTGTCTCTCTCACTAGCTACACAGCCAGTCAGCACAAGCGCAGCCGCGACTGTTCCAGCCGCGAATCCTCCGAGTTTTCGGAGCTTTCTTTGGCGCATACTATTTCCTTTCAATTGAAGTTCCTGTGGGTAGACCATCGTCCCTCACACCCTTTGAGTATACTAATGCTGGTCGTCTTAAAAAGGGTTCTGGCGTTACAGTTTAATCACAAATTACAACTGTAGGAATTCTTTTGCTGCGACCTCTAGTGCACGCACTCCAGTCTCGATTGTTGGGTGAATCACAGGCGCCATAAATGGTGAATGATTTGTTGGAATATCTCTATCGACTGTACCTTTTTGTTCAGCTTCTAAATACTCAGCTGCGTCCCATCCTCCCCAGTACCAAAACACAAGGGGCACACCAGCATCGCGTGCAAACCAAGACACATCTTCGCTTCCCGGAGACATACCTGGATCGCTAACTTGATCAATGCCAAAGGTGTCTTCAAACCTTTGAAACAATCTATTTGCAGCTTCTTTATCATTAATCGTTGGGGGAAGAGTCTCTAAAATTTCTATCGTGGGAGACGTTTCTGCGCCTGAGGCCTCTGCTTCTGCGTTAACGATTCTTGTAATGTGATTAATGAGTTGGGATCGCACTTCATCTTTGGCATAGCGGATACTAATTTCAAGGGTGGCTTCGTCACCGATTATGTTGTCTTTGAGACCTGCGTGCATCGCACCAACTGTCACGACCGCCATTTCAAGAGGGTTGATGTGGCGGGAGACAACTGTTTGTAACCGCATAACCACCGCCGCTGCCATGACGACCGGATCAACTGTTGTGTGCGGTCGAGAGCCATGACCTCCCCGCCCGTGTAGGGTAACGCGTAATGTGTCACAGCCGGCGTTTTGGGTTCCAGCGTGCAATCTAACTGTTCCTGCTGGGACTGGGGATAAATGCTGACCTAGAACAATATCTGGTTTTGGCGCTTTATTCAGCGCACCATCGTCTAGCATTGCTCGGGCTCCAGCACCAAGTTCTTCTGCAGGCTGAAATACGATGACAAGGGTCCCAGCCCAAGAGTTTAAATCGGATACCATTGTTTCTGCGAACCCGATCATCGCTGTCATGTGCATATCATGACCGCAGGCGTGCATAATTGACACTGTTTGGCCGTCTCTATCGACACCCATTGCTTTGCTAGCATAGGGTTTGCCGGATTGTTCTTGCACTGGTAGCGCATCCATGTCAGCACGCATCCAAACGCAGGGTCCGTCACCGTTTTTGAAGATACCTAAGATGCCGGTTCCACCAACTTTATCTACGACTTGAAACCCTAAATCGTGAAGATGGTCGGTCAAAATCTTTGCGGTATTAAACTCTTGGAACGAAAGTTCTGGATTTTGATGAAAGTGTTTATAAAGAGATTCGAGATCTATTGTCATAGATAAAGCCTAAGACTTAGACATGATAAAATTAATGTGTCAGGTGAGATTATTGCATGGAACCACTGTGAGGCGTTCTGTGTTGTTGCTTTGTTTCTTAATACTTCTTAAAACTTATTAAACGTTGTTCGTTCCTTAACGATGTATGCGTTTTAAACACTCACCACCGCAGCAAACCAAGTTGCAGCAAACCAAGTTGTAGCAAATCAAGTGGTTGTGTTGTTTTGGGTATAAAAAAGGGAGAGAGGAGCAGAAAGAAAGACCAAAACAATCTCCCTAACTACCCCACCCTCCCAAAAAGAAGTCCGGCGGTGTCCTACTCTCCCACAAAGTCCCCCTTGCAGTACCATCAGCGCTGTCAGCCTTAGCTACCGGGTTCGGAATGTAACCGGGCGTTTCCCTGACGCTATCGCCGCCGTAACACTATTAACCTACC
>DATJCC010000108.1:0-4098 GCA_035514995.1 Microbacteriaceae bacterium
AATCTCATATGACCTCAAACATCAACAACGTCGCTCAAATTGCTGCAGCAGAAGCTCTAAACGGCACGCAACAGGTCGTTGAAGACATGCGTCAAGCCTTTGACCGTAGGCGTGGGCTGATTGTTGCAGAGCTCAGCAAAGTGCCCGGGTTCATATGCCCAACGCCAGAGGGCGCCTTCTATGCTTATGTAGATGTGCAGGGCGCTCTGGATCGCGATATCAACGGTGTTACACCCAAAACTTCGTTAGAGCTTGCTGATTTGATATTGGAGCAGGCTGAGGTTGCGGCTGTGCCGGGTGAAGCATTTGGACCTAGTGGTTACCTTCGTTTTAGCTATGCGCTCAGCGATGACGCTCTTGTTGAAGGGATTCAGCGCATTCAACGTCTGCTCAGCTAAAACTTCAACAAATGTTTGGGCTAAGCGCCAGAAGCCGTTGTAGCCTACCCGAAACGACCAGAGATGTAGTCTTCTGTGGCTTGAACCTTTGGAGCACTAAATATATCTGAAGTGTCGCCAACCTCTACGAGCATTCCAGCCTGCCCCACCCCGGCAAGGTTAAAAAAAGCGGTGCGATCTGAAACTCTGGCCGCTTGTTGCATGTTGTGAGTGACGATCACTATCGTATATTCCTCACGCAGCTGCGCTATCAAGTCTTCTATTGCGAGCGTTGAAATCGGGTCTAGGGCAGAGCAGGGCTCATCCATCAGCAAAATCTCTGGCTCAACAGCGATCGCGCGGGCAATACACAAACGTTGTTGCTGCCCACCTGACAACCCACCACCCCCATCGTTTAGACGGTCTTTAACCTCGTTCCAGAGGTTAGCCCCACGCAGTGATCCTTCGACAAGATCATCAGCGTCGCTCGAGCTAATACGACGGTTTGTTAAGCGCACCCCCGCGAGCACATTTTCGCGTATTGACATCGTCGGGAATGGGTTGGGGCGCTGGAAGACCATACCTATCTGGCGGCGTACACTAACCGGGTCTACATCAGCATCATAGATACTTTTACCTGTTTCTCCTGTGTCACCCACTTTTATCTCACCTTCAACATACGCTCCGGGAGTCATCTCGTGCATGCGGTTAATCGAGCGCAGTAGTGTTGATTTGCCGCAGCCAGAAGGCCCGATAAATGCTGTAACCGAGTTAGGTGCAATGGTTAGGTTAATATTTTCTACCGCACGAAATTTTCCGTAATAAACGTTGAGGTCAGAGATTTGTATTTGTTTAGCCACTGTAGATCCTTAATTTAAAATCTGCTTAATTTAGCGTGTGCTTTTGGTGCCAAAGAATCGGGCAATCAGTCTGCCCACGAGGTTGAGAGCGAGAACAATCAAGATGAGTACCAGCGCGGCACTCCACGCTCGATCTTCAAACGCCCAGCCTGGGTTGCCTTGGTTAGAAATTTGGGTGTAAACGTAGACGGGTAGAGATTGCATACGGTCGACAAAAAGGTTGTAGTTCATGCTTGCGGTAAACCCGGCCGCAATCAGTAGCGGAGCAGTCTCACCGATTATGCGCGCAATCCCAAGAAGCACCCCGGTTACTATGCCGCCTAAAGCGGTTGGAATGACCATTTTCAAAACTGTTGCCCATTTGGGTGCACCCAAGGCTAGCGCTGCTTCACGCAAATCTCGAGGAACAAGTCTCAGCATTTCTTCACTCGAACGCACAACCGTCGGAATCATTAGTAACGCCAAAGCGAGCGCCCCAGCAATACCAAGTTTTGTGCCCGGTCCCAAGATCAAGGCAAACACCGCGTATGCAAAAAGGCCGGCGACGATTGAGGGGATTCCGCTCATTACATCGACAAGGAATGTGATGGCGCTAGCAGCTTTGGGTTTTGAATATTCGACGAGGTAAACGGCAGTCAAAATCCCTACTGGGACCGAAATGATCACCGCCGCGAGCGTTATGAGAAGAGTCCCTACGATCGCATGTAGTATACCGCCGCCTTCGCCGACGATACCTCGCATGGAGTAGGTAAAAAATTCTATATCTAACCGTGCAAATCCACGCGAAATGGTTGTGTAAATAACTGACACCAACGGTAGGACTGCGATTAAAAACGCTAACGAAACGGCGGTAGTAGCAACACCATTTTTTAGTTTGCGGGTTTTAGAAACCGTATTTTTAAGCAACTGTTAACCTCCTCACAATAAGCCTGGCTACTGCACTCACTAAAAAAGTGACTGCAAAAAGCATCAGCCCGGTGGCGATTAAAACGTTGATGTTTGTTTGATAAGCCTCGGGAAAGGTCAACGCAATATTTGCTGCGATTGTCGAGGGGTTTTGTGAGGTTAGTAGCTGCCAAGAGATGCCTCCGGTTGCTGAAAGAACCATAGTTACAGCCATCGTTTCTCCGAGCGCACGACCAAGCCCCAACATCGATGCAGACAGAATCCCAGACCGGCCAAAAGGCAAGACAGTCATTGTGATCATCTCCCATTTCGTTGCTCCCAATGCCAACGCGCCCTCTTCGCTAAGTTTTGGAGTGTGCTTAAAGACTTCACGCGTCAAAGACGTGATTATCGGCAAAATCATGACCGCCAAAACAACCGCCGCCGTCAAAATAGTGCGTCCGGTAGCCGAAACCGGCCCTTCAAATAGTGGAAACCAGCCAACGTTTTCCACCAACCATGCAAACACTGGTTGCAGAGCAGGCGCAAGAACAGCCACACCCCATAAGCCAAACACCACAGAAGGCACAGCGGCCAAAAGATCTATTAGGCTTCCTAAAATCCCTGCCAACCTGCGCGGAGCAAAGTGGGTAATGAACAAAGCTATGCCTATTGAAACTGGGACCGCCATGATTAGCGCCAACACCGAGACCCAAACGGTCCCAAACAGTAGTGGCAGAGCGTACGCCCAAAACGTGCTGTCCAACAGTGAGGCTGTTGTTTCGTTAGCGGTAAAGGCTGGGATGCTCTGGGTGATGAGAAAAACAGCGACCGAACCGAGCACTAACACGAGCACAGCGGCGGCGGCTAGTGTGAGGCCGCTAAATATACGGTCACCGCGTCGGTTTCCGGTATTAATCAATTTGAGCAATTGCCTCTTCAACCTTTACACGTAACTCATCACTGATAGGAGCAGATCCCGCGTTCGTTTGAGCTATTTTTTGACCAAATTCGCTAGCTACGTAGCTGAAGTATTCTTTGACGAGAGCGGCTTTGGAATCATCAGCGTAGCTTTCACATCCGATCAAATAACTGACTAAAACTAGGGGATAAACGTCGCCGGCCGTTGCAGTGCGGTCAATATTGATCGCTAGGTCTGTGGCTGCTCGTTCAGCTTCAAACTCTGAAGCGTCAAGAACCGCGGCTGCAGCCTCCGGTGAATATGGCACATATCGGTCTCCCACTTTCAAACTGACAGTTGCGAGATCAGTAGCCCGTGAAGCATCAACATAACCGATGGTTCCTTGACCCCCGACGACCGCATTAATCAAACCAGATGTTTGTGGCGCCGCCTCACCAGCTTCAATGGGCCACTCCTCAACAGATCCATGCCTCCATACATCTGGTGCAGCTGCTGACAAATAGTCCGTAAAATTACCTGTTGTGCCAGACTTATCGGCTCGGTGCACTGCTGTCACTTCTAGTTCAGGCAGCGTGACAGTGGGGTTTTGTTCGGCGATTGCCGGGTCGTTCCACTTCTTAATCTCGCCAGTAAACATTTTTGCGATTGTCGCAGCGTCTAGATTGAGAGCAGAAACACCTTCGATGTTAAAGACAATGGCAATCGGTGAAACATAAACTGGTAGCTCCACGAGATCTGAGTCCGGCGTACACGCCGCAAATGGGCCTGCCGATATCTCTTCTAGGTTAAACGCGCGATCCGAACCGGCGAAGCTACTAGCTCCCTGCTGAAAGTTTTCACGACCAGCACCCGAACCGGCGGGATCATAAGTAACTTCAATATTGGGATTAACGTCTATGAACGAAGCTATCCACGCGTTTTGGCCTTCGCCCTGCGAGGATGCTCCTGCGCCAACAAGGTTTCCTGAGGCTTTAACTTCTCCTCCGGTGGTTGTTAGGTTTGAATCATTGATTCCCATCTCGTTTACGGCGCATGCAGACAAACCAAGAAGCGC
>DATJCC010000109.1:0-27662 GCA_035514995.1 Microbacteriaceae bacterium
AAATTTGTGTTTCATGTTTAATCCATTTTCCAGTTATTGGTTCGAATAAGAGCAAACAGCTAATATATCAAACTTATGATCTGAGTCTTTGCCTCAAGACATCAATTCTCGATTGCAGTTGGCTGACAGACGCTCTAGCCACCTGAGGCCCCCCACACATTCTTCTTAATTCATTATGAATTGAACCGTGCTGTTGCCCACTAACTTTTGCGTACATACCGACAAGGCTGTTTAATAACTTACGTTGCTCTCCTAGAGTTCTGTGTAAAGCCTCCGGCTCTTCAGCTCTTTCAGGAGCGTATTCGCTCAAACCCTGCTTTTGTGCGGTCCTTCTTGCTTGTCTTGATTGTCTTTGTTCTAGCAGTACACGTACCTCTGAAGGATCCAGAATTCCAGGTAGACCCAAAAAATCCAGTTCCTCTTCACTGCCTACTGAAGCGTAACCGCCAAAATCCGCACCATCAAAAACAATCCGATCAAAGTGAGCATCAGACCCTATCGCTTGGTAAACAAATTCCTGGTTTAACTCATCAGAAGCAATATCTTCACGCTGAGCTTCTGCAAGGAGTGCATCCTCTAGATGCCAATCTTCTGCCCTTCCCACCAGGTCAAGCACATGGCCGCGTTCTTTTTCAAGCTCGGCAGCTAATTGCATCAATACAGGCACATTAGGGATGAATACTGAAGCGAGCTCTCCCCGCCTGCGTGATCTAACAAAGCGACCAATAGCCTGTGCAAAAAACAGTGGTGTTGCAGAACTTGTTGCATAAACTCCCACTGCCAGCCTAGGCACATCAACTCCCTCAGAGACCATGCGTACCGCAACCATCCAACGAGCATTGCTACTTGAGAAATCTTCAATTTTAGAGCTCGCGGTGGGATCATCAGAGAGCACTAAAGCAATTTCTTCACCGGTTAATAGACTCAAAATCTGGGCATAAGCTTTAGCTGAAGCATGATCAGTTGCGATCACAAGCCCACCTGCGTCAGGAATATGATTGCGGGTTTCGGTCAAACGTACGTTTGCAGCGTGCAACACTTTATTTATCCACTCACCAGCCGGATCTAAAGCAGTTCGCCAAGCCTGCTTAGTGATATCAGTGGTGTTTCCTTCACCTAGCTTAGCCTCCATAACTTCACCAGCTGAGGTCTGCCACTCCATTTTCCCCGCATAGACCATAAATACAACAGGTCGCACAACCCCATCAGCAAGTGCCCGTCCGTAACCATACTCGTAATCAGTTGAAGATACTTTTGTGCCATCAGGTTTTGGATCATAAATAACAAACGGTATCTGGGCATCATCAGATCTAAAGGGTGTTCCTGTAAGCGACAATCGACGAGTCGCCCCGCTATAGGATTCAACGATAGACTCACCCCAGCTCAGAGCATCCCCACCGTGGTGCACCTCGTCTAATATGACCAGGGTTTCTTCTCTTTCAGTTAGCAGTCTGTGTTGTACAGGTTTCATCGCAACCTGTGCATAGGTGACAACTACACCGTGGAAGTGACGACCATAGGCTTGACCGTCTGCATTTGTGTAATTGGGATTCAGCTTGATACCAGCACGTGCAGCTGCATCAGCCCACTGCTGTTTTAAATGCTCTGTGGGAGCAACAACAATGATCTGTTGTACAGTCCCCCGAGCTCTCAGTTGCGAGGCTAAACGCAGAGCAAAAGTGGTTTTCCCGGCACCTGGCGTGGCTGAAGCGAGAAAATCACGTGGTTCTTTTTCAAAGTATGCACGAAGAGCTTCCTCTTGCCAAGCACGCAAGGTTTGTGCGGTGCCCCAAGATGCTCGTTCGGGAAAAGCGGGAGGTAAAGACCTAGCCCTATCAAAATCCAACTCATTTACCGCCACGAACATCTACAATATCGGTAACGGCTGATATCAGTTAACGAAATTGTCTGAGATTGCTTGAGGGAGATAAATGGAAAACAAAAAAATCGAACTGCCCTGGTCTCGGTTCGTAGCAGTAGGTGACTCTTTCACAGAGGGCCTTGGCGATCCTGAGCCCTCGGCTCCAAGCGGTTTACGCGGTTGGGCCGACCGTGTAGCAGAGACGCTTGCAGCATTCAGCCCCGATTTCGCTTACGCTAACTTAGCTGTGCGTGGCAAACTCATCGATCAAGTTAGTACCGAACAAATAGATAACGCGTTAGAACTTAAACCTGATTTGATCAGTTTTTCTGCAGGTGGAAATGATGTCATTAGACCAAAATCAGACCCAGATACTGTTTCGGCAAAAATTGAACGTGTGGTGGCCAGACTCGCAACAAGTGGAGCTACCATCATCTTGTTCACTGCAGTTGACGTTGGATTTTCACCCGTGTTTAGATCTATCAGAGGAAAAGTAGCAATCTACAACGAAAATTTGCGAGCAACCGCTAAAAAATACGATTGCATAGTTGTAGATCAATGGGCAACCCCAGAGCTTAAAGACAAAAGATACTGGTCTGAAGATCGGTTGCATTTAAATTCTTTAGGTCATCACATAGTTGCTGTTACTACCTTGGATGCCTTGGGAGTGCCCCATAATTTATCTCCCTTAACACCGCCACCATATACTCACCAAGGCTGGCGTCATGCGCGTAAAGAAGACGTAGTGTGGGCAAAAAAACACTTAGTGCCGTGGGTGATTCGCAGATTAAAGCGACAATCATCTGGAGATTTTATTGATCCTAAAAGACCATTCCCAACAACCTTTAACAATCAGCTACTTGGTGGGCAAATAAGCAACTTTGAAGCAGATTACCCAGAAGCAGATTACCCGAGTAAAACAGAGTGAGACATTAGCTCACATTTACTCACTAGCTTTAATTATTGTATAACTGAGCATAATTTCGTCATCAGATTCAGGAGCCATCATTATTGCGACATTGTAGGTTCCATTATCATAATAAAGAATCTTTGCATCGCCCAAATCTACTGAAGATTCTTCGCCGAATCCTTGCGTTTCTAAGTCTGAAATAATCTGATTCATTTCAGACTTATTGATCAAAAAGCCTGCCGTGTAACCGTCCTCAGCTTTCAACGCGTATGTTGGTGCTGTTTTGGGTGTAGGAACATCTGGCCACCCCTCCGGAAGAGAAGCTCCTTTGCCAGTGTCTATGCTGAGGTCTGAGCCAATTGCGCTTCCTAACGCAGACTCAACTCCTTTGTTCATCAACATTTCGACGGGATTTGAACAAGCAGCCATTCCGAAGACGAGGCCGAATGTAAGAATCACAGTGCCCGTAACTCTTCTACTTGTAGGTATCACTGCTTTCCCTCCAATACTAATTGTGGGTGTGACTAAAAATGGCTAAACACCTAGTGATTCAGTGTTGCATCTTTTGCTTGTTGGTGCAAGGTATTCTTTTGAAATGATTCCAGCAGGTATTACTACAAGCAGGTATTACTACAAGCAGGTATTACTACAAGTTGCTCTGGCATCTTCATTTAGCTGTGATCGTATATTTACCATAAGTGAGTTTACGGAGAATATGTTCTGCGGGACCGGCTGTATTTTTTCTTTCCAACAACATTGCGAAAATAAGTGAAAAAATCCAGACAGACGTAGCTATTAAGTAGGCTGTCGCAGAGTCAATTCGCGACCCAATACCGAACCCCCAAGCGGCAAGAAGCGGAGCGAAAATAATAGACTGAAATAAATAAAAACTCAGCGAACGCTTGCCTATCGCAGAAATAGCATCTATTAAAAAGCCAGATCTTCTGCTTAATAAAGCAAATAAAGCAATATATCCGATCCCATTTGCTATCCCAAAAAGTTGAGATAAAATCTGAAAACTGATCAAGTTTAAGCTGTTTAGCTCCCATAACCCCAAGTGGTGAAGCGCTAAAGGTAGTGATGCAATCACTCCAACAGAGATCCCCCAGCAGGCAACAGGCTTTAACCTAAAGCTTTTAGAAAGCCCTTCCAACCAATTAAAGCGTGCCGCATACCCCCCTAAAAGCACGGTAAAAGGCACTATTAAGGTTGGAAGAGCACTTATGCTAGACGCGATCCACAAACCGAATCTACTAAGCATCGCTAGTGGGTAATTACTTATTCCGTTCATTAAAAAAGCAATGCTGGGTATGTCACCTTCAACCCCTGACTGGAAGTCTAGAAATTGTGGCGGTACCAAAAGCTGCAGTAAGACTAAACTGATAGTTCCAAGAATCATCGTCCCAGCTATTATGCCGCCAAGACTCCACAATATGATACGCACAGTGCGCTCTGTTGCACGCACTAACAGAGGAGCTAAGACCAAACCTGTAAGCGCATAAGCACCTAAAATATCTCCTGCAAATAATAGAATCGCGTGCACTGCCCCAAATATTAACAGCCAGATGTGGCGTCTCAGGAGCATAAGGTTCACTTCTTTGAGAGGTAAACCTTTTGCAAGGCGCGAGGTAGCAAATAAAGTAATTCCGTAGCCAAAGAGGAAAGCAAACATTGGGTACACGCTACCGTCAATGAATAAAATTACTCCCGACGCAAGGTAAGTGCTTAAAAGGCCCTCACCTGTGGGATGCTGAGAATAATATCCGGTCTCCCCGCCCCACAAATACAGTGAAACATTAGCTAAAGCTATGAAAAGAAGCATCATACCTCGAGCTAAATCTGGGGCTAAGAGACGTGTGTTCAAATTGACTTCTCTTTCAGAGATAGTTGTTTATGTAACGCGTGATGTGTAATTCGACAATAATAATCTGGGTCACACTACAAAATCTGAGGAGGCGCTGAGTTGTGCTATGAATTTATGCTTTTCTTAACTAGCTCTTCTAGCCTTTGCAGTGTCTGTTCCATACCTCGTTTATTGCGACGAGGAAATCCCAGTAGAGCCATAATTCTGCGGCCTTTGGCTCTACGGGCGTCCCACTCTTCTGTTACTAAAGTTTTGTTGCCCTGTGGTTCAAATATGTATCTCCAAACATAGTCACCCTGTGGCTTCCATGTAATCATTTTTCCTTCGTCAAACTCCACCACGGTGTTTTGCATATTGTAGCTTTTACCCATCTTCATCCCCATGCCAAACTTCGCCCCTAATTCTAGGCGTTCTGGATTACCTGGTAGTGGTTTTTTTACTGATCCAGATCCGTCTATAACAGGGTGCATTGCAGGATCTGCAATTACGTCAAAAATGGTTTGTGCAGGAGCATCAATAAGTTTAGAAACGCTAACAAAATATTTATTCATACCTCACAGGGTATCAAGCCACTGCTTGCCGACTATTCAGGAACGGGTGACCCCTGTGCTCTCCATAGCTGTAAAGCTGCCATTGATATACCGTCGTTAAAACGGCCCTCAGCCATCATTTGGTCTAGGTCATTCTCTGATACCCAAAACCAATCGCATATTTCGCCATCTGTATGTCCTGTACCTTTATCATCTTTAACACTAATTACAGCTACTCCGATTGGTGCACTGAGTGTGCCACTATCGGGATATAGATGACCAAGTTCTTTAACTGCAGATGCTTCTAATCCAGTTTCTTCTGCAAGCTCACGGGCTGCGGTTGCTGCAGTGGTTTCTCCTTCCCTGCCACGCCCACGAGGTATTTCGAGAGCATAAGAACGTATAGGAAGCCTCCACTCTTTTGCGATCGCAATGCGTCCATTATTCACAGCAAGAGCAACTGCTCCAGGGATATCGTAATTTAGAGTAATGTACTGCCAGTGCATGAGCTTCCTGCCAGGTTTTTTAACCGGAGTGGATATGACTTTCATAGGTGCGACACCATCGACTGACCAAACGATGCAGTCTCTGCCAAGCTCATATGGTTGATTCAATTTATTTCCAATGCTGTCTGATGTTTATTTAGATCACTGAAGTTCGGCAAATTTATTTGCCATAGTTGAGTTGTCACGTGTCAGACGTTTAATTGTCACGTCTTGAGCCTTGTCATTAGCGAGACGAAGGTTACGCTCCGATCCAAGTAATTCCTCTTTTACTTTGTTTAACCTCGCGATAGCTTTGTCAATTTCTTCAATAGCAGAATGAAATTTGCGTGATGCCAGATCGTAGTTTTTCCCAAAACGATCTTTAAAATCATTTAGCTCATTTTCAAAGTTGGTTATATCAATGTTTTGTTCTTTAATATGTGCCAACTCTTGTTTATATTCAAGAGCGTTCATAGCGGCGTTGCGCAAGAGTGTGATGATTTGGATGAAAAATTGCGGTCGAACGACATACATTTTTGGATATCTGTGCGAAACATCAACAATACCCGTGTTGTAGTAGTCATTATCACCTTCGAGTAATGAAACTAAAACAGCATATTCGCAACCTTTTTCTTTTCTATCTTTATCTAATTCCTTCAAGAAATCTTCATTTTTCTTTTTGGTAGCAGTGGTGTCATTCTCGTTTTTCATTTCAAACATGATTGAAACGATTTCAATGCCTGATTCAACAAAATCTCGAAAAACAAAATCGCCTTTACTGCCGGAAGACGCATCATTATCCTTCTCGAAATAAGCCCGGGGAAAAGCTGTGGCTCGGATTTTATTAAATTCCATTTCACAATGCTGTTCTAGGCTTTCACCAATCATTTTGGTTGAAAGTTTCATTTTCATATCGCGAATCCGCTCGATCTCGTCTTCGCGGTCTTTTATTTGAATCTGGAATTTTTCTTTGAGCGACTTTTCCGAGAGCTTCTTTTCGAGCTCAATTTGTTTTAACCCGTTTTTCAAATCGTCGCGCTCTTTTTCAACCCCGCTTAAGGCTTCTGCTAATGCCAGCTTCTGAGCTATTTCAGACGCCTCAATTTTGGATTTTAAATCTTGTATTAAGGAGTCTTTCTTGACAGCTTCGACCTGCATATCACGAGTAACTTCAAGTTTTGCTTTTTCAATGTCCGCCTGCTTAAGCTGCTCTGCTAACTGTAATCGTTCATGCAAATCGGCCTCAAACTCGCTATCTCGCACCTGTTTCAATATTTCTGCATAACCTGCATCATCTACTTTGAAGGCCTTACTGCAGTGTGGACAAATAATCTCGTTCATGTATTTGAGTGTACTAAGCACATCTGACATGTGGTCGTTCTTAAAACATCTGCAGATAGCATTAAGTGCCCATGTTGTTAAAAATTGTCGACAGAATAGAAATATGAATACACACAATCATGCTAACCACGGCGTAGACAACTCAGAAAGTAAATTATATGATTCAAAAAATGATTTTTGGGAAGAAAGGTATGCATCCAAAGATCGAGTTTGGTCTGGCAGTGTTAACCGGACACTAGCTGATGTGGTGACAGAACTGCGTCAGGTTGAACCCAAAAGTGAGGATCACCAAGCACTCGTTTCACTCGACCTTGGTTGTGGAGAAGGAGGTGACGTCTTTTGGTGCGCTGAAAATGGTTATAAAGCTTATGGATTAGACGTGTCTGCAACCGCGATTACAAGGGCTTTAAAAGAGGCCAAACTAAGAAACCTTTCATCTAAAACACGATTTGCTGTTCAAGATCTTGCTCAGTGGGTGACAACGAGTGTTGAAGGATGGCCGTTAAAGTATGATCTAATAACTGCAAGCTTTTTGCCAGGAAATGTTGTGCCATCTCGCACAACCGTGTTGAAAACAGCGCTAAACCGTTTGAAAAGCGAAGGGTCATTAGTATTACTTTCACACGCACCCTTAACAGGACCTTCATCTTCAGGCACACCCCATCAAGGACATCACCGGTTTAGAACGCCTGAAGAAGAACTCAAACCATTGTTGGTTGATCAGTCTGAGTTTGAAATAGTTTTGGCGGAGGTGCGTCAACGTGACGATCATCTAGACACAGTAGTCGTTTTAACCCGTGCCAGCTAACCAGCTGAAACATTGAGCAGTTAGACATAATTAACTTTATCTGAACGCTCTTTAGCAAAAGATCTATCAGACACACATTTTATCTACAAATCTACTGCTAGCTACAAAATCTACTGAGGATCTCGTTTCATAACAACAACTCCCTCTGCGGGAGCTGACAACTTCTTGACATCAGTAAAACCAAAGCGGCTATATAGTTTTCTACTAGCCTCTGAGGTTGCCTCAAGACTAACCACATCTTGATGCTCGTCAATCAGCTTCAGCTTGTGTTCGATTAAAGATCTTCCAATCCCTCGCCCCTGGGCCTTCGAAAGAACTGCGATTTCTGAAAGATGCCAGTGTGGTTTAGCAGGATAAGTTCCGGAGCTAGCTTGACTATAAGCGTTCAATTCACTCCACCATCTCCTGCCCATTGTTAAAAGTAATGCGAGAAATGGTTTTATTGCACGAACTAAATATGGTTTATGTTTTGGCGGCTCCCACATTGCTGCTCCTATGACAGAGTCCGTATCATCGATCACAACGTCTACATTCTGATACCCAGTAATACTGATGCTCCAACGATAGTATCGAGCAATTTTTTCAACCCTATTTCGTGAATTGATAGGTATCATTCGCAAAATAACTACATCATGTTCAAATGCATTCGCAAAAACATAACTAGTCTCTTTAAATCTCTTTTTTGTAAGAACTTCTATGCGCATACGGACCTCCATTAAATAACTCCATACTGTAGAATAACGACAATATTTAATGGTCAGCTTAACTTCTTAAACATCCGCAACTTTGAAAGAGCTCGATGCAATGAACCTTATCGATAGAAAACAAAGCATCGCTTTTATAGGCGGCAGAGTACATACCAACACTTCGATTGAGATCATGGCCACAGCAGTTTTGATTGAGGACGGTTACATAAGTGCTGTTGGCCATGATGCAGAAATTTCTGCCCAAGCATCTAAAGCAGGCATCAATATTCAAGACCTCCAAGGTGCTGTTGTAACACCAGGACTGTATGATTCTCACGCCCACCCTCATTGGGCAGTGAAGCTAACCTCAGGCATAGATCTAGGCGGTATAAAAACGCTAGAGGAGCTACGGGAAGTGCTCTCCATTGAAGAGAGCAAACTTGGTGATGGCGAATGGCTTATCGGGTGGAACTTGGAGTTTGCGGTTTTTGATGGTTTAGAGATCCACGCAGACTTAATAGAAGAATCAGTAGCTGGCAGACCAACAGCAATAATGTTTTACGATTTACACACGGGCTTCGGCACAAGAGCAGCTTTAGAAGCAGCCGGAATTATCGAGCCCAGAAAATTTTCTGACCGCAGTGAAATTGTGATGGGCAAAGATGGCATGCCAACCGGTGAACTAAGCGAACCTTCTGCCTACAACCTCCTATTCGAGGCAGCACCGAGTCGGGATCGTAATGAGGAACGTGAAAAATTAAAACAAATGTTTTCTCGGTTTGCAGAAGTTGGTTTAACTGGCTGTGCAATTATGGATGGCAAACCCGAAACTATTTCACTTGTAGCTGAGCTTGAAGAAAGAGAAGAACTCGACTTACGTTTAACGATTCATCAATGGCATGCTGTTGGCGACGACGACGCAACTGTTGGCCTTCGAATCGCAGAAAAAGATAACCATGGCAAACTTTGGCGAGCAGATGCTATAAAGCTTTTCAGTGACGGCGTTATCGACACCGGAACCGCCCTACTACATACTCCAGACAGCTGCGGTCATAGCACTAAGGGCTTCTGGCTTGATTGGCGCCGTTTTAAAGAAGTTGTACAGAAATATCATGATGCGGGGATGCTGGTCGCCACGCACGCCGTCGGAGATGCAGCAGTTTTTGAAGTTGCTAAAGTATATAAATCTCTAACTGACAGGCCAGGTTTGCCATTTCATTCGATTGAACATCTAGAAGTTCTCACCGACGCTGATATAGAACAATTGCGCGACACCAAAATTACAGCGTCCATGCAGCCGCTACATATGCAGTGGCGCTCTGCAGATAACGACGATAGTTGGAGTTCGCGTTTAGGGCCTAAGCGGTGGAACAATGGCTACCGTGTTCGTGACATTCTAGATGCTGGCATCCGACTAGTGCTAGGTTCTGATTGGCCAGTTGCTCAATATGATCCTCGTATTGGAATGGCTTGGGCTCGCGGGCGAAAAGCTCCAGGACTATCAGCAGCGCCAGTGTTCGAAGCAGCGCAGCAACTCTCAGGCAGAGAAGCTTTACTCGCGTACACCCTCTGGCCTGCTCAAGCTCGTGGTAATGACAATCAAGGTAAAATTGAAGCTGGTTGTGTTGGTGATTTAACGGTTTGGGCGTCTGATCCAGTTACAGCATCACCTGACGAGCTTATAAACATTCCTATTTTGATGACGATACTTGGTGGGCGGATTACACATGAATTAAAGAATTTTAATTGACAGTAAGCCCGTTCACTCAATCTTATAAACTCTAATTTAATCGCAAACTCTTACAATCACCGGTATTTGTAAGCTGATCTTATTTAATATCTAAGGAGCCGCTTTGTCTCATAATGAGGAGTTAGTTTTTGCCAAGGAACACGCTAAGTGGCATGAAGAGATAGAAGCTGAACGATTTGCAACATACGGACCATTAAGTCAATCAGGTTTATATTGGTTAAGCGAACATCCAGAGAGCTTTAAAGATATTCCTGGCGTATGGAGCGCCACTAAAGACGGTTTTGTCAAAGTAAATTTTAGAGCTTCAGAAGGTGTAATCCACAACAACAAACCTGCGGTTGGCGAGCTCTATCTAGGACCTTTCACGGGGGCTGATTCAGAATTTGTTGAATGGGGTTCAACTCAAATACAAATAGCCGCCAGGTTTGGGCGCACAATGGTGCGACCTCATAATCCTGAGACAGCAAATCGCATTCATTATCCTGGCACAGATACTTTTGCACCTGATCTGTCATGGGTGATCACTGCCGAGTATATTCCGAACATGCGAAAGAATGTAGAGGTTCCATCTGCTATTCCTGGAACAAAGCACTATTATGACTCTCCCGGCAGTGCACTGTTTGAAATCAACGGCCAAGCGATGAGGTTAACTCTTTTTGGTGAAGATGATTCTCTGCGAGCACACTTCACCGATCTCACTAAAGAAGATTCTACATTCGCACATGTGCGCTTTGTTGAGGTGACTCGTTTGAATGCTCACCGTTTAGTTATTGATTTCAATCGCGCTGTAAATCCACCAGCAGCCTACTCGATGTTTGCGACCTGCCCATACACCCCTCCTGAAAATCATCTAACGGTAAGAATAGAAGCTGGCGAAAAAAGACCACAGCAAGCCGTCTAAAACGGCATTGTGATATTTCTTTTCTATGTATATCGCCGAAGACTTCGCCTAAGATTGAAAACTTTTTGACTTAGAATTGTGCTTATACGATAAAACAATTATTTAAGCACGCTACTAATTTTGATTGAAAGACTGCATGACAAAAGTAAATGATGTTGCGCCCGATAACGCTATCGAGATTATAAATGTCAGCAAAGTGTACAAGAACCCCACGAATCGCAAACAGTTGAAATACAATTCATCTGCAAAAGCTCTACAAAATATAACGCTGAGCGTAAAAAAGGGCGAGATATTTGGGATAGTCGGAGAAAGCGGGGCTGGTAAATCAACACTTCTCAACCTCTGCATTGGCTTAGAACGCCCAACTTCTGGTGAGATCAATATGTTTGGTAATGAGATTACCGCTATGCACAAAAAACAGCTTCTAAAACTCAGACGAAATATAGGTTTTGTAGCACAGGGTGAGAGTCTTTTGAACAACCTTTCAGTGGTACAAAACGTTTCAATGCCTTTAAAGATTAAAGGAGACTCAGATCTATCTTACGTACAAGAAGTTATTGATTTCGTTGGTCTCACAGATCGTTTACATCACTACCCTGCCACCCTGTCAGGAGGTCAACGACAGCGTGTCGCAATTGCTCGTGCGTTAGCCAGTAATCCAAAAATCATATTATTTGATGAGCCCACCTCGGCTCTAGATTCTTCAACACGCGATGACATTCTGCGACTTATCTCGGAGGCAAGAAAACAATTTGATATGACCTGTGTGATTGTTTCGCATGAAATTGATGCAGTTAAAGCTGTCTGCGACAGAGCCGCTTTAATTGAGAAGGGGCAAATGTTGGAAGTAGTTTCGGTTAATCCATTACAAACCGACAAGAGCATGCCGTATCTTGATCAAGTGAGGAAATATCTGAGCGAATGATTGAGACCCTGATACAAACACTTCAAGAAAATTGGCCAGCTTTAGCAAAAGCATTTTACGAGACCGGGTTTATGGTTTTTTTTGCAATCCTTGCAGCAATTTTTCTGGGTCTACCCCTTGGTATATTAGTCTTCTTCACAAGAGCCGATGGGCTGGCCCCAAACCGTTTCATGTGGGTGTTGGCTGATGGCTTTGTTACTGTGATTCGTTCTTTTCCTTTCCTGTTGTTCGTAGTGTTTTTAATTCCACTCACCCGAGCTGTCATGGGCACATCTTTTGGACTTGCAGGTGGTACGTTTCCCCTACTTTTTGTTGCAGTGGCTATTTATGCGAGACTGACTGAACAAATATTGTTAGAAATTAACCCAAAAATTTTACATACTGCTACAGCTATGGGAGCAACTCGCCTGCAAATAGCTACCAGGTTTGTTCTTTCTGAAGCGCGGCCAGGGCTGGTTTATGCTCTCACTTCTGCGACCATTACACTAATTTCCTATTCCACAATCCTCGGAGTTGTGGGCGCCGGAGGCCTAGGTGATTTTGCACTGCGCTACGGCTATCAACAATATAATTTTGTGCTCATGTATTTTGCTGTAATTATAACTGTGGCGAGCGTACTTGTGATTCAATTTGTAGGTCATAAACTTTCGGCAAAACTAGATAAGCGTTAAAGTAAGAAATTTTGAAAGGTGAAGATGTATCCGATAAAGAATAAAGTACTTAGAAATGCTCGGTTGCTTCTAATTATTGCTTTATTATCTGGTGTGGTTAGTTGCTCAAGCACTACCCAAGGCACAGAGACTCAAGACACGGAGACCCAAAACACAAAGACTACTGTTATTAAGGTTGCCGCATCAGCGACACCAATGACAGATGCTGTACTCGCTGCTGCATCTGCAATCGAAGATGGTTACGAAATAGAGCTTGTTGAAACGAGTGGCTATTTCACACCCAATATTGCGTTGCGAGACGGTGAGGTAGACGCAAATTTCATACAGCATAAACCTCATATGCAAGATTTTAATGATGCCAACAACGCACAACTTGTTGTTGTCGCCCCAATCTATTACGTGGTTGGCTCATTTTATTCAAGAGAGTACAACCGTCTAGATGACCTTCCTGATGAAGCAAAAATAGTAATCCCAAATGATAGCAACCAGGGCCGCGCACTAGAAATACTGGCGAATGAAAATCTAATCAGTTTGGATCCTCTAGTCGCAGAATTTGAAGCAACTCTAGACGACATCATTGATAATCCTCATAGATTCAAATTCACAGGCGTTGAACTAATGAACTTAAATGTTGCATACGATGAAGCAGATGCAGTTTACAACCTTGGGTCATTTGCGAGACAAATAGGGCTCTTCCCAGACATAGATGGTATTGCTAGCGAATCTGATGAACGCTTTGCTGTATCTTTGGTGGCACGAGAAGATAATGTTTCAACGAACGCGATAAAAGCTCTCACTCTCGCTTTTACCTCTGAAGCAGTACGTAATAAACTTATTGAATTAGATCAAAAAGTGGCTTTCTAGACAAAAACACGTCCAAACTGTTGTCTTTAAAATGGCAATTTAGCCTTGATCTATACAATTTGAGCTGTTGCAACTGCTTCAAGTTTCTTACTTGCGTCTGCAAACGATGAATAACCCAGTTCAACAGCTCTTTGTTCAAGAAATGAAGGTATCCCTTCACGAACGCGTTCAACATCCTCTGGTGTTCCAAAAATCTCGAATCTATAAAGAAGTGGAATCTGCAGTTTGGCAGAGATAAGATCACCAGCGATAGCGTAAGCATCCCCAAAGTTGGTGTTACCTGCCCCGATAACTCCCCATACAAGATCACGGTTTTGTTTAACATTCAAAAACTGAATCACCTGTTTTGGAATAGCTTTAGAGTGTGGGCCCGCTCCATAAGTAGGAACAATTAAAACGCACGGCTTGGTGATCTGAAGCATCCCTTCAGTTCGAGGTCGCAAAGGGATCCGTTTTGATGGAAGATCTAGTTTTTCAACGAAACGGTGTGTATAGCCGCTAACAGATGAAAAATAAGTGATCACGCTCTGAAGCGCCTCCTTAATTTATGTAGTGCAAAGGGTCAACAACTTATCAGCTTAGTATCAACAGCATCAATAGCTGATCTCATGTGAAAGTCGGCATTTCATAATTCCATCAGTTTAAGAGCATGCTGGTGTACCCTTTGGTTTACACGTTATGAATAAAATCTTAAAATCTACATTGAGTCTAATCGGGATGACCCCGATAGTCATAGCAACTGTGCTTCCAGCAGCTAATATAGGCAGAGACGCGCAGATGGATTCTGCTATGGCTTACCAAAGTTATGAGCACAAGCTTATAGCCGCTGAAGCCTACACCGGAGGTCAAACTCTCATCGCCGCGCCTGCTAGATCGTCTGATACGAGCGCTTTTGAATTTTCTGGTTTAAAAATCACTTTAAAAGAGATACCCCTACCAGAGCCAGAACCTTTACCAGAACCAGAAGCAATAGAAGAGCCAGCTACAGAAATCGCGGCGACACAAACGCAACCAACAGCGTCAAATTCACCTTCCCCTGCTGCTTCCTCGGGTCAATATACTCTCGGTGATCTTATGTTTCAAGGTGTCATCTTCTGGGAAGGTTTGAAGTTTACTTACTACAGCCAGAGTGTGTTGCCCGGTGGAGGATTAAGTATTCCAGGCCGACATATTAACGCGGGTGGATACGTAAGTGACGGCGACGGCTTTATCGTCTTAGCTGGATCTGCGCCGCTCGGAACAGTTTATAACACACCGTTTGGTTCTCCAGGGAAGATCTATGACCGTGGAACAGTAGGAAACCACCTTGATGTGTACACAATGTAAAGTGAACCTTATCGACGATATCTAGGTTGAACCGGAAATTTGTGGGCGGTGAGGGACTCGAACCCCCGACCCTCTGGGTGTAAACCAGATGCTCTAACCAACTGAGCTAACCGCCCGATCGTTTCGCTAACGTTGCGAACCTATATGACTATATCGCAACTTAAGCCACATGCAAAACCGCTCAGAAGCAAAAGGCCAAAGCGAAACTTTTACAAGGCTATAGTTTCTCTAATGCAGCTTTGTACTCTGCGAAATTACGCGCTTCTCCTGGAGACGTTTCAAATGACTCTACAACCACTCCGTCTTTTCCAATGAGTACAGTCGCACGAGTCGCGATACCTGCTTCTTCGACAAAAGCGTCATAAGCTTTTGAGACTTCACCGTGAGGCCAGAAATCCGATAAGAGATTAAATTTGTACTCTTCCTGATCAGCCCACGCCTTCAACGCAAATTTTGAGTCTACAGATACCGCAAAAAGTTGAACGCGATTATCATCAAAAACTTGCAGGTTGTCACGAAGTTCACAAAGCTCACCGGTGCAAATTCCAGAAAACGCTAGAGGGAAAAACACAAGAGCCACAGGACCGTTTTTCAAAACCTCCGTAAGCGTGATTTCTTCACCCTCATGGCTTACCAATGTAAAGTCAGGTGCTTTTTTTCCAACTGCAATAACCATATTTATCTCCTTAACATTTGCTAAACAAAGTATGTTTGCCAGTCCACCAACAAAAAATTGGTAGTAATGTTGAGAGTACACGCTTATCTGCGTGAATGTATTGTGTGTTGTTCACAAAACAATGCGCCAAGCTCTCTCACCATAAGGAGTTTCCATTAATGGCTGTAAATATTCAAGATCCATACGCACCCGATAGCGATGATTCAAATCCGGAGGAAACGGCAGAGTGGATTGAGTCACTTGATGGTTTAGTGGGTGATGAGGGTCCAGGCCGCGCACGCGAGATCATGACAAGTCTCTTGCAACGCTCAAGAGAGTTGCATTTGAGTGTTCCTCAAGTTCCTACGACTGATTACGTGAATACAATCGCCTCAGAAAATGAGCCGGACTTTCCTGGTGATGAGAGCATCGAGCGTGAATACCGCAGATGGATCCGTTGGAACGCCGCAATCACTGTGCATAGAGCACAGCGTGAAGGTGTTGGCGGTCACATTTCTACTTATGCTTCTGCTGCTTCTCTTTACGAGATTGGTTTTAACCATTTCTTTCGAGGTTTAGACCACCCTGGTGGAGGTGACCAAATATTTATCCAAGGTCATGCATCACCTGGCATTTATGCGAGAGCTTTTCTTGAAGGTCGTTTAACTGAAGAACAACTTGATGGTTTTAGACAAGAAAAATCTGCTTTTCCAAACGGTATTCCTAGTTACCCTCACCCGCACTCCATGCCAGATTTCTGGCAGTTTCCAACTGTTTCAATGGGTCTTGGGCCGATTAATGCTATATATCAAGCGCAAGTAAATAAGTATTTAACAAACCGTGGCATTAAAGACTGCTCAGATCAGCATGTTTGGGCTTTTATTGGAGACGGTGAATTAGACGAAGTTGAAAGTCGAGGCCAGCTACAGGTTGCAGCCAATGAGGGTCTAGATAATTTAACTTTTGTAGTTAATGCAAACCTACAGAGGTTAGATGGTCCGGTACGAGGTAACGGAAAGATCATACAAGAGCTTGAAAGTTTCTTCAGAGGAGCAGGTTGGAACGTTATTAAAGTAGTTTGGGGTCGTGAGTGGGACGAGTTGTTAAACCGTGACTCTGAAGGGGCCCTGCTTAATCTAATGAACACCACCCCTGATGGTGACTATCAAACATACAAGGCTGAAAGCGGTGCTTTTGTGAGAGAGCATTTCTTTGGGCGGGATGAACGCACTCTTGCGATGGTAGAAAACTATACCGACGATGAAATTTGGGGCTTGAGAAGAGGCGGGCACGACTATAGAAAGGTCTATGCCGCTTACAAAGCCGCAACAGAGCACAAGGGTCGCCCTACAGTTATCATCGCAAAAACTATTAAGGGTTACGGTTTAGGCTCTTACTTCGAGGGGCGCAATGCCACCCACCAGATGAAAGAAATGCGACTCGAAGATCTTAAGCGGTTCCGTGATGCTATGCGGATCCCGATCACTGATGAACAACTTGAAGCAAATCCTGAGATGCCCCCGTACTATCATCCAGGGGAAAATGATGAAGCAATCAAATACATCCAGGAACGAAGAAAAGCTCTGGGTGGCTACCTACCAAAAAGACGCACCAAGCATGCGGAATTGGTTCTTCCAGATTCTAAAACGTATGCAATCGCAGCTAAGGGGTCAGGCACCCAAGAAGCTGCAACAACTATGGTTTTTGTCAGGCTATTGAAAGACCTAATGCGTGACAAAGAGTTCGGGCATCGCTTCGTGCCGATCGTGCCCGATGAAGCCCGCACTTTTGGTATGGACTCTTACTTCCCCACTTCAAAAATATACAATCCGCACGGACAAAACTATATTTCTGTAGACCGCGACTTACTTCTTGCTTATAAAGAAAGTCCGCAGGGAGTGATTCTTCATGTTGGTATTAACGAAGCTGGAGCAGCTGCAGCCATGACTGCAGTAGGCACATCATACTCCACGCACGGCGAACCCCTAATACCGATTTACATTTTCTATTCAATGTTTGGTTTCCAACGCACCGGTGACGCATTCTGGGCGGCTGCAGACCAAATGACTCGTGGTTTTATGATTGGAGCAACAGCTGGCCGCACCACTCTAACCGGTGAGGGTCTACAGCACGCAGATGGGCATTCGCTTGCTCTTGCGGCTACCAACCCTGCAGTAGTTTCTTATGATCCTGCTTACGGATACGAAATAGGCCACATAATGAAAGCCGGTTTAGAGCGGATGTATGGCGGGGATCACGAAGACCCCAACGTCATGTATTATCTAACGGTTTATAATCAGCCAATAGTTCACCCTGCAGAACCAGAGAATGTCGACATAGAAGGAATACTCAAAGGGATTCACCGGGTTAAAACCGGCCATGACGGAACTATCAAAGCTCAAATTCTTGCCTCTGGTGTTGCAGTTCCCTGGGCAATTGAAGCCGCAGATGTTTTAGCAAAAGAATGGAATATCTCAGCTGACGTTTGGAGCGTAACAAGTTGGTCTGAGCTTGAACGCGACGGCCGCGCAGCTGACCGTTTTAATTTTACTCACATCGGTGGTGAACTAAAAACAGCATACTTGACCGAGAAACTTGCAGACGCTGAAGGGCCGTTTGTCGCTGTCAGCGACTGGGCAAGTCAAGTCCCAGAAATGATTCGTCCCTATGTGCCGGGGGATTACTCAGTTCTCGGTGCTGACGGTTTCGGATATTCAGACACACGCGCTGCAGCTCGACGTGATTTTCTTATTGATCGAGAATCAGTAGTGGTAAAAGTTTTGCAGAGACTAGCTGCTCAAGGGAAAATTCAGACAGAAGTTGTGCAAGAAGCAGCAGCCAAATACAGACTAGATGATGTTAACGCAGGAACTACCGGCGGCGCCGGTGGCGACGCGTAGGAGCTCTACACTAGATGATTCAGTCCAAATCACAGGAATTAGCCTGGCTCAGAAAGGTTTCTGGTGAACTAGCTACCCTCACCATTGCTACCCTCGACAAAACGCTTCCTTGGTACAACGCGATGCCACCAGGAAGACGATCTTCAATTGGTTTAGTAGCGCAATCCGGGATTTCTTCATTCATAACTTGGTATGAAGATCCGACATCAACACCATGGATTGCGGCTGATGTGTTTGATGCGGCACCGAGAGAGTTGTTGCGGTCGATAAGTTTGCAAGAAACTTTACAACTAATCCGCGTCGTCGTTTCGGTTGTAGAGTCAAAGGTGGCTTCTAAAAGTGAAAACCTACGCGAAGCGATACTGCACTATTCCAGAGATGTTGCTTTTGCAGCAGCTGATGTTTATGCTCGTGCGGCTGAAGCAAGAGGGCTGTGGGATGCAAGGTTAGAAGCCCTAGTTGTGGATTCTATTTTAACCGGTGAGACTGATGAAGAGCTTCCAAGTCGCATCGCAGCTCTAGGGTGGCACGGACATGGTGAGTCTGCTGTAATCGTTGGCTCAGCCGATCGCACGGTCGATATAGATCAAATCCGCCGCACAACTAGACATAGTGGTGCTGATGTTTTGATCGGGTTGCAAGGCACCAGGCTCGTGTTAGTAGTTGGTCGCACAGAAACTGAGTCGGGAGCAGATGAAGCTGTAAAAGAAGATCCACTGTCTTTTCTAGCAATAGCAGAACGACTTTCAGATTTTTTTGTTGACGGACCTATTGTTTTAGGGCCTACAGTACCAAGCCTTGTTGAAGCTTCAAGGAGTGCTCACGCTGCCCTAGCTGGAATAGCTGTTGCCTCTGCTTGGCGGGCAGCCCCACGACCCGTAGCAGCCGATGACTTACTGCCTGAAAGAGCTTTAGCTGGAGACGGTCTGGCTCGTAAAACACTTCTCGAGCAAATTTATCAACCATTAAAAAATCACTCACCTGAACTTTTAGAAACGCTCTGGTGCTACCTTGACAATGGCCGATCATTAGAGGCGACTGCTCGTGAACTTTTTGTGCACCCGAACACAGTAAGGTATCGTCTAAAAAAAGTTTCAGAGGTTATCGGCTGGAACGCCACGGGCTCACGAGAGGCCTTGCTTTTGCAATCAGCTCTGATTATTGGATCAATTGCACCGATCTCACCTAAAAGACCACTGCGTCGCCAAAAACCATGAAACCTACAACTAAACGGCATTTTCTTGATGTATACATATACCAAAGTTAGATATTCGTTCTGAAAGACTGTTTATCGTGATTATTATTGCTTGCCCTGGACAGGGCTCCCAAACACCAGGTTTCTTGAAAGACTGGATTGATGACGCAGAGTCTATAAAACTACTTGAAAAGCTATCTGAAGCTTCGGGTATCGATCTTATTAAACACGGCACAGAAAGTGACGCCGATACTATAAGAGACACCGCAATTGCACAGCCGCTTATAGTAGCTGCGAGTCTGCTGGCGTGGCAAGCATTAACCAGAGCCACCGATACTTCAGCTGTGGGTGTTGCAGGCCACTCGGTTGGCGAATTTGCTGCTGCTTCGATTGCGGGAATTCTCTCACCAGACGATGCTTTGCGGCTTGTTGGTGTGCGAGGGCGCGCAATGGCAGAAGCTGCAACTAAAGAAGCCACCTCGATGTCTGCAGTTGTTGGTGGAGACCCCGATGATGTCATAGCTAAAATAGAAGAGCTAGGTTTAACTCCAGCCAATCGCAATGGCGGTGGCCAAATTGTTGCTGCTGGCCGGGTGGAGCAACTTCGTGTGTTGAAAGAAGAAGCACCTAGAGGGACACGTGTAATCCCGTTGCAGGTCGCGGGAGCATTCCATACAAGTTTCATGGCTTCAGCAATCCCAAAGCTGGAACATGCATCCAACAAAGTGATAGCAAAAGATCCAGCATTAAAGATCTGGACTAACGCAAGTGGACGC
The DNA here is from genome assembly GCA_035514995.1 of Microbacteriaceae bacterium. GTDB lineage: Bacteria > Actinomycetota > Actinomycetes > Actinomycetales > Microbacteriaceae > Leucobacter_A. The sequence continues at coordinate 20,449 of DATJCC010000109.1, forward strand.
ATCGTCAGTTCTGGCCAAGAATACCTTTCACTTCTTGTCTCGCAGATAGCACAACCTGTTAGGTGGGATTTATGCATGAGCTCGTTTCAAGAAGCAGAGATCAAAGGAATGATTGAGCTAACACCTGCCGGCGCTCTAACCGGAATCGCCAAACGCGGGCTTAGAGGCACCCCCACTGTGGCTGTTAAAGCCCCTTCAGATATTGAATCTGCCGTTAAACTTTTATCAGAAACAAATAGTTAGGGATTAAAATGGCAAAGCTGACACAGATCACAGGTTCAGCCCACACAAAAATTCTTTCTGTTGGTGCATCACGAGGAGACTTAAATGTTCCTAATGATGATCTGATAGAACCGATTGATTCTTCAGACGAGTGGATCAGACGTCGCACCGGAATTATTCAGCGCAAACGCGCAAGTAAAGACTTCTTAGCAGTCGATATGGCGGTTGAAGCTGGCCGTGAGGCGATACAACGCTCTGGTCTTTCCGCAGAAGACATCGATGGTGTTATCATTTCGACCATTTCTAATGTTGCTGTTACCCCATCTATGGCTTCATTAGCGGCAGAGAGATTAGGAATAACCCCAGCTGCAGCGTTTGATATCTCTGCAGCTTGTGCTGGATATGTATATGGAGTGGCGCAAGCAGACGCACTTGTGCGCTCTGGAATATCAAAAAATGTGCTCGTTATAGGTGCAGAGAAACTCTCTGACGTAGTCGACCCAAGCGACAGAAGCATCTCTTTTTTATTAGCAGACGGCGCAGGGGCGGTCGTTGTAGGGCCGAGCGATGAGACGGGAATCGGGCCAACAGTTTGGGGTTCAGACGGCAGTAAATGGGATGCTATCCGCATGACATCTACATTTGCCGAATATCGCGAAAATCCAACAGAACTCGGTTGGCCCACACTCAGACAAGACGGTCAAACTGTGTTTAGATGGGCAGTTTGGGAGATGGCAAAAGTCGCAAAAGAGGCTCTAGAAAAATCTGGGATTTCTGCTGAAGACCTGGTAGCTTTCATACCACACCAAGCGAACATGCGCATAATTGATGAACTGGCCAAAAAGTTGAAACTTCCCGAGTCTGTGACCATAGCACGCGATATCGAGTTACAAGGAAACACCTCTGCAGCTTCAATTCCTCTTGCAATGCATGCCCTCCTCGACGAGAATCCTGAACTGTCTGGCGGTTACGCCCTGCAAATAGGTTTTGGAGCAGGGCTTGTCTATGGCGCACAAATCGTCAAATTACCCTAAACTTTTATAAGCAATTATTTTAAGCTACCCCAAGTCAAAACAATAAGGAGAAAACATGGCAGCCACACAAGATGAAGTTCTAGCAGGCTTAGCAGAACTAGTCGCTGATGAGACCGGAATCGCAAGTGACATCGTGACAATGGGCAAATCTTTTACAGATGATCTCGATATAGATTCAATTTCAATGATGTCAATCGTTGTAGATGCAGAAGACCGCTTCGATGTCAAGATTCCTGATGAGGAAGTAAAGAATCTCAAAACTGTTGGCGATGCAGTCAACTTTATTGTTGCCGCGCAAAGCTAATCCGCAAAGAGGGGCGGGCCGCAATCTTGCCCCTCTTTTATGCCTACCTCATATAAACAACAAAGCATTACAAAGGTGACACATACAATGAGCAAGAAGATCGTTATCACAGGTATCGGGGCTTCCTCACCCATCGGAGGCACTGCTCCTGAAAGCTGGGAAGCGCTACTTGCAGGTCATTCTGGAGTCGAAACATTAGATTTTGATTGGGTAGAAAAATATGACCTTGCTGTCAATTTTGCAGGAAAGGCAAAAGTCGATCCGACAACTGTTTTAGATAGGCCGGTTGCGAAGCGACTCGACCCCTCAAGCCAGTTTGCGGTCATTGCTGCAAAAGAAGCTTTTTTAGACGCTGGATCACCCGAGGTGCCTTCAGAACGTTTAGGAGTTGATTGGGCGACAGGTATTGGCGGCCTCTGGTCGTTGCTTGACGCATGGGACACCCTACGCGAAAAGGGACCACGTCGGGTTATGCCGCTGACAGTACCAATGTTGATGCCCAACGCACCCGCGGCAGCCGTCTCAATGCATTTTCATGCTCGTGCCTACGCACGCACTGTCGCCTCTGCCTGTGCATCGAGCACAGAGTCACTTGTTAATGCCTATGAACACTTACAATCAGGGCTTGCCGATGTTGTTATCGCTGGAGGCTCAGAATCAGTTATCCACCCCATAACTCTTGCCGCTTTTAATTCGATGCAAGCGCTTTCTAGACGCAATGATGATCCCGCTACTGCATCTCGCCCATATAATATTGACCGAGACGGTTTTGTAATGGGTGAAGGTGGTGCAGCCCTAGTACTTGAAACAGAAGAACATGCTCTTGCACGCGGCGCACACATTTATGCTGAACTAGCAGGAGGCGGAGTAACTGCAGATTCTTATCACATCACAGCAAACGACCCAGAGGGTCTAGGGGCCAGCCGAGCAGTAGAACTCGCTCTCGATGTGGCTGATGCCACAGCAGATAGTGTGACACATATCAACGCTCATGCGACGTCTACCCCAGTTGGAGACATTGCAGAATATCAGGCACTAAAAAATGTCTTTGGCGATCGCATAAATACTATTCCTGTGTCGGCTACAAAAGCCGCAACAGGACACCTCTTGGGCGGAACAGGAGCGTTAGAAGCAGTGTTTACCGTCCTAGCACTTCACAACCGCGTAGCCCCACCAACTATCAATCTTATAAACCAAGATCCAGAAATACCGTTAAGCGTTTCTGCAAAGGCACAACCCCTTGGAGACGGACCACAGTTGGCAATTAGCAACTCTTTCGGCTTTGGCGGGCACAATGCAGTTGTAGCTATTCGCTCAGTTTAGTTCTTACACAAAAAAGCGCTAAGATAGAAAAGTTGCCGAATACGGCGACCACGGGGCGTTAGCTCAGCTGGTTAGAGCAACGGACTCATAATCCGTCGGTCGCGGGTTCAAGTCCCGCACGCCCCACCAATTCATCTTCACTATATTAATGTCGTTGAGACAGCATAATGATTAAAAATGTCGTAGTGACAGCATGAAGACTAAAACTGCCTGAAACTATACATGGGTTCCTAGCTTATTTGTTTAATTAAGGTTTTGTATTTAGAAACCTATAAGGTGACAGCTAGCTTGGATTAATCATTCCAACCTCATGACTCTAAAATTGCTACTCTATTTAGAGTAAATTAAACAAACCACTAAAGTTAATACAGATTCTGTTTTTAAAGTTTTGGTCTCCCCCGCATTGGTCGAATTGTTGAAAGACCAATTTTGCTTTCGTCGAATTTGCGCACCTCAGCTAACCATTCCATTGCTGCCCTAGCCTGTGCGTTTGAAGCTGTTTGAGACAATAAGATGGTGGGGTCAACTTCCGCTGTACCATCCTGGACTATATTTTCTTGCCAAAACATTATGTAAGCTTCTAATAGCCGTGCCTCGTCTTGCTGCGGTAATGACCTAACGATAAGCACTTGAATCACCATAGCTTCCCATGGGTGCTTGCGCGTTGCTGTAGCAGGAGTTGTAGCCCATTTGAGAGCAACATCAGTGCCTTGTTTTGTTAGCTCATACAGAGGTAGACCGTCAGGCGTGGTGTCTGAAATGTGCACAAGACCATCTCGCAATAGTCTCTCCAGAGTTTGGTAAATCTGACCAGAGTTAATTCGTAGAACCCCACCGGTACGTTTTATTATTTCGCTTCGCAACTGCAAGCCATACTGCGGGCCAAGCAAGAGAGTCCCTAAAATAGCTTCACGCATCTTATTGCTTCTTTTTGAACACTGGGATGCTACCAGTATTGGTTGCAATGAGAGCTGTCATTCCGGTTTGAGGATGGTATTTCGCTAAATTTATCACGCCAATCATAGCGATTATGCCTGTTACAATAAACCCGACAATTTCAAAAATGGAAGCATCATTGGCCTCATGCAAAACAGCGATACCTATCATCACTGCCACTAGAGGATCAATCACAGTTAATCCAGCAACAACAAGATCTGGAGGCCCGGATGAATACGCATTTTGGACAAAAACCATGCCAAGAACAGCGCCAGTCAAGAGAGCAACAACACTGATCCACGTTAGCGTGTCGAACTGATCTTGTTGAAATCTGCCTATGACGGTCTTCGCAAATGTTGCAACAAATCCATAAAGCACTCCCGAGCCAATGATGTACATTAGAGCGATCGCTTTTGATCGTAGCAGCAGATAGGCACTTACTGTCAGCACTAGAACTATACCGAACAAGATCAAAATTGTAGTTAATTTAGCGTCGGTAACAGTGCGGTCTCTTGCAGTAAAAGCAGCTATCACAACGAATGCGGTGATACCTATAACACTCATCGCTATGGCATTTTTAGCCTTGAATCCTAGAGTCACTCCAGAGTACTTACTATTTAATATCGCGGTGACTATAAGTGCGACAACACCGATTGGTTGCACCACTATAAGCGGCGATAAGCTCAATGAAACTAGTTGAAAGGCCGTCGCTAGACCTAAAAAAGATGTGCCCAACACCCAAGATGGCCTCTTAAAGAGACTCAGAATGTGTCTGCCCGAAAGACCAGCCGAAGCGCTTTTACCTGTTAGTTGTTCAACTTTGTTTAGACCCCGCGACTGATACTGAGCACCAAACGAAAGTAGAACAGCACCAACTAGAGCTACGGGTATTCCCCAGAACTGTCGCATGTTAAGATTCGACTGCGTTGCAGTGTCTGCCATAAGAAACGAGAGCATTGACTGCGAAGAGTTCATGATCTCAAGTAGGTTCACCATATAAGACTACCCAGTTTTGTGGATTACAGCGGAGCTAACCAAGCATCACCTTAGCGAGTCGCTCAGCTGCAAGCGTGACCGTATCATTAACAATAACCTCATCAAACTCATTTGCTGATGCAAGTTCAATCTTGGCTGTTTCAAGTCTTCGTTTCTGCTCCTCTTCACTCTCTGTTCCCCGCCCTATGAGACGGCTCACAAGTTCGTCCCAACTTGGAGGAGCAAGAAACACCATTCTCGCGTCAGGCATAGCAACGCTCACCTGTCTAGCTCCCTGCAAATCGATTTCTAACAACATCACGTTTCCGTCTTTTTGAGCTTGAAGTACTGAATCTTTTAAAGTGCCGTACCGGTAAGCATTATGCACAAAAGCCCACTCTAAAAACCCGCCTTCCGCAAGAGTGCGATCAAACTCTTCATCACTCATGAAGTGGTAGTGAACGCCGTCTTGTTCGCCAGGTCTTGGCGCTCTTGTAGTTGCAGACACTGAGAGTTTAATTTCTGGATAGTGCTTCCGTATGTATGCTGCAACAGTTCCTTTACCTACAGCAGTTGGTCCTGCCAAAACAGTCAGCGTTTGTTTGTTCGAGTGCTGTGAAATTTTCAGTTTGTCCCGTAAATATTTTTCAAGCGCCGCACGCTGATTTACGCCCAGACCACCCAATCGTTTTTTTTCAGAAATACGTAGTGCATCAAGTATTTTTGGCACTTTAGTCTTACCAACACCCTGTAGAGTCAAGAGGAAGTCGGTTATACGTAAAGTTGCAGCTGGTCTACTGTCTTCTAAAGACTGTTTTAAAACGGTTAAGTGCGAAATTTCTCCAGAGCGCAGCTTCTCTTTTATATCAGCTCTGGCTCGACGAGCTTCAACCGCAATTTTACTTGCTTCGACTCTGTCTGGCTGTGGCATTTCTTTTTTGGAACTACTCATATAACACTCGCTATCTTCTCAGAATGCTGCCGAATCCGCTCTTCAAGGCGAGCCGAGCCACCCTTTAAAACGCTTCGGGATTCATGAACAATAAGGCCTGAAGCGAGACTACCAAAACGATCTGCCGCTTCTTCCAGCTTCGCACCCTGGAACCCAAAGCCTGGAGCTAAGATAGGTATTATTGGTCCAGTAGATTGGTTTTCAATATCGATTTCAAAATCTGTCAAATTTAAAGTAGCCCCGAGCACCACTCCCACTGAACCAACTTTTTGGTGTTGGTCATGGCTCTGATTCCAGTTAGTTGCGTCTGCAACCATGGCAGCAGCGACAGTGACGTTTGTAGACAGTCTGGCAGTTTGTATTTCTTTAGCTTCCGGGTTTGAGGTTGCAGCCAAAACAAAAACTCCTTTATTGTTTCGTTCAACCAATGTTAGTGCGCCTTTAAGTGTGCCAAAACCTTGATATGCGTGCACTGTCATTGCATCTGCTTCAAGAGGAGATCCCGGCGATAGCCAGCTCTTTGCATAGGCGTCAAATGTTGACCCAATATCACCACGTTTGACGTCTGCAATTACAAGCACTCCTGCTTGTCGCGCATCTTCAAGCACACTTTCAAGAGCTTTGAACCCAGCAGATCCAAACCGTTCAAAAAACGCAATTTGTGGTTTAACACAAAGAGCACTGTCTGCTGCTTCGGCAATAATTTTTCTGCCAAAATATTCGGCACCGGCTGCGTCATTCGTAAGACCCCAATCGGATAGCAGGTCGTCGTGTGGATCAATTCCTACGCTAAGACGCTTCCCCACGTCAAAACCCTGCGCAATCCGCATGCCAAATGTAGCGTTATTAGGTTCGTTCACTTTGATTCACCCATTTGCTTCACCCAACTTGTCTGTCAGCTTCATACTCTTGTAAAGTCTTAACCTCAAAACGGTCGAAGCCGCTCGAGATCGCACCAACAGCTGCAGACAGCGCAGAAATTGTCGTAAATATTGGCTTGTCTGCTGCTATAGAAGCCGCCCGAATCTCATACCCATCAGCTCTGGCAGAACTGCCGCTAGGAGTGTTGACGATCATATCAACTTTGCCCGAATTTATAAGATCAACAATCGTCTCACCGATATCACCCTGGGATTTTTTCAAAACAGCTTCGCTTTCAATCCCGTTACGAGCAAGCACGACTTGAGTTCCTTTTGTAGCAAGCAGACGATAGCCAAGCTCGCTCAAACGCAACGCCGGTAGTACAACCAAACGTTTGTCACGATCTGCCACTGAAATAAACACAGTAGCCCCAGGTTTGGGTAGCGCGCTCCCTGCAGCAGATTGACTCTTAGAGAACGCTTTTTGAAAGTCTTTATCTATACCCATAACCTCACCTGTCGAACGCATCTCAGGTCCAAGTAGCGAGTCAACAACGAGACCGTCGTATGTGCGAAAACGTTTAAAAGGTAACACAGCTTCTTTCACC
>DATJCC010000110.1:0-5122 GCA_035514995.1 Microbacteriaceae bacterium
CTGAACTGCCCCCGTCAGGATCGTTGTTGCTTGGATCGCTTAGTTCTTGAAAATCCGGTCCTAATAAATCGCCAATCTCGTTTACTGCGCTCGATCTACCTTCCGGTGAAACTGCCTCGCCATCTTCTGCTTGGGCGGGCGCAAACCCTACTGGAAGCAAAAGGATAGTAGCGACTGCAGCAATAATCACTCTGAATCTACTGCTTGAAGTTTTAGACCACTTGTAGCTTCTGAATTTGCTACCCAGCGTGAACTGCATCTCGTCCCCTAACTCGCATTCGTATTAGACGAATAGTGGGTCAGCACTGACCCTCACTAAAGAGAACGATACGTAGTGTTTAAGGAAAATAAATCAGTAATGATTACGCATATTTAAAAAACCAAATATTTGCTTTAGCGTCAAAAACATTCACATTTTTGGCAGTAAATCTAGTAAATCTAGGTGAAACTAATCACTAACAACAGGGCTAGGTAGTAAGTACTTAGAAGACAGTTAGCTTGTCTTAGAAAAAAGCAATTCCACCGAGTTTAGCGACCTACTTCGTCGCTAAACTCGGTGGAATTGTGAGTTAAAAACTATTTTGGTTGTTCTGCAACCCACTCTTGCGCTTTTTTGCGAAGAGCTGCGTGCGTTCCGCCGAAGGCTTTAAGCGCCGCCTCACCGAGAATCTTCTTTGGAACTTTACAAACCATCGTATAAACGGTATCGACCACGTTGCCCACAGGGCTGAGGTTTGTTTGTGAAACGAGCTGGTATGCATCGAGGTTGCTGATCTCCAACAGCTCGGCAACCCAGTTAACCATTTCTAGGTTTGCGATGCGGAATGCATCTTCGAGAGGTTTTACGGACCCAGTGGTCATGAGATATTCGTCGCTTTCGATGCGCGGCCACGCTGGGCCTCCACCTTTAATAACTTCGACGATAAATGTGGTGTTCATTGATGTTTCAACAGCTACACCACAGATCTCCCCCTCACCCTGACGAGCGTGGCCGTCACCGAGGCTGAAGAGCGCTCCCGGCACGTTGACACGAAAGTAGGCGGTTGTTTGCGCGCGCATCTCAGGGGTGTCCATGTTGCCGCCCCAGTCCCCTGGAGCTAAAGCTGAGCGTACTTCGCCGGCAGCCGGTGCTACCCCGACAGTTCCATGCATAGGGTCTAATGGAAGCGGGATCCGCATATCGCTGTCGACAGCTTCAAACCAGACCGTTTTATTTGGCACATCGAAGTCATAGAACCAAGCCCGCTCGGGTAGCGGATCATTGAGTGCTGCCGTAGTGCCCGTGTTTGTTAAAGCACCAAAAAAAGGCACGATGGTGCTCACTCCCCAATCGAATCTTGGTTCGAGGCTCACAAAGTGCACGGCAAGAGTGTCGCCTGGCTCTGCGCCTTCAACATAGAATGGACCAGTCTGTGGGTTGATGAACTGCCAGTTAAGCTGTTCAGAAACCGAGCGGGGATCATCTTTAGTGAGTAAACCTGAGAAGCAGTCTAGAGTCGATGTTGAAACGATCGTGCCAGGTTTAATTTGTGCTTTAGGTTCAACCCCACCAAAAGTGTATGCCAGCTGCGCGGGATCAATGTCTGGAGCAACTTCAAACTTAAGTGTTTCCATGGTTATCTGCCTTTCTTTTGCTAAATCTTGGGTGTTTTAGCTTTGCGGCCCCAACCGCTTGCGCCCAATTCGACTGTGTGAATAAAACCACCGGGTCTAAATGCCAGCATAAACACTAGAACAATCGCGAGCAAGATTTCGGTCATACCAACAGTTTTGAATGGTAGAACACCGCTTATCGATAGATTATTTTCGATCGTGCGCAGACCTTCCGAAACAACAGTGATAACAATAACTCCGATCGTTGATCCTGTGATTGTTTGCGGCCCACCAACAATAAGCATCATCAAAACTAAAAATGTCATATTGAAATAAAACGCGCTCGGCTGAAACGAAGTTATGAAGTGTGCCCATAAACCACCGGCAAGTCCGGCGACAAAAGCCGAGATAACAAAAGCGATCCAGCGCACTTTCGTTACATTAATTCCGATGGCATCAGCCGCGTGCACGTTATCTCGTGAGGCACGCAGTTTCATGCCAAGAGATGACTCTTTGAAAATGAAAGCAACTATAACTATGATCACTGCCCAGCCAAACGCGGTCCATAAGTCTGTGTATTTCAACAGTCCGAAGAGGGTACGCGGTCCGTTTGTAACTTCGTTCCACTGCGATAAAACCACATGCACTATCACCAGCAAAGCAAATGATGAGATGGCCGATGCCGTATCTGAAAGCCTCATGAGCGGTAAACCAACAATGGCAGCAAACACTGCTGCCACGACCGCCCCAATGAGTATCGATGGCAGAAAACCCATCTCTATGCCTGCAAGAGGAGCATAAAGGTTAGGAAGAGACTGCCCTTTTTGAGATACGGGGATCGAAATTATTGCCGAAGCGTAAGCACCGATTCCCATGAAGCCTACGTGGGCAAATGATAACAAACCCGAGTTGCCCATAAACATTTGCAACCCGAGCACCAAAACGAGTTGCACAAACATCACTGTGACGACCCTGTTTACAATCGTAGTGCCAAACAGGTCAGCGCCGACTGCGATGGCAGCAAGCAATAAAACAATGATTATTATTGGAAGGGTCTTGCGCAACAATACTGTACGTGAGGGCTTATTCATTAGCCGACCCTTTCTGTTTGGAAACGACCTTTAATGATTCCCTCAGGCCTGAATACCAGAACTAAAATCACTACCCCAAAGATGAAAGCGTCTCTGAAAGCTAGGAGATCTTGCGGGAGGAAGGTCTGCATCGCAACGTGCAAAGCACCCATGAAGAAGCCACCTACGATAGCGCCCTGCAGGCTGTTCATTCCACCAACAACAATCGCTATGATTGCAATCAGTAGTGGAGCCATTCCAATAGTTGGTGAAACAGCACCGATCCGGCTGATCCACAAAACTCCGGCAATTCCTGCGAGCACACCGCTGATTGCAAACGCAGTAGCGATTACTTTGTCAGCTCTAACTCCAAGTAGCTGAAGCATTCTGAAGTCGTCAGCGGCAGCCCTAAGGGTTATTCCTAAACGTGTTTTTTGCATTATTAGCATAAGGCTTAAAAGGGTTACAGCACTCACGCCGAGGATTATTATATTCGAAAGTGGAATGTGCACCGGACCGATATTTATATAGGTGTGAAACCAGACCGGCACGTTAATAACGCTGGGGCGTGGGGAAATAAAAACTAGCGCGGAAGATTGCAAAACAGTGCTCACCGCAAATGACGTGATTAGCATTGCGTTCATTGAGCCGGATCTTACCGGTCTAAAAGCGATTCTTTCTGTCGCAACACTTGTAAAAACTACCATGCCGATTGCCAACAAGAGAATTAACGCCAAAGGCATCCATGAACCTTGAAAAACGAACCAGGTATAGCCGGCAACCATGATCAGCTCACCATAGGCAAAGTTCACAAGCTTTAAAATACCAAACACCATGATCAGCCCTAGAGCGATTAAAGCGTGCAAGCTGCCTAGGCTCAGAGCATTTACAACGAGCTGTAAAAACTCAGCCATGCTATTCCACCTTCCCTGGAGTTTGTGATCCGCCAAGGTATGCGGATTCGATGTCATATGAGCTGCGGATCTCTGCTGGTGTTCCGTGAGCAGTCATCTCACCAGTTGTTAAAACGTATGCCCGATCTGCAATGTCTAGAGCTCTCGTTACGTTTTGCTCAACAAGCAGTATCGTGACACCCTCTCGGTGTAGCTCTTCTATAATTTCAAACATGCGATCAACGAGTCGTGGGGAAAGCCCCAGCGAGGGCTCGTCTAACATCAGGAGCCTTGGCTTAGTGAGGAGTGCACGTGCGATTGCCAGTTGCTGTTGCTCTCCACCAGAAAGAGTTCCTGCTCCCTGGTTTTCGCGTTGTTGCAGGATTGGGAACCGCTCAAAAATTTCTGCTCGCATCTTTTCGGTCTCTTCACGATCCCGGTTGAAATAAGACCCCAGGCGCAGGTTCTCGTCAACGGTTAGGCTCGGAAAAATACCTCGATCTTCTGGAACTAAAGCTATGCCGCGGCGAGCTATTTCAGCACTTCTGCGGGCTTGAATTTCGCGCCCGTCAAATTTCACTGTCCCACCTGACGCTCTGTGAGCTCCAGCTATTGCGGCAAGAGTGGTTGTTTTACCTGCACCGTTTGCGCCAACGAGTGCAACCAACTCACCCTCTTCTACGCGCAGGTCAATTCCTTTAAGCGCTGTGATTGCGCCATACCTCACACGGAGGTCGTTCACTTCAAGAAGACTCAATGGTTACTCCGTTTAGTTATTTACTGCTCGGGTTGTGTTCTTCGCCAGCTGAAGCTTGGCTACCAAGATATGCCTCAATCACAGTCGGGTTGGTGCGCACCTCTTCTGGGGTGCCCTCTGCTATAGTTTTGCCCTGATTCAATACGTGCAACCTCTCACACAGCCGCATAATGAGGTTCATGTCGTGGTCGATGATCAGTAGTCCGCAACCAAATTTTTCAGGAATGCTGGAGAGCTGCCCTAGCAGCCGTTCACTCTCTTCTTCGTTTAAACCCGCTGCTGGTTCGTCAAGAAGCAGATAGTTACTTTCTGTTGCAAGCCCACGCATAATTTCGACAATACGTTTTTGACCGTACGATAAAGAGTCAGCGAGTGAATCTCGCATCTCTTCCAAACCAAACAGCTCGATTAAATTGTCTGCTTTTTTGGTTGCCTTAGAGCGGCTAATACCGGCGCCTAAAGCCCCAAGTTGAACGTTTTCAAAAACACTTAACGTGCCAAATAAACGCACAGTTTGGAATGTGCGCACTAAGCCAGCTCTAGAGATTTTGCGCGGAGGTAATCCAGTTACCTCCGCGCCGTCAATCGTAACCGTTCCAACCGTTGGCTTTAATGCACCCGAAAGCACGTTTACAAGAGTGGTCTTTCCCGAACCGTTTGGTCCGATCAGTCCAACAATCTCGTTTCTGCCAAGTGAAAGGCTCACCTGGTCTAAAGCTCTAAGACCGGCGAAGTCCATGACTACACCTTTAGCGGTGAGCCTTTCACTGTTGGAGGAGGTATTCATTATGGAGCTGGTGTCCACTCTG
>DATJCC010000111.1:0-5469 GCA_035514995.1 Microbacteriaceae bacterium
AATAATTCGTGAATTAATATTCACTTCAGCATAAGCGGTCTTGCAACCGTCTCGATTTCAGTGTTTTGGGCATATCAGGGTAACTTAAACATATGGACCCCAAACTGTCTGTGGCTCCGGTTAGCGCAAAAGCACCCGGAAAGATCAACATATGCTTCAGTGTAGGTAGTTTGCGCCCAGATGGCACTCGTGGAGTAGCTACGCTTTATCAGGCGGTCTCAATTTACGACACCGTTATAGCACACCCAAGCGCAGATTTCTCTCTTCAACAGGTCGGTTCAATCGGATATGGCACAGTTTCGTCATCTGAAAACAATTTAGCGATGCGATCGGCAAGACTTCTAGCTGAAACTTTCGAAGTTAAAAGCGGGGTGCGGCTTGAGATTAACAAAAAAATTCCACGTGGGGCGGGGATGAGCGGCGGTTCAGCTGACGCAGCAGCTGCTCTTGTTGCATGTAACGAGCTTTGGGGGCTTAATCTTGAGCGGGCTCAACTGCATGAAATTGCTGTAAAGATCGGTGCTGATGTTAGTTTTGCGTTGGATGGAGGAACAGCTGTAGGAACCGGACACGGCGATGAATTTAGTCAAGCTTTAAGTGTTGGGACATACCATTGGGTGATAGTGCCGGTTGGCCCCAGGCTAGACGAAGATACAGCTCTCAGCGTGCTTGATAAACACAGACATCAAAACCGGGCAATTATCGGTGATGGAGATGAGGTGCCCCTTGTTAGCCTTGATACTCTTTTAGCGATCCGCTCTGGGAGTGCAGAGCGGCTAGCTGAAACTGTTAGAAATGATGTTCAGGCGGCGAGCTTTAAGCTGGAGCCAGAATTAGCAAGGGTTTGTGAATACGGTGAGCAGAATGGAGCGCTAGTTGGAGTGATGCTTGCGATGGGGCCTGCACTAGCCTTTTTAGTGCAAGACGAGGGCGAGGCTTCTAAATTGCAACATAAACTATCTGATTTTGGTCAAAAGAGCATTGCCGCTTGGGGCCCGGTTGGAGGGGCCAGACTCACAGAAACGCGCGGTACAATTTTAGAAGGAAAATTTTTTTAAGGGGACGATTATGGCTCAAGAATACTTTATTGATACAAACCCTGTTGATCCGGCTACATTAGAACCGGTAGTTCCAGAGGGTGTCGAAGATTTATTGCAGGAAGAATCTGGTGGTTGCTGCGGTGGAGCCTGCTGCCAAGGCTAAACGTATCTTAAAAAATTAGCGTATCTGCTAGAGGAGACCTTTTTCTTGAGCGACGCTAATAGCTCGCGATCGGCTTTCAACACCTAACTTTGTGAAGATGTGCACCAAGTGACTTTTCACGGTTGCCTCTGAAACAAACAGTGCAGAACTGATTTCTTTATTTGTCTGCCCAGATGCGAGCAGATTTAAAACTTCGACCTCACGAGCGGTCAGTTTTGGCAGTGGATTGCGAATACTGTCTAAAACACGTTCTGAAATTTCGGGAGTTAGAACTAGCTCTCCTTTAGCAGCCCGAGTTATTGCATCGATTATGGTTTGTGGCGGTACATCTTTAAGCAGGTACCCGACCGCTCCTGCCTCTATAGCGCCAATTACTTCAGCGTCTCTGTCAAAAGTTGTGAGCATGATGACAGCTGGTTTATTATCAAGCAGCTGCAAAGCTTTCGTGGTCTCGATACCGTCGATTCCATCACCCAGCCGTAGGTCACAAAGAACCACATCGGGAGAAAGCTCTGTGCTCAACGCAATCGCTTCTTCGCCAGTAGCCGCTTCTCCTACAACCACTACAGCAGAAGAAGTTTGCAGAACGGCTAAGAGCCCGCTTCGCACAACCGGATGGTCATCGATCAAAAGAACTTTTATAGTCACTGTGGTTCCTTGAAATTTGTTTTATGTTGATTTTTATCGAGGGGTAAAAACGCCGATATTGATGTTCCAACACCCGGATTGCTTGCGACATCGATCCCGCCACCGAGTTCACGCATCCGGTCGCGCATAAACCGCAAACCGTAGCCGGTTAGATCCGCATCTTCAGCTTCTTCCCAACTCGAAGCGTCGAACCCAACACCGTCATCTACTACGTCTAAGCGCACAAAGTCACCCACGTCTGTTAACGAAACAACAAGCTTATTTGCGTGGGAATGTAATCTGACATTAGCGATTGCAGACTGCGCTGCACGAAGAAACGCTATCTCAGCCTCATCTGAAAGAGTGGGCAGTGTTCTATCGGTTTGTAGTTTCGTTTCTAAATCTGTTTGTTCCTGTAACTGCTTTATCATATGTTTCAGAGCTGACGTTAACGTGCTTGACTCCAACTCTGAAGGCGTGAGCGCGGCGATAATTCTGCGCACATCAGTGAGGCTTTCAGCTGCAAGAGTTTCTATCTGTTTAAGCGTCTGTGACACTTGCTCGTCAAGTAACCTCGTTGTCTCAGCGTGGGCGAGTAGCCGAATCGAGGAGAGAACTTGTGCGATTGTGTCATGAATATCACGCGAGATGCGAGTACGCTCGGCTACCGCGCCGGAGTGTCGCTGGGACAGAGCGAGCTCAACCTGCAGGTCAGCCATTTCTTTATGCGTCTCTTTTAGTGAGGTAACTAATCTCTCTCTTTCTACAGCATCACGAAGCAGCTGTAGGTATCCACGGGAGATCCCAAAAGCGAAAACACCACCGATGAGTGGCCCAAAAATATTTGCGTATTGTGTTTCGCCACTGTGCATTATCGGTGCGATAGTAACTACTATAAAAATTAAAATTGAAAAGGGGATCCCCCACCGTAGCGGAAGTAGGTGCCCCGCAAGGAGCCACAATAAAAATGCGACCCAAACAAATTCTGGCGATACGGCAACAGAAACAACCCAGACTGCAAAAAACCCGATCAGCCATAGAGCGACAGCGCGGGAGGATTCACTTTTTGAAGTAAGAATCACACCTGCGGTGTGCCAAGCAAAAACTGCAAACGCAGCACCTATTGCCGCCGGTGCCCAGACGCCAGCATTAATTGCTCGAGCAGCCCCTATGACTGTTAACAAAACCGCGATTAAATGCTGCCCGAGCTCCATCATTTTGAGCAGGTTTAGTGTATTGCTGGGACCAGCTTCGGGTTTATGGTTGAGCGGTGATGCGACGAGACTCATGTTTTAATTGTCTACCTTAATTCTGTATCTTGCTCGGCCACCAAATCTTGTTGCCCACTAGGCTGAAAATTGCTGGCACTATCACTGTGCGCACAATTAGCGTATCGACAATTACACCAACACCAACGATCAAACCTAGTTGCCCGAGTGTAACAAGAGGCAGTAGGCCTAACGCTGCAAATACTGCCGCAAGCACAATACCTGCACTCGTAATAACACTCCCTGTGTGTGTTACAGCTTCAATCATGCCGGGCCGAGTACCAAGCTCAATGGCTTCAGTGCGGGCACGATGCACAAGGAATATGGTGTAATCAATGCCCAATGCAACCAAGAAGAGAAAAGCTAGCACAGGAACCTGCAAATCGAGGGCATTTTGATCAAAAAGAACTCGGCTTAGCCACGCGCCCGCACCGATCGCAGCTATTGCACTTGCAAGGTTCACTATCAGAAGCAAAACTGGTGCTAAGAAAGAGCGTAAAAGCACTAAGAGAACAATGAAACTGACACCCAAGACAAGGGGAGCAATAAGTAAAAGATCTTGTTGATTTCCGGATCTGGCATCAAGATCGGTCGCTACGGAGCCTCCAACAAGTGCACCGGAGTCTTTTATACCGTGCACATAGTCACGTATCTGCACTATCTGATCCAAACTCTCATCGGAGCTTGGGGCGTACTCACTTGTAATCATTATCTTGGTGAGAGTTTCGTCAGGCGAGATTCCTACCGGGTGAGCCCGCACTACACCGTCTAAATCAGTGACCACTGTAAGAATCTCTTTAGCGGATTCGCTTTTGGTTATCACAAAAATAGGTGCGGCTTCTCCCGCCGGAAAATGCTTAGATAAAACTTCGAGACCAATCGCCGAATCAGACTTTGTGCGGAATTTCTCCATTTGATCTAGGCCCACAGAAGTGCCGATGAGACCGGTAGCCATTATCGCCAGTAAGAGAGCGCCTGCTATTAAACTTACAACAGGTCTCCCCACGACCTTTAGTGCTATAGACCTCCAGATTGAACCGCGTTTATTGATTTTAAGATCGGTTTCAGATTCACCCGATGAAGCCTCTTGGTGTTTAGGTATAAAGGGCCAGAAAATTCTGCGGCCACAAACAGCAAGAAAAGAAGGCAGCACAAAGATGGCTGCGGCCATCGCAATGATTAGACCGATAGCGGCGGGTATCCCGAGTCCCCTAGTTAAAGGAATGGTCGCGAGAAGAAGTGTTAAGAGAGCTAGCACCACTGTCACATTGGAAGCTAAAATGGCTGGCACAGTTTTACGCCATGCGACTGCTAAAGCGTCACGGTGATCAGCATGTTTTGCGAGTTCTTCACGGTACCTAGAAATCAGAAGCAGTGCATAGTTCGTGCCAGCACCAAAAACAAGCACGCTGATGATGCCAGAATCAAACTCTAACTCCCACGCTTCACCTGCCGCCGCTGTTATTCTGCCAGCTAGCCCATCTGCTAATGCAACTACAGTTAGCGGAATCAGCCACAGTATGGGGGATCGGTACGTAACAATTAAAAGGATCGCGACAATCAAAATCGTTGCTAGTAACAGCGTGAAATCTGCACCGTCGAAAGCAGATGCAATATCAGCTCCAAACGCTGGCCCTCCCGTCACATGTGTTACGATTCCGGCTGGTGTTGCATCAGCTAAATCTGTTCTAATAGCTTTTATAATCTCGGCTGTTTCTGTATTACTATCGCCAACCTCAATTGGCGTAATTATTACAGCAGCCTCGCCATCATCGCTTAGCATAGGACCTGAAGTTGTAGCTATCGCGGTTTCATCTTTATTAGTGTTTTGACTCAGTTCGATTCGTTTGTCCAGTATCGGTAGAAGGACATCTAGGCTTTTAATGTTTTCACCTGAAAGCTTCGATCCGTCATCTTTTACGGCAACTATAAGAACTGATTGCGTGGCCGCATCGTCAAATTCTTGTAATAGAGCAGCGACCTGCATTGACTCAGAATCAACTGGCGCTTGCCCCTCTCGCTGAGGAGCCTTTGAACCACTAAATACACCAAAAAAAGTAGTCATTATTATTAAAGCCAGCCCTAGCGTAACCCAAGCGCCTCGACGTGAAACCAATTTATTGCTCATATAATCAATTTCAGCAAGATACTGAGTTTTATACATCGCAAGCGCGTTTGAAACAACTATCAATCAAAAGGTTGATGTTGCAACTGCCGGTCACAGACAAAAACTGTTTTAACGACAATAACTCTTTTGGCAAAATGTGTCTTGCTGAAATGTGTCTTGCTGAAAGGTTCCTTGATGAAGCGAGGAATGTTAGTGCGCTATAGCGGTCGATTCAGATTAGTTATGAACTTCAAAGGTGCCGGC
>DATJCC010000112.1:0-8505 GCA_035514995.1 Microbacteriaceae bacterium
CGACTTCTCGGTGCTCTTCGATAACCAGGGTATCGGTGTTGACGCACCCGGCGGATACCTAGGTGCATTTGCTGCAGCAGCTTTGATCGGTATGTTTGCTTACTACGGTTTTGAGGCTAACGGCGACGTTGCTGAAGAAATCAAAAACCCAAGCCTGCGTGTACCAAAAGCAATGCGCATGACACTTTACATTGGTGGTTTTGCTGCCAACATGATCGCGTTCTCGCTTGTTCTTGCAGTACCTGACTTCCAGGCTGTCGCTGATGGAACTGTCGAAGACCCAATCACTGTGATCCTCATGGAAGCATTCGGTCCGCTCTACCCGATAACGCTAGCAATTGTATTGCTCGCCTTCCTGTCCTGCCTCATTAGCTTGCAGGCCGCTGCCAGCCGTCTCGCATACTCGATGGGCCGTGATGGATTCCTACCAATGTCTAGCACTCTCGCGAAGTTCAACCACAGAACAGGCATTCCTCCGTACTCACTTCTGGCTGCGGCTCTCTTCCCAGCTCTTGTGATCATCGGTTCACTCCTTGTCGAAGACGCTCTAACTGCGATTGTTAGCTTCGGTACGGTCGGAATCTACATTGGCTTCCAGATGGTTGTGCTCGCATCACTTCGAGCTCGCGTGCTCGGTTGGAAACCAGCAGGTCAGTTTAAGCTGGGTGGCTGGGGTTACCCGGTTACAATTCTCGCTTTAATATGGGGAATCTTTGCAGTTGTAAATATCCTCTGGCCAAGACCAACCGGTGGGGCCTGGTATGAGGACTGGCTAACATTTATGACAACAGTTGCTGTTATCGTATTTGGCTGGATCTACATGCTGGTTTCTAAGGCATACGCTCGTGGCGATGCGCCATCAGGCGACGCTACAGGGCCTATCAAAGTAAAAGTAAAGGCGTAGACTGTTAGTTAAGTAGACGCTGGTGTCGGGCAGTTCGCTTTAGGCGGGCTGCCCGACTTTGTTATTAGTAAGGATGCAAATGTCTAATTTTGTGGTTGATCCAAGTACCTTCACTTCAGGTGATGAAGACCCAAACGGACCAATTGTTCCTGTCGTGGGCTCGATGACTTTTCCGGGCATGGATGAGACAGCACGTGATATGACGCGCGATTTTGCGGCGGTCGCATTTGATGCAGTGCGTGCGGCCGGTGGTCGGCCACGCCTGGTCGATTCTGCGGCTACTAATCTGCCCGAAAATGAAGCGGTGCTTGCGGAGGCAGGTGCCATTCTCTTTTTGGGTGGCGGCGATGTAGACGGAAGCTGTTACGGGTATGAAGGCCCTGCACCAGACAATGAGTATGGCGTCGATAAAAAAGCAGATGTTTTTTGCATCGATTTAATCAATGCTGCTGTAGACAAAGATATGCCGCTTCTTGCTTTATGCCGTGGATCGCAGTTGTTGAATGTTGCACACGGTGGCACACTGATACCTGATATCGCTAACTGGGAATTGCACCGGGGGAAAGCGGGCAGCGCAGAGCTTTTCATCGATGAAGAAGTGATGCTTGAAGCTGATTCAAAGATTGCGAGCATCTTAGGCGAGACAATAGTGACAGTGCGCAACGGTCACCATCAGGCGGTTGACAGTGTCGGAGAAAATCTAAAGGTTGCGGCTAGAGCGCATGACGGAATTGTTGAAGCAACAGAACATCGCTCAGCAGCGTGGGTGCTCGGATTGCAGTGGCACCCCGAGGAACCGAACGCCAATCCAGAACACCAAAAAAAGATTTTTGGTGAACTTGTCGATCAGGCTAAAAGTTACTTAGCGCGCTAAAGCGGCTAAGCTTTTATGGTTGCCGCGTCTAAAACTCCTGGCAGCCACTCCAACGCGAGATCGCTACCAAGATCCCATGATGAAGCGTCGTGACGGCCGTATTCACCAACTCGCTTAGCACCCTGTGCAGTAAACATGCGGTCGATGTGTTCGCTACCTTGGCTGTAGGTTTCTTCGTAGAAAGTGTCGCCAAGTCCAAACATGGCGTAGCGCACGCCCTCCATGGCAGGTGGGTTTGCCTCAAAAGCTTCAGCAAATGGAATGGCGGTGTTTGGTAGGTCGCCCTCACCGTGCGTTGAACAGACTACGATGTAGAAGTTGTCTGGTGTTATGCTCGCTGGATCGAAATCTTGCAAATCAAACACTTCTACTTCTGAATGATTTTCACGTAAAGCATCGCCCACGTCTTCAGCGATCAGCTCTGAGTTGCCTGACTCGGTTCCATAAAGAACTGTAAATTTCAAGGTTTTCCTCCGGTTGTGCTTTTGAATATATTGTTAATTTTGTTTGCCAGCTATTGTGACCATCTCAAGATGGTCTGAAACTTTCATTCGCACCCGGCCATCAGGAGCAGTAGCTTTTTCGTGTTCGTCTATTTTCTGCCAGTCAGCAAAGCTGATTGACTGCTGCTTTACGGGTTCGGGCAAACCGTTGAACCCAAGCCTAGAGGCTGAATCTGCTGTATCGCTTTGAAGATCTTGGACTATTTCATCGGCTACGAGCTTTGCGCATGCCCGGTTCTCTGGGATGGCGCCCTGCGGGCCTCTTCTAGCCCAGCCTGTGCGGTAGAGCCCCTCTGCTATTCTTCCACTCTCAGATGGTGAAGCCGTTAAGTCAGCTAGCTCTTCTGCCATCGCATTAAAACCGATTGCTGTGATCACCGAATCCGCCTCGATCACGACTACGTCGTCACCTATTGCGAATTCAACTCCCTCAACCTTTGTTTCACCTAAAACACGTAAGGGAACATGGCCAAATGCTAGCTCAACGTCGGGGCCACCTGTTATTTCTCGGTCTTCTTGAACCATTGCGGCAAAAGCGTTAACTCGCGCCGCCTGGGCACGGTCGAAATCTTCTGTTGCTTCTAATTTATTTTGAGTTGAGTAAGTTGCGCGGTTTAAGGTTGCTAGCTCTTTTAGCATTTGCGCATCAGCCTTGGAGTTCGCCGGCTGAGACCTTTGTGCCAGAGTGATGTGTTGAACTGGGTTTGCTAGGTAAGCCTCGAGCACCTGATCTGTAATGTCACTGGCTTCGAAACCGTGCTCATCTTTAACTAAAAACCTCAACAGGTCGATTGCAACGTTGCCGCCACCTATTATTACTGTTCGTTTGCCAAATTCTGGCAACGTTTTAGGTGCACCGGGGTGGCTGTTTAAGATTCGAGTGATTTCACCGGCGCCGTAAACTCCAGGTAGTGAATCGCCAGGTAGTGACAGTTTTCTGTCAGATGTTAGTCCGGTGGCCAAAACCACTTTGTCAAAGTTTTTTTGAATATCTTCGAGACCGATGTCTTCGCCTATGCGCACGTTACCCGCAAACCGAACCCTAGGGTCGGCAAACATTCTGTCGAATTGACGAGTAATTGCTTTAGTGTGTTGATGGTCTGTCGCGATGCCATAGCGGATCAGCCCAAAAGGTGACGCCAACCGGTCGAAAACAGTAATTTGAGCGTTAGGTAGAGCGCGCAGAAGTGACTGTGTCAGGTAACAGCCCGCCGGTCCACTGCCGATAACGGCGATTTGGGTATCTTCGACCCCCACCATCTGGTGCTCCTTTGCGTTTGAAAAGCTTAACTTCAGAACAGTTTAACAAAAAAGATTCACAATGTGAATGATTTAACTAAAAAATTTCGAAGAAAGCTGAGAAAAGTATGTTATGTACTTGCATCTTAAAACATTCACATATAGTTTTAATAGCAGTTTCAAAATTTTTTTAATGTTGATATTGAGTAACACATATGAGTAATACATATTTGGATCTACAAAACATTTGGTTCTACAAAGGAGTATGAATGACCACCGCACAGGTTCCGTATTTAGACATCGCCTCTCCAAACTTCGCAATGAACTCAGAAGAAGTCAGAGAAGCACGTGAAAAAAGTTGGTATGCAGAAACAAACTACGGCTACGCTGTTTTGCGATATGCCGAAGTGACGGGTCTGCTCAAACACTCGAGCCTAAATCAGGGTAGCGCCAAATGGCCAGACCATCACGGAGTGCACTCTGGTGTCTTCTATGAATGGTGGTCAAAGAACCTCCTAGTTTTAGAGGGTGAAGAGCACCACCGCATTCGCCGTTTGCTTAACCCAGCTTTCTCGCCGACAGTGGCCCGTCGTTTAGAGCCTGAATTTGAAAATATAGCTAGCGAACTTATTGCAGAGATGAAACAGAAGCTAGAGCGTGGTGAGAGCATCGAGTTCGTTGCGGATTTCGCTGAACCGTACGCCACCAGAGCGCTCTGTGCGATGATGGGCCTTGACCACAAACACTGGCCATTTATTGCGGATCGCGCCAATACAGTGGGCTACGCATTGAGTGTCAGTATCAAAGAAGATATCGAAAAAATTGATGTAGCAGTGCAAGAACTTTATGACTTTGTTGATGAACTTATCCAAGAACGTAAAGCGAACCCCGGTCAAGACGTTGTTTCACGTCTAGTACAATTTTCAGAGGGCGACCAGAAACTTTCAGACGCAGAGCTGCGCAACGCACTCGTTTTGATGCTTTTTGGTGGAATGGACACAACCCGCAACCAACTCGGTCTTATCATTCAGACTTTCATGCGTAACCCCGAGCAGTGGGAGCTGCTAGCTAAAGATCCTAAGGGATTCGCAAAACCAGCTCTTGAAGAGGGCTTGCGTGTAAACCCAACCACTCGCTGGGTAACGCGAGAAGCTAACGAAGATTTCGAGTTTCAAGGCCTTAAGATTAAAGAGGGTACAACTGTGCATCTTTTTACAATGTCGAGTGGAACAGACCCAGAAGCTTTTCCAGATCCAGAGATTGACATCACTGTAGAGAGTCGCAAGCAGCACCACACTTTTGGTGGCGGTGTGCATCACTGCCTTGGGCACTATATTGCTAGAGCCGACATGGGAATTGCCATTCCTATGCTCGCAGAGAACTTTACTGACATGTCATGCCCCGGTGGAGATGAGTGGTTACCAGATTCTGGCAACCACGGGCCAATCAAGTTGCCACTAACTCTAAAAGTGCGCTAGTTATAAAAATTTTAATTCTATTCAAAGACGAAAGGTAATTATGTCCGATATATCAAAGGGAGGCCGCTTTGGTGCCGCTCTACGAGAAGTGCTCGCAGATAATACAGCTTTTACGCGACATCAAGAAGCAAACCTTAAACCAGAGGTTCTAGAACAGCTCGCAGATCAGATCCGGGACAGCGGCGTGAAATACATTTATTACATGCTCGCAACTCTCGGTGCGCGCACTGTAGCAAAAGTTGTTCCCGCAGAGCACTATGAACGGATGCTGCGTAAAGGGATTTATTTTCACCGCACCGCACTAACAGACCTGCAGACCAGCAGGGAGGGTGAGCTAATTGGTGGCGGTGTTCACGCAACAGAGTTTTGGGCGCTCCCTGAACCAGACACATTCCAGGTTTTGCCCTGGGATCGTGAAGTTGGTCGGATGTTTTGTACCGCTTATGAGCCGCTACACTTTACCGAAAAAGGTGGCCGTCTACTACCTCTAGACAGCCGTGCACTTCTCCGCGAAGCTCACAAAGGATTTACCGAACGCACCGGATTGGTTCTAAAAAGTGGTCTAGAGCCAGAAATGACTTGGACCGGGCCGGGGATTGAAGTAATCACAAAAGAAGACCAAAGCCCCGCATACCAGGTTGAAAACCTAGAAAAAATGCGTCCTGTTTTTAAAAAAGTTATTAGCTACGCTAAAGATCTTGACTTTGTGATGATTCAGGGTGACTACGAAGATGACGGTCAGATTGAACTCAACTGGGATTTCGATAACGCAGATTTAACCGCTCAACGCATGACCGTATACAGACAAATCTGTAAGCAGACGGCACGTGAACTGGGTCTTGAAGCAAGCTTCATGCCTAAGCCATACAACGGTAAAATGGGCAATGGTTGCCACCATAACCTGAGTTTGTGGCGTGGAGACGAAAACGTTATCGAAGACGGCCGCACTGAGATTCACGTAACAGACATTGCACGCAATGCGATTGCCGGAATGCTTTTGCACACTCCAGGCGCGATGCTCGTGATGGGCTCAACAGTAAACTCATACAAGCGTTTCTGGGATGCTGGTCAATTTGCGCCAGCAGGAACAGACTGGGGCTTTGACGCTCGCGCTGCAGCGATCAGAATCTCTGCAAACGGCCGCATGGAATACCGGCTACCTGACGCCAGCGTAAACCCATACCTTTCACACCTCTACCTGCTTGCAGCGATAGAGCATGGAATTGAACAAAACCTTGACCCGGGCGACCCAGGCGATCGAAGTGATGTGCTCAAAGGAACTGTTGTGCCTAACACTCTTGGCATGGCGATCGAGGCCTTTGAGAAAGACGAATACATGATGGCAGCGATGCCTGAGGAACTAACCAAAACAATTCTCGACCTTAAAAAAGATGAGTGGGCGCGCTACTGCGGTATTATCACCGAGTGGGAGTTCTCACAGTACTGGGAGGCAATTCCATGACCCGCAAAATACGCATTGCTTGCATCGACTCAGAGGCTTTGCCTCTCTTTGCAAAAAGCCCCGACGGTATCACCCGAGACGGCTATGAGCCTGAAGCTGCAAAACTTATCTTTGACCGGATAGGCGCTGAAATCGAATGGGTTATGGTTCCATGGGAAGACATGATCCCTGCAGTGCGACGCGGTGACGCAGACGCTGTATGGTGTGGTCAAGGTATGACCGAAGAGCGTGCAGCCCTCGTCGACTTCACCATGCCCTACGCTGTTTTTAACGAATCGCTGATAGTGCGTGCCGGGGACCCAGCTAAAAGCCCAGACGACCTCAAAGGCTACAAAATCGGTGCCATCGCAAACTCTACAAATATGGCACTTGCTGAGACATTCAAAGATGTTGAGCTGATCAGTTTCGGTGCGAGCGACGACGTTTTTGGTGACATGATCGAAGCCACCCGTTCAGGTGCAGTTGATGGGTTCGTTGACGACGATGTCGTCATGGTTCCGCTAGCAGAAGAAGACAAAGATTTTGCTTTGGCGTTTACCATAGAAACCAAAAACCGTTGGGGGGTTGGCGTCGCACCCGGAAATGATGAGCTTCGCCAGGAAGTTAACGAAGCGCTGAAAGCAGCTATCTCAGATGGCTCACTAGAAGCGGTATGGAAAAAGTGGATGCCGTTGCTTCCGTTCCCGCTCAAAGAGGAAGTGTAGAGCAAATGGCCACCCCAAGAATTGCTGTTACCGGTATGTGGTCCAACCGTGTGCACGGAATGAGGCATGACGGTAATGCAGTTGCTGCGGCAGTGCTTAAGTCGATTGTTCGTGCCGGTGGTGAACCCCTCACATATTTTGCTGAGGGGCCCACTCCGGCATATGACAGGCTGGAGGGAATGCACGGCCTTGTAATTCCGGGCGGTTTTGATATAGACCCTGCTCGGTATGGCCAAGATCCGCACCCCACTACAGTCACTGCCGACTTTGCTCAGCAGGATCAGTTTGAAATCGATATGATTTCTGCGGCGATGGATCGCGGGTTGCCACTGCTTCTAATCTGTCGTGGATTTCAAATTTTTAATGTTATGCAGGGCGGTAACATGATTCAAGACCTGCCAAAAGACAGTGTGCATCGCGATGATGTGCACCAGGTTGAGATCGTAGAGGATTCGCTGCTTGCAGGAGTAATCGGCCAGACGCAAATCGAAGTTTCTTCATACCATCATCAAGCTGTAGACAAATTAGGTGAGGACCTGCGCGCTGTTGCGACTGGCCCAGCAGGTATTGTTGAAGCGATTGAACATTCCGATGCTGACGTTTTAGCTGTGCAGTGGCATCCTGAAGACACTTCAGACACAGACCCTAAGCAGGCAGCTATGTTTGAATGGTTGATTGAAAAATCTCGTTTAAAGGTGGATCCCAAATAATATGAGTCAAGTTAAAATTCTTACAGTAGAGCATCAAAGCAACGGCGGTTTAGGGATGCTCGGAGAACGGCTTCAGGCACTCGGTGCCCAAATCACTGTTGTTGGGCCAGATGCGGGTAAAGAAGTACCCGAATCGCTTTCCGGGTACGATGCACTGATTGTTTTGGGCGGATCCATGGGGCCAACAGACGATCACGTTGCTCCGTGGCTACCAAGAACCCGCAAACTGTTACAAGAGGCGCACGAAAAGCAGGTTCCAACGCTTGGGATCTGTCTAGGAGCGCAACTGCTCGTGACCGCATTGGGTGGTCTTGTTAAAGAGATGCCAGATGGCCCAGAGGTTGGTTTGCAGTCGGTAACCTTTACTGCAAATAATGATGATCCGCTGTTTGGAAGTATTGTAGGTGAGGTTCCGGTCATACAGTGGCACTGGCTTGAATCTGTTGAATTGCCAGAGAATACGACCGTATTTGCGTCGAGCAGTGCTTGTAAGAACCAAGCCTTCCGGGTGGCTGACAGTGCGTGGGCTGTGCAGTTTCACCCCGAAGCGTTAACTAAAACCGCCGAAGATTGGGCGGCTGAAGACGCAAAAAGCGTTTCAGACCTCGGGCTCACACAAGAGGGAATTGTT
>DATJCC010000113.1:0-5497 GCA_035514995.1 Microbacteriaceae bacterium
TTAACAGAAATTAGAGACATCTCATTTAAACGCGCAATCTTGCACTGTGATGCTGAGCTTGTTGAGAGCATCAGACGCACCCGCCCAGACATTAACCGTGATGTGCGGTCTGCCGGAATAGGCGTAGTCGTTGTCACAGAAACAGCCGACCAGGAACAGGCCGTTTCTCAAATCGTTAAGTCAGCATTTATGGTGACCGCTGGCAATCCACGACAGACAAGAGCCGTCATGCACACGGGAAGAAGTAAAGAGAAGAAAAAGTTTATAAAAAAACTCATCGACGCTTCTTCGCACCTCACAGCGGCCGATATTCGTAACGACCTCAGCGTCGACCCGCTGAGCGTACACGTGCCGCCTCTTGTTGGAAGACCTGATGAGATGCAATTACGAGCACTCACTGAGCTTGCACCCGGCGAAAGCTGGGCACTCGTGCCACGACAGCTTAACGATAGTGGCGATTTATGGAGCCCGGGAATACGGGTTGGAGTTAAACCAGATGCCTGGTTTTGGGAAGCGTCAAAGGGTGTACCGGTTATTGGCGTGACGGGAGCGAACACCTTATCTGAAGCAATAAAAATGCAAAACACCATCGGATCGGGCGCTGTCACAACTTTACAATCAACTGCAGAGTCAGAAATTATCCATTGGCTTGCAGAAAGTCATGCCGCAAACCTGTGCGTCAATAAATCACCTACAGCGGCGAAGATCGGCCGAATGCCAACGGGAGTTTGGAACGAACAGCAAGCCCTTGCGCAACCTCTTGCCGGAGGCCCTAATCGTCTCACAACCCTGGGTACTTGGCGAATAAGAGAAGGCAGTCAAAGCGCAACCTTGCATCTGCGTGGCTTGGATGCTCGGGTGCGATCTCTCATAGAGGTGTCACAGGCATCATTGAGCTACGACAGCTTTGACAGGGTGCGAAGAGCCGCGCTCGCAGATGCTTTGGCTTGGAACACACAGTTTGCATTAGCTAAAGATATTGTGGGTTTGTCTACCGAACTTAACACTTTGCGTTATGTGCCGCTTGCAGTGCACATTCGTGCTTCTGAAGACGCCGAACTGGAATCAGTCGTGAGGGTTATTGCCGCGGCTATGCTAACGCGCGCCGACTTCACATTCTCAACTGGACGTCAGATGCCTCCAAAAATCGATTTTTTACTAGCGCAGTTTGGGTGTCGAGTGCTCCTCGAGTCTGATGAGACCTGGGTTGAAAGAGCAGCTCAACTGGGGCCCTCTGTTTCAGGTAACGGCGAGTCTTATGTGCAGAGAATTCGTCTCATTGGCGGTGATGCGGTGCGGGTCAGCGAGTGGCTCAGCTCGCATAAAGATCTTTCAGTGTGGGGAGGAGCGGTCACAATTGCAGGAAGTGTCGAACTTTTCTCCTTCTTGCGAGAGCAAGCAATTTCCGTTTCAGTAACTCGTCACGGTTTTGCTGCGCCTTTACCAAACGTCGAAGCCTGGCTTAAGGAGCCTCCGATTTCACTTTTTTGAACATAGAGAGTATCCTTATTGATTGGTTGTATATGCACAATTGTGTTCTCAACCAAACGGCGAGTTACCCAAGCGGCCAAAGGGATCTGACTGTAAATCAGCTGTCATCGACTTCGCGTGTTCGAATCACGCACTCGCCACCAATGTAGATAGCATCGTTAGTATGACAATGGGTGCTAGAGGTGGGCGCGGCGGAGGTTTGTCTTCCGCCGACGTTTCACGTCAAAAACAGCTAAATGAAGAAGCGCCAGAGATTGAAAACCTTGGATCTCGTGTTGCTGAAATTTTCAGTCCATATCGCAAACAACTAATTATTATTAGCGTGCTGGTGCTGATAACAGCATCTTTTGGTGTTATTCCACCACTGATCACACAAAAAGTCTTCGATGATGCGCTCTTCCCTGCAACGGGAGCCCCAAATATCGACCTGCTCATCTTGCTGGTTTCGTTAATGATAGCTGTTTTCCTGCTCTCGTCAGCTATTGGTATTGGGCAGACGCTGATGACAGCTAGAGTCGGAAACAAAGTTATGGGAGATCTGCGAGTAAAGCTTTTCTCCCACCTCCAAACAATGGAACTAGGTTTCTTCACTCGCACTAAAACGGGTGTAATTCAATCAAGACTGCAAAACGACGTGGGTGGGGTTTCAAACGTGCTCACAAACACCATTTCAAACGTTGTCGGAAATACTGTGACTGTGATCGCGGCGTTTGTGGCCATGCTCATTTTGAGCTGGGAATTAACACTAATTGCGCTGATCATATTACCCGTGCTCGTTGTCGCGCAGCGCAAAATCGGTCAGATTAGGGCCCGGATTGCCGGTAAAACCCAGGAGTCCCTTGCGGAACTGAGCGCTATCACCCAAGAAGCGCTCTCAATTTCGGGCGTGCTTTTAGCAAAAACATTTTCAAGACAGGCATCAGAGACCGCTCGTTACGCTAATGAAAACGACAATCAGATAGAGCTACAGGTGCGTTTGACGATGAGCGGGCAAGTGTTTTTTGCTCTCGTGCAGGTGTTTATGTCTGCTGTTCCGGCGATTGTTTATCTTGTTTCTGGGCTCATTATTGCCAACGCCACCGGTACTGGATTTGAAAGCGCGATAACAGCTGGCACAATTGTTGCTTTCACGACAGTTCAATCACGGCTGCTTTTTCCGATGATGGCGCTGATGAGAATCGCACTCGATCTCCAGACTTCTAAAGCATTATTTGCGCGGATCTTCGAATACCTAGATTTAGTTCCACAAATTGTTGATGCGCCAACGGCAATAAACCCGGCACGCACAGGTGAGATGGCTGGCCGAATAGAGTTTAAAAACGTTGTTTTCAAATATGCTGATGCCCAGCCCGAAGAACACCCTACTATTTCAGGAGTTTCCTTTGTGGTAAAACCGGGAGAGTTCGTTGCTTTTGTGGGTGCTTCAGGTTCAGGAAAAACAACAATTGGGTCATTGATCCCTAGACTCTATGACGTTACATCGGGAAGCATTTTGTTCAGCGGCACAGATGTGCGTGAGCTCAAACATGAAGGGTTAATGTCACAAATAGGAATGGTAACGCAAGAATCGTATCTGTTTCACGCGACGATAGCAGAGAACTTAAGATATGGCAGAGAAGATGCAAGTGACGAAGAGCTCGAGCAGGCTGCCAAGATGGCAAACATTCATGACACAATAGTCTCATTCGCTGATGGCTACGACACTGTTGTGGGCGAGCGCGGGCACAGACTTTCGGGTGGCGAAAAACAGCGGATAGCTATCGCCCGGGTGCTCCTTAAAAACCCGCCTGTGCTCATACTTGATGAAGCGACAAGCTCGCTTGACACTGTCAGTGAGCGGATTGTGCAGAACGCTTTAGACGGAGCTCGCGCCGGAAGAACCACTGTAGCAATTGCGCACAGGCTTTCGACCATCATTGACGCTGACAAGATTTATGTAGTCAGTAGTGGGAGAATCGTCGAGCAAGGCAACCATTCACAGCTCTTAGAGATGAATGGCGAGTACGCCAAACTTTATGCTGAACAAACCTAACGAGGCTTGTTTTCAAAAGCGGCGTGAGTGGTTTTAGATAATTGGAATTAAAGCTCTTATTTGATGTGTTCAAAAAGGTGTTGCCTAATCGTTATTTAACCCTAAATTAAAAACAGTTTGGGTGGGTTCTAAATAAGGCAGTTCGCCGCTGTTTCAAGGGTTTTATCGTGTTGTGTAGGTGATGCTCCTGTGGTTTGTCTGCACCCCTGTTTCAGTCGTAAATGTGCACTCATGAGGTTGTGGTCTCTTGCAAAGTGTGTGTAGCGTGGGTCAAGTCAATCGCTGACACGGGTCACGAAATTCGAGGCCTTTTGAAACGAAACGAGAAAGACAAAATAAATGAATACGCGACACAAAGTCTCCCGTATTGGGATTGCTCTCGCTGGTGTTCTAGCACTTGGACTCACAGCATGCGCATCGGACGGCGCTTCAGATACCACAGTTGATGTCAACGGAGGAGAATCCGCGGCACCGGCTGAGGGCGGCACTCTCGAACGCCTTCAAGAAGAAGGCAAAGTTGTTCTCGCGGTTGCAGATGAGCGCCCCTATTCCTGGGTAGAGGGTGGAGAACCCATGGGTGCAACTGTTGCCATGCATAAAGAAATTTTTGCCGGTCTCGGCATCGATGAGATTGAGGTTGTAGAAGTCGACTGGAACTCACTCATACCAGGTCTAAACGCTGGCCGTTTTGACGCGGTTAGTGCTGGTATGTCGATTCTGCCGGACAGATGTGAACAGGCAGCATTCAGCGACCCAGAAATCATGTATACGACTACGCTTATGGTTGCAGAGGGTAACCCCAAGGGTGTGCAGAATCTAGACGATGTAGCTGCTTCTGACGGCGACGTTAAACTCGCGACACTATCAGGTGGCATTGAAGAAGGCTACGCAGACGCTCTTGGAATCACTGACACAATCAAGGTTGACAACGCTCAGGCTGGTATGGAGGTTGTACAGAGTGGTCGCGCAGACGCTTTTGCGATGACAGCGATCTCACTCAACTGGATGGTTGAAAACGCTTCTAACCCCGGTGTTGAGACAACTGAAGCATTTGTGCAGGAACTCGATGGAGTTGCTCAAATCGGTGCAGGTTCAACCGTTTTCCGTCAGGACGACACAGATCTTCTCGAAGCATATAACGCTGAGCTTGCAAAGATTACTGCAGACTCAGACACCTACCTCTCTTTTGTTGGAGAGTATGGCTTTACCGCTGAAAACCTACCACCGGCTGATCTGACAACAGAGCAGCTGTGTGCCGGAGATCTCGGGTAGTCTAGGTCGGATCACACCGTGATCGAAAATTTCGACGCGCTAGTAAGGGCGCTGCCGCACATCGGCCAGGGAGTGTTAATCACTCTAGTGCTGACGGTCGGCGGCGCCCTGCTGTCTTTCATCCTCGCATTCGGACTCGGTTTAATGGCGATGTCAAAGCAAGTCGTTGTCCGGGGTGCTGGTCGAGTCTTTATCGAGTTTTTCCGAGGAACTTCTCTAGTTGCACAGCTCTTCTTCCTGTTTTTTGTGCTCCCTATCTTTGGCGTCGAACTCCCCGCCATTGTCGTTGGGATCCTCGGTCTCGGTTTGAACTACGGAGCTTACGGTGCCGAAGTGGTGCGAGGCTCGATTATTTCTGTGTCAGAGGGGCAGTGGGAGGCAGCGACAGCATTAAGCTTCACTCGCACTCAACGAATGTGGCGCATAATTGTTCCGCAGGCTTGGGCGTTGATGATCCCTTCGTTAAATAACCTACTGATTCAGCTGCTAAAAGGCACGGCAATCGTTGGTTTTATTACGATGGTGGATCTCACCGTCACCATCAACAAACTTCGAGTTGATACCGATGTGTTCTTTGCATACACAATAGGTTTGGTCATATATTTTGTTATTGCCTACATTCTGACACTGGTTATGAATGCTCTTGAAGTGCGAGCTAAACATAAACTCGGGCAGGGCCAATCCCTTCGTGAGTCGCTGAGC
>DATJCC010000114.1:0-4897 GCA_035514995.1 Microbacteriaceae bacterium
AGCGCCCACCTTGCCGGCTCAAGCCGCAAAACCCCAGGCTGTTTTTGATCGGCTATTAAAACCGTCACCTGATCGGTTGGTTTAATGTCTAAAGAAGTTTCTGGCACCTCTCCCGCAAAAAGTGTGGCGCCGAGAGCCTCAGGATCTAAAAACCGCTCAAACTCATCGCCACTCATTTGCATTGCAAAACGCCCACACATAGTTTCAGCCTAACGTGCTGGCTTAAAAACAATTTCAACTCTTGCCATTATGACATTGTGTCTTATAAGCCGAAATGCGCAACCATCAAGATACGGCATCAAGCCCTCCCACTCCGGCACGCATAGCGTTTGAAGTTTGCTTCAACTTTTAAGAGGTACGCTAGATGAGTGAACATTAAGGAGCATCCGGCAGAAAAAACTCCTTACCCACATCGCTGGCGCATCCTCTTTGTGTTGCTTGTCGCAATGTTTATGTCGCACATCAGCATCAGCAACATCAACGTGCTCCTCCCTTCTATACAAGAGGGCATCGGCGCAACTCAATCACAGTTGCAGTGGATACTCGCCGGCTACACCCTCACCTTCGGCATGGTCTTGATACCGGCCGGTCGCGCCGGAGACTTCTTTGGTAGACGCAACCTCTTTATTTGGGGAGTGACCATCTTTACCGTGGCATCGGTTTGGGCGGTTCTTGCCCCCGACCCGACCATACTCATAATGGCAAGGCTATTGCAGGGCGTAGGCTCTGGTTTAATAAACCCACAAGGCA
The DNA here is from genome assembly GCA_035514995.1 of Microbacteriaceae bacterium. Classification (GTDB taxonomy): domain Bacteria; phylum Actinomycetota; class Actinomycetes; order Actinomycetales; family Microbacteriaceae; genus Leucobacter_A. Next base: position 751 of record DATJCC010000114.1, read on the forward strand.
TCGGGGTTATTCAACAGTACTTTAGCGGCGCAGAAAGAGGCCGGGCTTTTGGGTCTTTTGGTGCGACGGTTGGAGTTGCAACAGCTGTCGGGCCTCTAATAGGTGGGCTAATAGTTGGTCTTGTTGGTGTCGAAAACGGTTGGCGCGCAACCATTGCCCTAAACATTCCGTTAGGGCTCCTCGCTATCGTCATGGCCTTCTTATGGATTCCAAAGCCAGCTCCCGAAGACCGCCCGCAAGGTAGCCTTAGCACTCAGTTAAAACATCTTGACACTTTTGGTGTGATCTTGATTGGGCTTGGAGTTCTTGGTGTGTTACTGCCCTTCGTGGAGTCTGCCGCTTCTGCCCTGTTTTGGTTAGCACTGCCTGCGGGCATAACAATAATTTGGTTGTGGATTAGGTGGGAAAAGCGTCAAGAAAAATTGGATCTCTTCCCGATGGTGAAGCTCACCGCTTTTAAAATATCGAGCTTTCGCAACGGTGTCGTTATCGGAACTTTTTATTTCATGGGTTTTACAAGCATTTGGGTGCTCATGGCCTTATATATGCAAGACGGGCTCGGGCACACCGCCTTCGCTGCCGGAATAATAGGTTTGCCAAGCGCGATAGCAACCGCTGTATCTTCAACAATTTCGGGCAGACTCGTCAGCGTTTACGGTCGCAAAGTCGTCATCTGGGGCATCTACCTAGCCATTTTTGGGCTCATCTCTACCGGTGTAGTAACCCAACTGCGAGCGCTTGATCTCGCCAGTGAATGGTGGCTGCTTTTAACTCTCGCATTCATCGGTATAGCGCAGGGAGCTGTTATCAGCCCCAACCACACGCTGACTCTCGCGGAGGTTAAAGCTGCCGATTCGGGCAGCCTAGGCGGTGTTATGCAGACGGGTCAGCGAATGGGAACATCAATCGGAATAGCGTTGATCACTGCGGTCTCATTTAGTGTGCTTAATGTGGCGTCTTGGGCTGTTGCTGTTTCTGTTGGCATTTTGATGATGTTGTTTGTGCTTATTTTTGTGCTTTTCGTAGCATACGCCGACGCCAAACCTCAGAGTAAGATTTAAGTACGTCTACAACCTATTTTTAAGGAATCATTAGCAATGAAGCTCAATTTTGATGCTTACCCCCAAACACCTCACGGCGGCACCCTCGTAAATCAGGTGGTTTCTGAGCAGATGCGTGAGGGTGAGACGCTACGAGCGCGTAGCCTACCGAGCATTAGGGTCGACCTTGAAGCGATAATTACCATTGAGATGATCGCGACCGGGGTACTCTCCCCCAATAAAGGGTTTATGGGACAGGCTGACTATCTTGCAGTATTAGAAAAAGGTCGCCTTGCAGACGGAACTGTGTGGCCTGTTCCACTAAGCTTTGCTCCTACCGGCAACGTTAATAAAGAGATCATTGCCGGTCTGAGTGTGGGCGATGAGGTTGCTTTAACCGACAGTAACAACGACCCGGTAGCCATCTTGGCTCTTGAAGACATTTTTGATTATGACCGAGAGCATCGCGCAACTCACCTTTTTGGCACGGTTGACCGCAACCACCCCGGAGTTGATTCAATTTATCGACGTATGGGTGAGACAGCTTTAGGTGGCACTCTAACCCTGTTAAACCGGGTCGATTGGGGCCCCTTTGAGGCTTTGCGGCAGGAACCAAAAGACACTTGGCGCATGTTTTATGAAGAAAAAAAGTTTAACTCAGTTGCAGGTTTCATAACGGGAGCTAACCCGCTACATCGCGGGCACGAATGCATTCACCGCAACGCTTTAGAAGAAGTCGACGGCATCTTTTTGCAGCCGCTTGTTGAGATGGCTAAACGTGAATATGTGCGTCATGAATACCGGATCCGTGGGTACCAGAATGTGCTCGAAACCTATTACCCAGCCGAGCGTTCGATTCTGTCACCTTTGCGTGTAACATACATTTTTGCGGGGCCTCGTGAAGCTATTTTGCATGCGCTGATCATGAAGAACTATGGTTGCACGCACGCTCTTATCGGGCGTGATCACGCAGGCATAGGTGATTTCTATGATAAGTATGCAAGTCACTCTATTTTTGATGACTATTCACAAGAAGAGCTTGGCATCGATGTGCGTCTCTTTAATGAAGTGTTCTACGATGCACGCGCTTCTATTCACGCCACAGCCAACACAAGCCCTAATGATAGTGTGCGGCACAGAATAAACATTTCAGGCACCGGAATTCGTGAACTTTTGCGTTACGGATATCTGCCTCCCAAAGAGATTGTGCGCCCAGAGTCAGCTCTTGCAGCGCTTCAAGGCATACAGCCAAAGGGCATCGGAGAAGACGGGTTTGCGACCATCACGCCGATTGGCAAAGTGATCAAAAGCCTCTTTCCCTTCTACCTTGAATACACTCGCTTGGGCGGCGAGAAGCGAGCCGAGCCTTTAAAGGTCGAAGATTTGACACTCACCGATCTTGAAACAGTTTTGGCTGATGTGCGTGAACACGCAGGTCTCATCTATCAGGGTGTTTTTGATGAGTACGCAAAAGTGCTCGAACACGGTCGCGCTCTAATCTCGCCGTGGCAAAACGAAGCTCTAATAAGCCTGCGCAGGCATCAAGAAAACCTGATCGCTGAGCTTGAACAAAAGTTTGCTAGCGCAAGTGAAGAAACTTCAGACGAGTTCATGTATCAAGACAAAGGTGAGGTTGCGCGTGAGCTTGCGGCCGCTCAAAAGCTTCTCTCAGAAATACCTGGCACACTCGACTCTGAAACACTCAAAGAACGCACCTGGAACCAGATGCCATACCCACGTTACCGGGGTGCTGATAAAGACGGTGCCGATCAAGACGGTTCTGGTAAAGACGGTGCCGATAAAGAATAAGGAAATCATTGCCGCCACGCTCTCCGCTTCTGCAGCGCCACGGGCTCGACGCCGCATGGGTGCGCACTTCAGATAGAAACCCTGCACGCCCCTCCCCCTGGCTAACCATGGAAGAGTGGTTAGAGGAGAAGCTTGGCGAGTTTATCAGCGTGCCCGAATACCTTGCGGCTGAAAGGTTCGTTTACGAGTCGGGTGCACCCGTGCGTGGAGCAGATCAATACCTGGACAACACGTTTGTTTGGTTTCATCGCGAGCTGCGTGAAGAAGCTCCTGTACCCGGGTCGCTTGATATTGTTCACCAAAATGAGCGTTTCGTTATTGTCGACAAGCCACCTTTTTTGTCGAGCATTCCACGCGGCAAACACATTCTCGAGAGCGTGGTCGTAAAGATGCGGCAAAGGCTTGGGCTGCCAGAGCTGGTGCCGGCGCACAGGCTCGACCGCATAACCTCAGGGCTTCTGTTATTAACAACAGAGCGTAAATATCGGGCTCCCTACCAGCTCATGTTTCAGCACCAAAACATTGCTAAAACTTATTTAGCTTTAGCTGATTCTTTAAGCGACAAAGAGTTTCCGGTTTCAGTCAAAAATCATTTGCGCAAACGCCCCGGAAACCCGAGCGTTGACCTGATTGAAGATGCAGAAGCAAACGCCCACTCAACAATCGAAGTCGAGCGAGTGTTGGGAGATCAAACAATCTACCGACTGACACCCCACACCGGTAAAACCCATCAACTTCGGCAGCACATGATGACTCTTGGAGCGCCAATTAAAGGTGACCATGTTTACCCTGACGGTCTTTTGATGCCAATTGACGATTTCAGCACACCGCTACAACTCCTGGCTAGCGAGCTAAAATTCACTGACCCAGTGACAGGTGAACCGCAACACTTTGTGAGCGGGCGTCAATTCCCAATAAGACCCCAATAAGACCTCCTATAAAGTCCTATAAAGTCCTATAAAACAGCTTAAAATTTGGTCGATATTGAATTTGATTATATTGATGTAGCCTGAGATGTTTAGGATTTCATGAGATGTTTAGACTTTATCGCCGGGCAGGCCGTCGGCGATAAGCCTCGCAAAAAGTCTTTTTTTAATACTTGCAGGAAGCAACCTGTAGGCGCCCTTCATCACGACGTTGCGCAGATACTCTTTGAAAGTAATAAATTTCATTTTGCGAAGCTTCGACTGCAGCTTCAACTCGGTTACGGCTTCGCCGAATCCGCCCCGGCGTTCAAAAGCGCCAGCGCCAACCCGGTATTTGACTAGCGGCTCAGCGATATTGGCAACCCTTGCTCC
>DATJCC010000115.1:0-13770 GCA_035514995.1 Microbacteriaceae bacterium
AGTCAGGATAGTCACCATCGAAATAGTCATCAAAGGGCATTGGGGTGGCGTGCACTAGTGGTACACCAGCACCACCTCGTTTAAGCGCGTTTCCTGTTACTGACAGTGCACCAAGTGTCATTCCGTGGAATGAGTTAGTGAAGTTAATTATTTGCTCACGACCGGTGACCTTGCGAACTAGTTTGAGTGCAGCCTCAACCGCGTTCGCACCACCGGGACCAGGGAAGATGACCTTGTAATCAAGGTCACGTGGCTCCAGAATGTGTTTAGAGAATGTTTCCAAAAACTCACGTCGAGCGGTTGTAAACATATCTAATGAGTGAAACACTCGGTCTTCAGATAAATAATCTATAAGAGTCTTTTTCAAGATCGGGTTGTTGTGCCCGTAGTTGAGGGCTCCAGCGCCCGAGAAGAAGTCAAGATATTCATTGCCATCTTCATCATACATTTTACTTCCAACCGCCCGGTCGAATACTACGGGCCAGTTGCGTGAATAACTTCGTACTTGTGATTCTAAGTCTTCAAATATGGTCATAGGTGTTCTCTCCAATTCTTGTGAGTCAGCCTCTGTAGACCCTGACTGATTTTCTGTATCTAGCGGACCGTCAGCATCAATTGGCCCAATTTCATACAGCGGCTCTGGATCGTGGCCATCAGGAAAGTGGTCGGCTTCAAAGAGAGGAGATTTTTTCATCTCAACTCCCGTCCAGCGTTCAGCGAAAGCGGTAAACAGTTTTTGTGAAGCTGTGTTGTCGTCGGTAACTGTTGTCTCTAGAGTCGTTATTTCTCCAGATTGAGCTAAAGACTCAACTAGATCATCCAACAAAGCTCCGGCTATACCCATACCGCGAAACTTCTCATCAACAGCAATCTGCCAGATGAAGAGACTTTCAGGGCGCTCTGGAGGTCGGTGACCCAATACGAAGCCCGCCGTTTCACCGTCAACCACCGCAATACGGCACGTTTCAGCAAAATCTTGAGCATAGAGCAGATACGCATATGAAGAATTCAGGTCAAGAGACGCTGAATCTCGCGCAATTCGCCAAATTTCACCACCATCTTCGACCGTTGGCGCGACGATCGTAAGGTTCTCGTTTTTAGTTATTTTTGAATTTTTGTTAAGTTCTGATATAAATCGCATAACACCCACAAGCCTAACGAGGTGCTTGGTCAGTTGCAACATCTAGGTGTGTCAAGAAGGCACTATTTGAGCCATTTTTGCCGCTCAAACATCAAGATTGTAAGTTTTTCTGATCCCCCTCTTCAGCGCTGAACATAAGGGCTTCGCGACGATTTGCCGAGACGATAATTGCTTCCCTGTGTAAACTCTCAATTTCGTCAATATCTTTTTTATGAATGAGTGTGTTTCGTGCACGTTCGTAAGCCTGATTTGCCGCATTCATGAGCGCTTCGTTCCAATATGAGTCTGCAGAACGCATTAACCGCATCAATTCTGTTTGCACGCGCATCGCTACTTCAAGCATCGCAGCCCCATCACGTGCAGTCGGTCGAAACCCATCGTCAATGAAGTCTTCGGCTGAAATTGTGTTGACGTAAACACGGTCATAACTAATTTCGGCATCATCATATCCACCCACCAGATGGATGAGCACCCGTTCGAGCACCCCGAGCACTTCGATCGATGTGCCTGGATCATTAACGCTTGGCGACAGCGCACGACTAGATATTTCTGACAGAACTATTACGCTTAAACGTGGGTCTTGCCGGTAAGTGCGATGCTTTTCAATCACAAACGCACGCTGCACCGCATTGGCCAACTCTTCATCGTGCTCTCCCAAAATATAAGCAATAGCTTCACTGCTGCCTGTTCGAGAGCCTGCCCTTCTTAAAACCCAAATATGGGTGTCTGCTTCAGTTGCTATACGTTGCAGAGCTGGCATGTCGATCCACACAATAAAACCTTGCTGATCTGGGGTGATCTCAGTGACACCATCGGGAGGTGTGAGCCATGGCACACCCCCGAGATATGGATCTTTAGCGTAGCTGCTCACCGCCTGATGAGCAGCTTTTTCTGTTCGGTCAAGAATGTCTGACATGCGACCAAATTTGGTGAGGAAGGAGATCCAATTCAACAACACTATTAAGACGAATGCGATAACAACCAGTGTGCCCAAAAAGAGCAGCGTGCGACCTGTGTCAGAGTAGATGTTAAGCGACAGAGCGACGATACCAACAATCGAAAACGCAAATGCACCGACAAAAGTCGAGAGTGCGTTTTGTGAGGTGTGATCACGCAGAAGCAGTTGTGTAGAGCGAGGTGTGCCCGACGACATCGCAGATGAGTAGGCAGACACCATTACCGTTAACGAAAACGTGGTGACGGCAAGCATAGACGAAGCAATAATGTTGAGGATCGAACCGACCGCACCCTGCCCAAGATTCAACTGCATGGTGTCGGGCACCAACACACTCAAGAGTCCAGCACCTACGGCTAACACAATCCCTGAAAGAGTAAAAGCGAGCGTTCTAAACCAAATACCCTCTACAGAAACCTTTAACAAAGAAACTAAACGTGTCATAGGGGGTCTTTTTGCCATATTGATAGCTTAACTTGTTGCCTTCCTTGTATAACAGATGCATGATGATGCAAACAGACGCAAGAAGATTTAAAGGTGAAGTCATAAACAATAAAGGAATAAATTACCCACAAGTCTTGTTATACCTAAGGTATGGTCCCTGAACCAGGCTCAAACAACATACTCAGCCTTAAGCAAAACGCTCAAAGCAGAACGCTCAAGCAAAACCAAGTGTCGAGAGTAAACATCAGCCGAGGGTGAAAATAAACAGAGGGCCTTAGATGAAAGGAAGTCATGACTAATAACGATGTCAACACTAATAACCAGGTCAACGCAGATGAGACTCAAACACCAGTAGCGCCTACCAGCGCACGCATTGGCGATGCTGCTCCAGCATTTCAGGCGGTGACCACAGCAGGACCGATGAATTTCCCTGCAGATTATGCGGGTAAATGGGTTATTCTTTTCTCTCACCCAGCAGACTTCACTCCCGTATGCACGAGTGAATTTATGACTTTTGCAACCATGAAAGACGAATTTGCGGCATACAACACTGAACTGGTTGGTCTCTCGATCGATGGTCTCTTTAGCCACATTGCTTGGTTGCGCACAATCAAAGAAAAAATCAAGTTCCGTGACATGGAGAATGTTGATGTGACGTTCCCTCTGATTGAAGACATTTCAATGAATGTCGCCTCCAAATACGGCATGATTATGCCCGGTGAATCAACAACTCAGGCAGTAAGGTCGGTATTTGTGATTGATCCGACAGGAATAATCCGCACTGTTCTGCAGTACCCTTTGAGCCTCGGCCGTAACTTCGATGAGCTTTTGCGCATAGTTAAAGGTTTGCAGACAGCAGATCACTTCGATGTCGCTATGCCAGCTGACTGGAGACCAGGGGAGCCGGCTATCGTTCCCCCAGCAACCACAGCCAGCGCCGCAAACGAACGCATGGCCAATCAAGAAGGTATTGAATGCGAAGACTGGTTCTTCTGTACCAAGGCAATTTCTGAAGAAGAAGTCGAAGCGGCAATTCGGGTTAAGTAGTGGTCGGCTAAGGTTAGCTCCTTAGCAAAATGCGTTTAATTAGCTACGGCTACCACAAAATGCTATGTATGTTAATTAAATAGGTCTTGGAACTTAGACCGGAGGGCCTCATCAACTACATACACATAAGTCCCTAGAATGCCACGTGTGAGAAGCACGCTATAAATGTTTCTCACGTATTCTAAAAGGTCGCTATCATCATATTTTATTTCAAGTATGTTGTTGTTTGATTTACCTCGTGCATCGAAATAAGAAGAACGATCAAAAACTGTTTTTCCAGTCAGTGTGTCTAGTCTTAAATCTCCACCAATAATCACTCCCGCATAATTCAGATCATAACCTTGAATAGTGTGGATTGATCCTACTTCTTCAGTCGGATTTGATGAGTTAATCCAGTCTGTGGTCGAGATGTTCCAGCGAAGCTTATGTTGACCCAACTCAATATCAAACTTGCTACGATCCTTCCTGCTTTGCCACTTCCAGGCATAACCAGCAAGTAGCCTCGATAGACCCACTTCTTGCTCTCTATTTTGAACGGCTGCATACATCTCATCAAAATCATCAAAGAAACGAAAATCATACTCCCCGAAATCTTTTGACTCCAGAACATCACCAGTTAGTAGTTGCTTTACAAACCCTACATAATCTGAACCAGCTTTTACACGCATCTGCGTAGTCAAAGGATAGAATCTACTTTCCGCTTTTGTTTTCGTCTGTAGCGTTTCTAACGTTTGCCGAGGTAAATCTGATGGTCTAACTGTTTGTGCGACATCGAACAAGAAAATTTGGTGTCTACTCTTTGCTCGTATCCAGTCAAGCTGATTACTGGTTCTGCCAGCCTCACCGAATAGTCGTTCATTAATTTCACGGAATTTTTTGGTCAGCGTTCCCATCGATTGCGCAGACAACTGATTTAACCGGTGGGCTTCATCTACGATCAATAAGTCAAAATCTTGTTTCGCCTCACCGACTTCAAACGGAGTTAAGATCCATTCCGGATCCAAACCAGGTGTTTTTGCGAATACAGCAGACACTGATGATCGCAATGACTGTTGAGGAATAACAAAACCGATTCTAAAATCTGTTAGCAGTTCTCGAAATCCATCAGCGAAGAAATCCGAGTAGATCGAGTCAGGCTCATAGTCGTCAAAGGGTGCACTGTTTTGTATATCACTCAAAAGTTTGATGAGATAAATTGCAAGTATAGTTTTACCGGTTCCTGGATCACCTTGAACAACGATTGTACTTTTTTTGTTGCTTTCTAGATCATCAAACAAACCTTCTAGAATATCTTCCACTGCTATAGCTTGGTCAGTGGTTAGCGCTTTAAAAGGTGACAGTTTAAAGAGATCGCTGTTTAATATCTCCGGAAGCGACCTTGTGAAATAGCCGTTTCTGCGCAACTCTTCAAACAGACCCTCAAAAGTTGTTTGATAATCGTCACGGTTAAAATATTGTGCGTCAGTGATGCCAATGTTTTTATTAAGAACCGCGAATTTTCCATCACCGGCAAACATACGAATAAGAAAAGACTCAAGATCTAAGCAGACTGATTTATTAAATGTTTCATCAATAACAACTTGAACCTGCTGCAAATGCTGTTTCTGCGTTGTTTGAAGGTGTTGCCTCATCCTCGATACACCGTTTAAAGATTCACCAACATACACTTCTTTGTTATCGTCAAGTGTATAGACCACTGGCCAGTTGCTTGCTTTTGCCTCAGAGGCAGACCACATTGAAACAGCCGCCTGGTCGAAGCTAAACCTCTCAATCTGGTATCTGGTCATATTTAGCGCTCACCCCCTTGAACTTTTCGACAGGGTACTTTTTTCGTGTTATTTCAAGTTTGTCTTTCATTATTTGTACCGGATCAGCATCTAATCTATTTGCTAACAAGAGACAGTAGGTCATGACGTCGGCTAGTTCATTTTTAACAGCCTCCAGATCCGCTGACTTGGCCGATTCTCCTGCCTTTGACCATTGAAAGAGTTCCAATAATTCAGCAGATTCAATTGAAATGCTTTTAGCTAAATTTTCTGGTGAGTGAAACTGCCCCCAATCGCGTTCTTCTACGAACTCAAGAATTTCATTCATCAAAGCATGATCCAACATACAATGGAGCCTATCTATCCTCACTAAACCGAGCAAACGAGAGTAGCGCTTCAGGTGTGTCCGTCACATCTAACGAAATGTTTTTGTGAGGGTCAGCCCCCTGAATGATGCGTTTGACAGGCACTTCCATCTTTTTGCCTGTTTTTGTGCGTGGCACTGTTTCGATCAAGATCACGTCGTCAGGTTGGTGTTGTTTTGAAGCTCTTTCGACAATTGCTTTTCGCACTCGTTCTTCTGAATGCTCCTCTGACCACTCTTGGTTAGGAACGATGAACAGTGGCATCCAATACGATCCGTCTTCGCGCTCCACACCTACGATTAGAGAATCCTGCACCTCGGGCAGAGACTCGACCGCCGCATATATCTCTGCACTACCCAGCCGCACACCCTTACGGTTGAGTGTTGCGTCTGAGCGCCCGTGCATCATCACCGTTCCCCACGATGTTTGAGTGATCCAGTCGCCCTGCCGCCACACACCCGGGTAGGTTGCGAAGTATGCATCGCGGTAGCGCTCCCCGCTCGGGTCATTCCAGAACTTGACGGGCATTGATGGCATTGGTTTTGTGATCACCATTTCGCCAACTTCATCAGTAACCTGCTCGCCGGCATCATTCCACGTTTCAAGTGCGACTCCAAGAGCCACCGCGCTGATCTGCCCATCCCACACGTCATTGACAGGAGACGTGCCCACAAATGCCCCTGCGATATCTGTTCCACCGCTCACAGAACCAAGCTGCACCCGGTCACCAAAATGAGACCGTATCCATTCGTTTGCTGAAGCGGGAAGCGTCGAACCAGTAGACATGATGGACTTTAGTTGTAAATTTTTTGCCGGTTTAACTCCGGTCATTTCGCTAGCAGCCAGCTGGCCGGGGCTCGTACCGAATATAGTGACAGCGTGCTTCTCTACAAGCTTCCAAAGCCGACTAGGGTCTGGATAAATCGGATCACCGGTATAAAGCACAACGGTTGCTCCTAACAAGAGGCCGCTTACGAGAATGTTCCACATCATCCAATTCGGTGTTGTGTACCAGAAGAAAGTATCGCCAGGTTCAAGATCCATGTGCAAACCCAAAGATTTATAGTGTTCAAGCAAAACACCGCCGTGGCTGTGCACAACGCCCTTCGGTTTGCCTGTAGTGCCGGAGGTGAAAAGCACCCAGAGTGGGTGCGAAAAATCAACTGGAGTCGGCTGCAACTTAACGTTTTCGTGTCCGACGAGCGCTTCTTGCCAAGGAATAGAGTTCGCTATTGATCTTCCTTCTAGAGTCGGGACCTCTACCGTCTCAATAACGGTTGGGAGTAGATTTTGTAGTTTAGTCACCTCAGGTACGCGGTCAAAATTTTTACCGCGGAACGTGTACCCTGTGCCAGTGATAAGAACCTTGGGTTCGAGTTGCGCCAGCCTGTCAGCAGCCGCTTGGGCGTTGTAATCCATGCCAGTTTGCGACCAAATCGCACCTATGCTTGCAACGGCATAAAAAGCGACAACACCCTCGTAGCAGCTGGGTAAATAACCGACCACTCTGTCGCCCTGCTCGACTCCGATGTTTTTGAGGTGAGCAGCAAACATTGCCACGTTCGAGCGAAACTCCGCGTGCGTGTGCGTGACTGATTCATCATTTTCGTGCTCAACAATAATCGCAGGCTGATCGTCATCTACTTCTAGCGAGATCTGATCAACATAGTTAATTTTGGCACCTTCAAACCATTTGGCGCCGGGCATTTTATCTGAAGAGAGGATTCGCTCTGATGGCTGATTAAAATTGAAGTTGTAAAAATTTGCCAGACTCAACCAAAATTTTGACAAATGCTCAGTCGACCAACTCTGCAGTAGGTTGTAGTCGCTTGATGCGGCCTCAGCTAAGCCCTCGTGTCTAATGAGTTCGCGGGTAAACCTAGCTATTTGTGAGTTGTGAGCTACCTCGGGGTCGGGTCTCCACTGTGGTGATTTTTGCATTTGCTCTCCTCGCCAAATCTATCAACTACAACTGTGTAGTAGCGCACGAGCGCAGTAGAAACGCCATCGTCGCTTTGAACAATCCTACTGTCAAGTATTCACAAGAATGTGGATAAACTTCCCTATTACTCCTTTCTATATAGAATTCAATAACTATGGAAGAAATCCCTTACCACCTTATGCAAGTAGAGCGGCTCCAGGCCAAGGCTGTTCTTGGCGCTGTGCTCAATTTTAGAAGTTGGTGTTTTCGAAGGGTAGATAAATTTGAATTAACTGGTCATACCGGAGGAAGGGCTTACCATTCTTTAGATTGCGTTCCACCAATGGATGCTGCTCTTGCGATCAACCCCACCTACAGAATGGCGGATATCGATGAAGCGTTCCCGGGACAAGCAATTATTCCAATCGCTATTGCAGAAAAAAAGTTATTGAAGTCCTTTGACGCTTTGAACGGATCTGGCGAGTCTATTCCTTTTGTAAATATGAGCCAGAACATAGACATCTCAACAAAAATGTTGTCCTATTTTTATAGCGAAGTTCTCGGTAAGAGTTTCACCGAAAACATGCGAGCAGTTCTCCGAGAAATTGTTGAAGGCACAATAGATGATTTTCCAAATGCAGTTAATTTATTTAAAACTGGATTTTATAAGGATCGTTTCGTCTTCACTTCCTCGCAGTTAGATTCGATAAAACGAGTTCCTCGTATCTACGAACTAACTATAGATTTGGCTAAAGGCTTCCTAATGTGCGTTCTACTTCCGATGAGAAGTTTAGGCACAAGACAAATATTGAAGATTTCTTTTTCTTGGCAATCGCCAAAACCAAAGTTGCTTTCATACCTGACCGGACGGCATGGATTAAAAATTCCGATGGTAGCACCAAGTGATGCGGATTCATACCATTTGGAATTTACGATTCCTTCTGAAGCTCAATGCCTTGGTATTCGCATACCAGAAGGTAGTTCAAAACTAAATCGAAATACTGAGCTTTCAATAGAAGGTGGCACTGCTCATGTGTATGAGCAATACAGCGAACCACCTATGTCTGGATATGCTTGGATTGAATTAGGATACAGAAGAACAATTGAGTGGTGGCAAACAAATATGTTCTTAGTTACCTCAATTGCAGTATTTGGGTTTTTAAAGTTTGTTGACGTGAGCGGACAAGAATCGTTGGTTACACTTCTTGCTTCAACATCTTCATTGCTCATAGGGTTAATAGCTTCTAGAGAATCTCACAATGTTGTTCGTGCAGCATATTTTCCATACAGAATAATAATGATCATTCTCGCATTATTGTTTCTAGCGACAGCCCTGGTATCTTTTGGAAGTTACACAAATGACTCGATAAAGTTAACGCTAGATTTTTCATTCTGCTTATGTCTTCTGATGTTATTATTGTTATTAGTAAGAAGATTTGTAGTCACAATTTATAAATATTTCACTAGATTTAAATGGTGGTTTAAATACCCCACTGAAATCGACGAAAAAGCTTGGAGGTGGATGTTGTGAAGAAAACAGATAGATCTAAAAAGATTTTGAAAGAGCGTGATCCAAGACACGTTCAACGTGCAAGTAGTTTTGCTTTGATTAGAACACCATACACAGAGACCACTAAACAGGCTAAAGATACAGATCTATTTGAATTACTGAGCTATGATAAAAACCTTTTAACTAGCTACAAGTAGTTGATCCTCCTTTTTCAAGATTAGTTCACGCAAAAAAGTACACAGTAAGTGTGTTTTTCACAAAAGGTAGCCAGTCTAGAGGTTAGTGTTTACCCGCACTTTTGCGCCCACGCGTCGTGTGCTGACTTTCTTGTAGAAGTGCACTGTTGCACTTTTTACTGCCTAAACCAAAATATCCATCATCTCACCTGGGAGATTCAATCATCGATCCAGCTGTGAGGTTTCAAAATTCGGGGTCTCCTAACCCGACATTTCTGTATCCGATCTGCTTCATTGCAACATGTATTTCAAGCCTGGCCCAGATAATAATTTTTAGGTCCACCGGACGAACCGTCCGTAAACGCCATCTTCTTAGCATCTATATTCGCAGAAGAAGTGAATCAATTTCGCGTCATAACACGACAAAAGTTCGATGGACTGCAAGAATGGAATAACATTAGCCAATAATTATGATTGTGAAATGAGTTGATTTGATGAGTATCGGATCTGGAATTGCCCTGTTTGTAATTGGCGCTATTTTAGTTTTTGCTATTAATGTTGAGGTGACTTGGGTAGATATAAATGTTGTGGGTTACATTTTTATGGGCGCAGGTGTGCTCATATTCTTGCTCGGGTTGGTTTTGATGGCACGTCGCCGTCGTGCCCGCGAGCTACCTCCCGAAATGTAAATTAAAAACTAAAAAACTGTTACAAACCTGTCGAGCATATCCCACATAACACCCGCTAGCCCGCGTTCACGTTGCATCTCTTTGCGGGCTTTTATGGTCAGGTCTGGATGGTCCGTAATAATGCCGTCTGTGCCTCGCCTCAAGTGTTCACGCATTGTTGGCACGTCATTAACGGTCCAAACCATAAAACCTAAACCAGCAGCATATGCTTCTTTTTGCATTTTCTCTGTTGCAGTCCACGCCTCAACCACAATGAAGTCAGCTGGGGTGTCAGGAACTTCTACCCCTGCAAACGCCATCGTATAGCCAACGTTGAGATTGGGTCGGATTCTCTTTAAACGAGCTACACTCGCTGGGTCTAGTGAGTGATAGATATGGGAATCTAATGCGTCAAGGGACTCTAATTCTGTGACGAGCTCGTCAACATGGTTGGGTGTTTCAGCGCCCGAGAGTTTAATTTCGATAAGAAGCGGCATGTCTAGTTCAGCCGCTCTATTTACATAATCTGCCAATGAAGGTATCAAATCTGTGTGACCTTGTTGATCTTTTACTGTAATTTTTGTGAGCTCTGCAAGGGTTAGCGATTTAACATCAACATTCTGACCAGCCAAACGGTTTAGATTCACGTCGTGCATAACCACAAATTTGCCGTCAATGGTCTGCATAACATCCATTTCAACAAGATCTGCTCCTGCTTCGGCGGCTGCTTCTAAGCCGCCTATAGTGTTTTCTACACCCCCCTCTGAAAACCCACGGTGGCCGAGTACGAGTGATTGAGGTTTTTGAGCTAAATCATTTATTGGTCCGTAACTAACTGTTGCAAGTAGCGCCGTTAAAGCAACAAGAGCTATGCTAAAAGTTAGAGTTGGAGCTCGCCGCTTTTTATTTTTAGGTTCTGTTTTTTGTGACTGTTTGGCATCATCGTGCTCTAAACTTTGAAGTTGTCTGTTTTTTGGGAGTGAATCTTTGTGCAACTGAAGATAGCTGAATAACACGGCCATGATGAGTGCGATCACTAAAGAAGTCAGCAATCCGCCTAACACCTCGGCGACGCCCAAACCGATTGAAGCAACAACTGGCGCTGCAGTCGGGGCGATGTTATCTGCAATCCAGACGGGTAATAAAGTTAGGCCGACTAAAACAACGGTGGCAAGAGCCGCCCCTAACATAATACTTGCAACAGCTAACGGTATTTGAATACCACCAAGGCCAGTGGTTAGCTTCCAACTTGATCTTAACGACTGCCCTCCCGTTGCTCTGGTCAACGTAAAGATTGGGGTTGTTAACGACCAGCGTGTGTTTAAGACACCCAGAGTCAGCAAATAAATCACCATAAAAATAGTGCCAGATGTGCTCTTATATAGCTCACCGGTAACGAATGCTGGAATAGCGATTCTTTCTACAAGCAACGAAGCGAAACCAAAACCTGTAACGGGGATCACTATAAAGAGGTAAAAGAGCAAGGCGCTAGATGATGGCTTAAAGATTTTGTTCACAAGTGGTTTGAGGTCTTTAAAAACTGGTTTAAAGCTCAGCGACTGTCCGGTCGAAGATCGTGCTATTAATACACTCAATATTGCGAACTGTATAGCTAGTAGCCAAAACGCCAGTAAAACTATAAGCAAGATGAGTGTTGCTGTTAGTGGAAACCCCGGACCAATTGTGAGCGCGCTAACGTCGACACCAGTCATTCCACTCGCGTGTAGAGCTTCGGTGAAGATCCAACGAATCACAGGGAGTGCAACAACCAAAACCACCAACTGCATTATGAACACTGCTGCTATAAGGCGCATCCCCCCGCGCTTAACTGTCTTTACAGCGTTGCGTAGGAGCGAAAAAGTGACTTTCCACACACCCTGAGATTGTTGATCCATTTTACCAAAGTACCCTATATTTGTAGCGCTCTGGACTAGCTAGGTAATCCACAACCTAAAAGGTAGGTATGCTGTCCAGGTATCATTCGGTCTCAGTCCTACTACCGCAGTGTATGCAAGAATTAGGGCATGGATCTCGAGGTGTCATCAACGCTTACGCTCCCTCGATCGGAGCTTAGTTGGCGGTTTTCACGTTCTTCTGGGCCGGGTGGGCAACACGTCAATACATCAGACAGTCGAGTTGAACTCACATGGGACATTGCGAACTCGACAGTGCTGACTGATGAGCAACGCACACGCCTGCTATCTAGACTTGGTGGTCGAGTCGTTGCAGGCACCATCACTGTGACTGCATCAGAGCACCGCTCCCAGCTTCGCAACCGCGAAGCCGCGTTGCACAAACTCGCAAGAATTGTGCGCGATAGTTTAGCACCTGCCGGACCACGTCGGCGTGCGACTAAGCCAACTCGCGGTTCGAAGCAGAGACGACTCGCAGCAAAAAGTCGGCGTTCTGCGACGAAACAGTTAAGACAGCGTCCGCCTGCAGAATAAAGCGCTTGCTACTACAACTTAATAGAGGAGAATGGTGGCATGAGTAAAAATGCTACTTCGAATGATGCGACCCCGATGATGATGGCGATGAGCCAATCTGAGTTTGGTGACCCAAGCGTGTTAAAACTAACCAAAATGCAAAGACCTACCCCAGATATCAGTCAGATACTTATTAAAGTGCAGGTTGCAGGTGTAAATCCCACTGATTGGAAACATCGCTCAGCAGAACGTTTTCTTGGTGAACCACCCTATGTTTTGGGTTGGGATGTTGCTGGTGTGGTTGAGTCTGTCGGTTTGGGGGTAACAATTTTTAAACCGGGCGATGTCGTAATGGGTATGCTTCTCTACCCGAAAGGTGTCGGTTCGCACGCTGAATATGTGGTTGGGCCAGCCCGCGCTTTCGTGAAAAAACCAGAAAGAGTCGACATTATTCAGGCAGGGGCCCTCCCTCTTGCCGCGCTCACCGCATGGCAATCACTTGTAGATACGGCGCAGGTCGAAGCGGGTGACCGTGTGTTGATCCACGCCGCTGCGGGTGGGGTTGGGCATCTTGCTGTGCAGATAGCTAAATCTCTTGGAGCCTACGTGATAGGGACTGCAAGCGCACAAAAACATGAACTTGTGAAGTCGCTCGGTGCCGACGAAATGGTTGACTACCAAAATGTAGATTTTGTTGAAGTAGTAGGTCACGTTGATGTTGTGTTAGACACTATCGGTGATGAATACCAATTGCGTTCGTTGCGCACACTCTCTAAAGACGGAACGTTGGTCTCGACTGTGCCGAGAGCCGCGGAAGGTTTGTTTGAAGAAGCTAAAAACCGCAACGTTCGAGCTGAACTTATCCTCGTAGAAGCTGATCAACAGGGAATGCGCAATGTGGCACAGTTAGCTGAACGTGGGGAGTTGCGAGCGATAATCGCGGGCGAATACGCACTTGCAGAAGCGGCAAAAGCTCATGAAGCTGGCGAAACAAACCGCACAACAGGCAAGATGGTACTGGTGATGGAGTAGCGCTAAAACTTCAGCGAGTCGTATGCTTGCAACGCCCGGTGCCTGCTGTCTCGTAGATCAACAATCTCTGGCTTTGCAACACTTTCTGGTGCCCAACGGTCGACATATGCTCCGGTAGGATCAAACTTCTTTTGCTGAGTCAGAGGGTTGAAGATTCTGAAATATGGTGCGGCGTCGGCTCCGCTACCTGCAACCCACTGCCAGTTAAATGGGTTGCTTGCCGCATCTGCATCGACGAGGGTTTCCCAAAACCACGCTTCGCCAACACGCCAGTCAATAAGTAAGTTTTTTGTTAGAAAAGAAGCAGTAACCATGCGCA
>DATJCC010000116.1:0-6359 GCA_035514995.1 Microbacteriaceae bacterium
CGAGCGTTATCAAGCATCGCAGGCAAAGAATAAACGCTCGGGAGAAAGACCGGGAGATCGTTCCGGAGGTCGCCCCAAGAAGGCGGCTTCTGAACACGAGTATGTTACGGGTCGGAATTCAGTTCTTGAGGCTTTGCGCACGAAAGTTCCAGTTGCCGGGATAACCATTGCCTCGGGCACTTCAATGGACGACCGAATGCGAGAAATTATAGCTATTGCTGTAAGTCGTGGAATACCGGTTCTTGAAACGGTAAGACAAGAATTAGACCGAATGACGAGCGCAGACACTGTGCACCAGGGAATCATTGCTAAGGTTCCTCCTTACAAGTATTTGCATCCAGACGATCTTTTCGAACAGTCAAGACGTGGTGGGAGGGTTCCTCTTCTTGTAGTGCTTGACGGAATTACTGACCCACGAAATCTCGGCGCGATCATTAGGTCGGTTGCCGCGTTTGGTGGCACCGGTGTGGTTGTGCCGCAACGCAGATCTGTGGGCGTAAACGCGGCGGCTTGGAAGACCTCTGCGGGTGCGGCAGCTCGCGTTCCTGTTGCGATGGCAACGAACTTGACGCAAGCACTTAAGTCTTTTAAATTAGCGGGCGCGTTTGTTGTAGGTCTTGATGGTGACGGCGAAGTTGAGCTTCACAATCTTCAATTTGCAAACGACCCTCTAGTTGTTGTTGTTGGCAGTGAAGGTAAAGGAATATCACGTCTGGTTAAGGAACAGTGTGACGCTGTTGTTTCTATCCCTATTTCACGCGCAACAGAGTCTTTGAACGCTGGAATTGCCACATCGGTTGCTTTATATGAAATCTCGCAGAAACGAGCAGCTAAGTAATTTTAAGATTTGAATCTTTTGGTTTAAATCGATCTTTAAACCGTGCTTAAAGTGCATTTAAAGCTGTGCTTAAAACCGTGCTAGAAACCGTGCTAGAAACATAGTGTGCTTATAGCTGCACTTAAAACACTGCTCTAAAACACTGCTCTAAAACACTGTACTTAAAACATAGTGTGCTTGTTTCAGAGCAGACTGACGTCAGTTGCGCGCCACCCGAATCTAAAAAATTCTAGGCACATGGTGATCGCACAGCTACGGGTCGCGGTGTGCATTATGACTACACAATAAATTTTGCTCGGTGTTGTTTCTGAACGGGTCACACGCCCGGGTATTGGAACGACGCGAAGATTTTTTGAATAGTAGGTGGCTCGCTCAGTGCGCAGAGCGCGTTGAATTTCTAATTGATTGATTATGTGTGGTGAAACGTATCTAGCGAGCTGACCCGTTGGTCGGATGCCGTGCACCGTTTCGTAGATTTTTATAGCTAGTGAGCGCACCTGGCCGTCAAGTAACGGAGGTGGTTGTGTTTGCTCTTCTTTCGCAGAAGAAAATTTATTTAGTGAGGTTACTAACGCCATGACGACCCTTTCAACGCCGTTGTTGTTGTGTATCCCCCCACTTGAATACGTAATGTTATAAAGCACAACCATAACCAACACCAGTAGCAGTGGGTCAAGAAGCTTGCAAGCAGGCGTCCTGTAAGCATGTTTGTAACCACTTTCTTAAGATAATTGAATAAAAAGTCGTTTCGTAGAATAGGCTGAAGCAGTGGCAATAATGAGTGAACTGGCTTCTAAATATACGAAGCTTAATGAAGATGAAATAGCGTGGCTGAAACTTTTGGTACCAGACATGCCGCTTCTTGCTGACCTTTCCTTTGGTGACTTAGTGATGTGGGCACCCAACGAGGAGGGCGAGTATTTGGCCATCGCCCACTCGCGGTCTTCAAGCAGCGTGACCCTCTTTTATCGTGATGTTGTTGGTGACTATCTACGTGAAGACTGGCGTGATGTGATCGAAGAAACCTTAGCGAGCAATGAGCCAGCAGTTTCTACTTCACCTGCATGGTATGAAGAAAACCCGATGAGGTTGACCGCTTATTCGGTTCGACGCACCAACCAAGATGGCACACTTACACCTCCTTTTGCAGTGCTTACAGTGCACACCAGCCACGCAGTGGAGTTCAGCGCTTCTCGGCAGATTACTGCTTTTAAAGACTGTGCTGATGATATTTATAGGATGATCCAAAACGGCCAGTTCCCGGTCGTGGAATTCGAGCAGCGCTCTGCCCAGGGTGCTCCACGAGTAAGTGATGGGCTAATCAGACTTGATGCAGAAGGACGAATAACTTTCGCTAGCCCAAATAGCCAAACCGTTTTTGGGCGGCTCGGTCATCGTGATGAACTCGAGGGGGAGCGGCTCGCAGACGTAGTTGCAGAGCTTGTGCGTGGTCAAGCTGACACGAATGAGTCACTACCTTTAATCGCACAAGCAAAATCTTCCCGGCGCGCAGATATTGAGGTCAGAGGGCTAACAGTAACACTCCGATCAATACCTATTTCACGTGGCTCTGAACCTGATGGTGGAATAGTTTTGACGAGAGACATTTCTGCGATCAAAGAGCATGAGCAGATGCTTATTACAAAAGACGCGACTATTCGTGAGATTCACCATCGGGTCAAAAACAATCTACAAACTGTCGCATCACTGCTGCGAGTGCAGGCGCGAAGGGCTAAAAGTGAAGATGCTAAAGAAGCATTGAGTCAAGCGATGCGCAGAGTTGCAGCAATTGCTGTTGTGCACGACACCTTATCAACAGGGCTGGCTCAAACCGTAAACTTTGATGACGTTTTCGACCAAGTTTTAAAGCTCACCACAGAGGTGGCAAGCATCCACAACACCGTTGTGCATCTAGAAAAAGAGGGCAGCTTTGGTTCTTTACCTAGCGAATATGCGACACCGCTTTCGCTCGCGTTAACAGAGGTTGTTACTAACGCTGTTGAGCACGGATTGCGTGAGATCGAAGGGACAGTGCGAATTGTTGCTGAGCGCGATGAAACAATGTTGCACGTTTCTGTTTCTGATACTGGTGCGGGGCTTCAAGGTGGGCAAGTCGGTGACGGTTTAGGCACCCAAATAGTGCGCACTCTGATAGAGGGTGAGCTTGGTGGGTCAATAAAGTGGCAGAATGTGAGCCCTGAAGGTGGAACACTAGTTACTATCGCTATTCCTATGCACTGGATAGCAAACGCTTAAGCCATGAGGTTTAACAAACTGCTTGCTTGGCGTTTTTTGCAACTCCTAGCAGGGTTGGCTGCGTTTGGCGTTGGAATAGGGTTGATGGTTCGAGGGGCTTTGGGTGTTGCCCCTTGGGACGTGCTTGCGCAGGGTGTTTCTGCAGCTAGTGGTATTTCTTTTGGTTTAGCGAATGTCATTATTAGTTGTTTCGTTTTATTGTTGTGGATCCCGCTCCGGCAAAAACCGGGTATCGGAACGGTTCTTAATGCATTAATGATTGGCCCCGTTGCTCAGGGTGTGCTTGTGCTTTTACCGGAACAAGACTCAATAGTTGTGCGCATTTTGCTGCTTCTTTCTGGAATAATTTTTATTGCTCTTGGGACTGGAATGTATATCGGGGCTTCATTTGGGCCTGGACCGCGTGATGGTTTGATGACAGGTTTAAACTCGGTAACAGGCTTGCCGATCTGGATCGTGCGCACAGGAATAGAACTTTCAGTTTTGATTGTCGGCTGGATTCTGGGTGGAGATGTTGGAGTTGGCACTGTTCTCTTTGCCCTGTTTATAGGGCCGCTAGCGCAACCAGCGATGGTTTGGTTCAATCTGAGTGGGAGGGTAGCTTCAGCCGCTACAAAAAAATCAGATGATGAGGCTGATGTAACTAAAAACTGATATATCATCTACGATGGAAGAGTGATAAATCGTCTCTCAAACTTCTTTTTTAAAACTCTTCGCGAAGATCCATCTGATGCTGAGGTAATGAGCCACAAACTTATGGTGCGTGCTGGCTACATACGTAGACAGGCACCTGGCGTTTTTGCGTGGATGCCTTTGGGTTTGCGAGTAAAAGCAAAACTCGAACAAATCGTGCGTGAAGAAATGGCTAACGCTGGAGCGCACGAAGTGTATTTTCCTGCGCTCATGCCTCGTGAGCCATATGAGGCTACGGGTCGTTGGGAGGAGTATGGTGACGCGCTTTTTCGTTTGCAAGACAGACACGGCGCAGACTATTTGCTCGCGCCAACCCACGAAGAGGTTTTTACCTTGCTCGTGCAAGACATCGTCAACTCATATAAAGATTTACCTTTGACGATTTACCAAATACAGGGCAAATATCGTGATGAGGCTAGACCTCGCGCGGGTCTCTTGCGTGGCCGAGAATTTACGATGAAAGACGCCTACTCATTTGATTTGAGCGATGCCGGTCTTGAAGCCAGCTACCAAGCTCAGCGCGACGCATATGAGCGTATTTTTAAACGCTTGGGCCTTGAATATGTGATAGTTCAGGCTGACGCTGGTGCAATGGGCGGTTCTAAAAGCGAAGAGTTTTTGCTTCCAACACCTATCGGTGAAGACACATTTGTGCGCTCTGCCGGCGGTTACGCGGCAAACGTTGAAGCTTATGTTTCGCAGGTTCCAGAAGAGATTCCGCTTGCTGATCAGCCACAAGCCCAGGTTTTTGATTCACCAAATGCGCCAACAATAGAAACACTCGTTGCGCTCGTCAACAAGGTGCTTCCAAGAGACGACCGCGCATGGGAAGCGGGAGACACCCTAAAAAATGTTGTTTTGGCGCTTGTCGACGCTGAAGGTAAACGTGAGCTCGTGGTCATCGGAATTCCGGGTGATCGTGATGTAGACGAAAAACGTCTCGAAGTCGCTTTCCCTAGTTTTGAAGTAGAACCAGCAAATGACGAAGATTTTAGAAAACATCAGGGATTGAAAAAAGGCTATATTGGTCCCGGAACAATGGAATCTCCAGTGCTTGGGCTTGAAGGTTCAAGCGGAGTTCGGTACCTTCTCGACCCCCGGATTGTGTCTGGGACTGCTTGGATAACGGGTGCCAATGAACAAGAAAAGCACGTCGCTTATCTTGTTGCTGGCCGCGACTTCTCTAGTGATGGCGTTATCGATATCGCAACTATTCGAAATGGTGACCCTGCCCCTGATGGGTCGGGCCCAATTGAGACCGCTCGTGGAATGGAAATTGGTCATGTCTTTCAGCTTGGGCGTAAGTATGCTGAAGCGTTAGGGCTGAAAATTCTAGATGAAAACGGCAAACTTCAAACCGTCACAATGGGTTCATATGGCATCGGGGTAACTAGAATTATGGCGATTTTGGCCGAGTTGCACCATGATGACCGGGGGCTGATTTGGCCGCGCGCTATCGCACCATATGACGTACATGTAGTTGCAACGGGTAAAGACGCTCTAATCTACGATCGTGCAGAAGAATTGGTAGCAAGGCTAGACTCTGAGGGGCTCGACGTTTTATTTGATGACAGACCAAAGGTTTCTCCAGGTGTGAAGTTTGGTGACGCAGAGATGCTGGGGGTGCCAACCATTGTTGTTGTAGGCCGTGATGCTGCTGATGGTTATGCTGAAGTGTGGGATCGCGCGGCAGGCACCAAAGAAAAGATCGCTTTGTCTGATGTGCTGAGCATTGTGAGTGGCTGACTAGCGATGGTTTGTTAGTGAAGTTTGATTAGTGATGTTTGATGAGTGATGTTTGATGGGTGATGTTAGATACTTGAATGGTACAAACTGTAGCTTGATTGGTTAGACTTAAATTTGAATTAGGAGGCTATTAATGGCGCTTGGACCCATTGTTGTGAGGAGCACGCTTCCTGAGACGCGTGCTCAGGTCTGGCAGATGCTTACTAGTGACGAATCTAGAACCAATTGGTGGCCGGAAACTCAGATCGTTGCTGAAATGGGCGGTCGTATAGTTGAATCTGCAAAAAGTAAGACGGTCTCTGAAGAAGGAACGGATTCAAACGAAATATTGCGTGAGGGCACAGTAGACGTGCATGTGCCCGAGCAAACCTTAGGGTTTCGCTGGAAAAATTTAGCTGCAGACAATGACAGTAACGTCGTGATTTTGCTCAGACCTGATGACGAAAACATGGATCACACAGTCATTACTGTGATAGAAAGCGGTTTCGCAGGTCACCCCGATGCTGCAGAGCTTGTCGAAACTGCTAATAACAGGTGGACAGGGCTGCTAAACACACTAGAAGCCGTCGTGACAGGTGAAGAGATAACAAGCGAAGATTCAAGTGCTCAAGAAACAGCTGAAGAAAATGATGCTGAAGAAACCACCGAAGAAGAAAACCTTGTTCAAGATAGTACTGTTTTAGAAGATACTGCTGCAGAAGATGTTGTTGCAGAAAGCACTGGTGAAGAAGGCACTGTTGCAGAAGGCACTGTTGCAGAAAACACTGGTGAAGAAGGCACTGTTGCAGAAAATGCTGTTGCAGAAAATGCTACGGAAGACAGCTCG
>DATJCC010000117.1:0-20747 GCA_035514995.1 Microbacteriaceae bacterium
GCCTTAGTGAGATCGAGGTTATGTTTAATTTCTATAACCTCTGACGAAGGTGCAAAGGAATAAGCAGTTATTGAATCTTCAATAGCTTGGCGATTCAAAAATAGTACAGTCGACAAAATGAGCACAGCGATTAAAAACACGCTCCAAAAAATGCGCTTAAATACCTGAGCAACTGTGACTGTCACGCATACAAGTATCTAAAACTAAACTGATATTGACTGCTAAATTAGCGCAATCGTTATGAAATGAAGATTTAGTTCGGTTCTGAGATGACTTTTCATCATCTCGTTTTGCACACCACCGAAGTTTCCGCTAAAGTCTTTGGAGTACGCAATAAAGCGTTTAATGCGGATGTGGCGCAGCTGGTAGCGCATCACCTTGCCAAGGTGAGGGTCGCGAGTTCGAATCTCGTCATCCGCTCTGGTGGGCCGGAATGCCGGGCCACGCGGGGTAAAACCCAAATCGGGGTAAAACCCAAACGGTGGCGTGGCCGAGAGGCGAGGCAGCGGCCTGCAAAGCCGTATACACGGGTTCGAATCCCGTCGCCACCTCAACAACGGCAAGCATAATCACAACTTAACAAGTCTCATATTTAAATATGGGCGATTGGCGCAGTTGGTTAGCGCGCTTCCCCGACACGGAAGAGGTCATGGGTTCGAGTCCCGTATCGCCCACCATTAAGATTCAATCGATAGCACTCTAGTCAGTTTTTCCACGACCCCTTTAAAAGTGGTCATGGACATTATTGCTCCCTCACGCCGCATACCCTTATGGGTGACTCGCAAAACTCTAGCTGGATTGAGATAGCTATTCCTACCCTGTTTATCCCAAGGTCCCGGTCCGACTTCTATAAAACCACGATGTAGCTTTGTTGACATATAACAACCGGCGACAGTCGAGCTGTCGATTCTTGCGATGATTAAAACTGGTCTATCTTTGCCACGACCATCATTCTCAACAAAGGGCACCCACGTCCAAACAACTTCACCCGGGTCAGGGTCGTTATCTGGTTTTGGTGAGTATGAGATTTTAAGGTGACTGATCTGTTGTTTTTTTAGATCAGTTGTTGCATCTTTGCCTGATTGACCGGGACTGTAAGTTTTACTGCTTTTACGAATAAAGGAGAGAGCGTTTTTACTTCTCCTACGGTTTCCAAATAATACACCAACTGTTACAACTACAATTAGAAAGATTGCTTGAATCCACATAGGAAAAGTTGCAAGAAACCCCTGCAAATCGTCCATGTTTTAATCCTAAAATTCGTTATTGGTAAGTGCGTTTAATCTAGACATACAGCGTAAATATTTTTTGCGATAACCGCCTTCTAGCATCCCTCCACCAAATATATTATTTAATGCTATTCCCGTAGCTATAATCTGTATTTGGGAGTCATAAACACGGTCTATAAATGCTACAAAACGAAGCGCTTCGGTCTGATCTTTTAGCTCATAGACGTTACGCAATCCTATAAGCTTTACCCCTTGAACTAACCGACTGAAATTCGATGGATGTAGAGTTCCTAAATGTTTTATAAGCTTTCCAAATTCGTCGTCAGTAGCTCGATCTCCGTAGGCGACTGCGTCAGCTATTGCAAACCTATATGAAATCTCGTCTGATACTCTTGCGTCTCGTTGCAAATCTCTTTGCCTATAGTCTTCACCATCAATTCTGATGGTTAAAAAACTGTCGCTCATAGCTTGTATCTCACGCAAAAAGTCTTGTGCGGCGAAGCGACCTTCTCCTAAAGCATTCGGTGGCGTGTTTGAAGTTGCTATGAATTTAGTTCCAGACGCTGTCAGTTGTGATATCAATCTAGTCATCATCATGGTGTCGCCTGGATCATCAAGCTCAAACTCATCTATGCAGATTAAATTTGCACCAGTCAGTGCATCAACAGCCTGTTTGAAACCGAGTGCACCAACAAGTGACGTGTATTCGAGAAATGAGCCAAAGTATTTACGCCCATTGGCAGCGTGCCAGGCTGCGGCCAAGAGATGAGTCTTGCCAACACCGAAGCCCCCATCTAAGTAGATGCCAGGTTGTTTGATGGGTCCGATTAAATCCTTGTCTTGGGGCTGCTGTACTTTTTTTTTACCAAAACTAAAAAACCCGTTCTTAGGCATTGCTTTAGGCGGTTGCAAAAAAGCTTTAAGAGTATCTCGAGCAACAGTTTGTGAGCTAAACCGTGAATCAGGCCGGTATGAATCAAAAGTTGCTTCTTCAAACTGAGGTGGTGGTTTTAAGGTAGCAACTATTTCTGCACCGGTTAGTGATGGAGACCGTTCGACTAATGAAGCTACTGAATTCTGCGTATCTTGTGACATCTCAACTCATTCTACAGATTTTTAATATGAGAGTTACGCACCATGAAGTCAGAAACCTCCTGGTTCCAAGTTTCTTCATTCTCATTCCAAATTTTTACATGTTCACCACTTGGTGCTCTAAAAAGTCTTACGAGGTCTTGTCTTGTATGTGCAAGGTTTAAAGCACCTTCGAACGGAACAAAGGTGTCTTGTTCACTTACAATGATTAGAGTCGGTGTGCTTAAATCATCAGCGAAACTTTCGCTAGTGAGATTCTTTAATGGAATCGCCGTTCTCAAACCAACTAAGATTGGCGTTTTACTTATTATCCAAGCCGCTATATCAGCTATAAATCTTGGCACCCGGGCGATATCTGCATGATGTTTCAAAACTTCTGGCCAGTCAACAGCAGGTGACTCTAGAATTAGAGATTTAACTGAAAGAGCAAGATTAGGCTCATTTCTATTTAAATAACGAAGTGCTTGTAATGACGCGGTTGCTCCCATCGACCAACCAAATAAAGTGAATTCTGAGAAGCCTAAACTTTTAGCGTATTTAACAGCTGCGATCACGTCGCGTGATTCATCGAAACCCAAACCATATTTTCCATCTAGCGATTTTGGACAATCAGCGTCGTTTCTATATCCGATGATTAAACTGTCTACTCCTAATTCACTAATTGGGGCGACGCCTCTTAATGTTTCTTCTTTGCGCGCACCTCGTCCATGCACATGAATTACTACATGCTTTTGAGAAGACTGTGATGGGCTTATTAACCAGGCGGGCATAGGTCCAAGTTCACTATCAACATTCACATGTTTGACCTGCCCAGCTAAGTCTTCAGGCTTGTCATACCACCACCCCGTTAACCTCGCTTTAACACCTGGTCTTAAATCACCAGAGATTATTTTTATTAGTCTTCTTGTGACTGTTGTTTCATTTTGCAAAACAACTTCACCTATTTGGGCGTGACCTGATCCGCCATCGAATATAAGTGAAAAATTTCCAGGTAGATCACTATCCTCACCTCGACTTAACGTAATAGTAGATTTGTGTTCAGTTTCAGCATCACTCACATCTTGCATAAAATCTAAAACTTCTAGAGGCTCATTCGGGCTTTGAAGGGGTGTAACCACTCTGCTTGCAAAGTGTCTTGCGATACCAAAAGTTGCAATTGCAACACCGCCAATCGATCCAAAAATCAGAGATTTCATTAGCTGTTTGGTAGCTTTACCCATAAATTTCACCCCGTATAGTATCTTTGCTCGGCGTGCCTCATAGACACCGCACAACTTAAACTTTAGTGTTTCGATTGTGAGTGGCCAATCAAAACAGAACCCGCCTGAGTTCGAACAAGCACGCTCACAGATCTTATCTGCAAAATTTAGAAGTGAACTCTTCACAGAAGAGACCACCTCGCCAGATCGAATTTCACCATTTTCGGTTGCTTTAGCTGCAGGTGTCAAACATTCAGCAACGAGTAGCGCCGATACTGACTCTGAAGCAGGAGTTGGTCGCTTTATACTTCTTTATGACCCTGAATCAGCAAATGAATGGGGAGAAAAATTTCGTGTTGTTTGTTATGCGCAAGCTCCCCTCGAGACAGAAATTGGTGCGGATCCTTTTATAACTGATGTTACGTGGTCATGGCTTACAGATGCGCTCTCTTCAAGTGGCGCTGAATACAAAAATATTGCCGGAACAGCTACGATAATAACTTCTACTGGTTTTGGTGGGTTAGAAGCTCAAGGCACTGGTTCGCAAATAGAGTTGCGTGCTTCGTGGACTCCGATGGGAGAACACTTTTCTGCACATGCAGTAGCTTGGTCTCATCTGTTATGCTTTCTAGCGGGTTTCCCTGAAGAAGAGGGCGCAATATCGATAGATGCCTACAGAATTAAAAACAAGAAATCGACATAACCTAAACAAATGTCACACAAAAACCAAACAGCTCCAATAGATTTGTCATGGCTGTACGTTGACGATGAAAACAAATTACAAAGAGCTGCTGATCAGCTTTTCGCAGGCCATGGCCCAGTTGGCTTAGACGTTGAGAGAGCCTCAGGATACACATACTCGCAGAGAGCATACCTTATTCAGGTGCATCGGCAAGACGCAGGAACCTTCCTCTTTGACCCTTTAGCTCTCGAGACCCTGGCCCCTCTCGCAGAAGCAATAGCAGGTGAGGAATGGATACTCCATGCCGCTCATTCTGACCTTGACTCTCTAGCTGACGCTGGACTCGTGCCTACCAAGCTTTATGATACTGAGCTAGCATCTCGCTTGCTTGGTTTCGAAAAAGTTGGGTTAGGCGCGATTTCAGATACTCTTCTGGCGACACCACTAGAAAAAGCTTTTTCAAGGGCTGACTGGTCGACCCGTCCTCTTCCAGATCCGTGGCTTAAATATGCTGCTCTTGATGTTGTGTTGTTACCTGACTTAAGAGAAGCTACTCATCAGCTACTACTCGAGAGTGATAAAGATAGGTATGCTAGAGAAGAGTTTGAATCACTTCTTCATAAGCCTCCAAAAGAAGCAGACTTAGAGCCTTGGCGGAGACTTTCTGGCTTTGGAAAATTACGCTCACCTAAGCTAAAAACAATTGCTAAAGAGTTGTGGATCGCGCGAGACTCTTTCGCAAAAAGTCATGACCTAGCTCCCACCAGAGTCCTACCAAACAGCGCTATTATTTCAGCTGCCCTTCTTGATCCCCGATCACCTCAAGAACTTGCGAAGCACAGTGAATTTACTGGTAAGTACAGTCGAACTGAGCTTGAGCGTTGGTGGCGAGCAATCAAAAGAGCAAAAATAACTGCTCCTATTAAGGAGACGTTAAAACTCGATCTTGACATTAATACAAGCATGGTTGCTCCCACGAACATCCGTTCCTGGGAAAAAAAGAACCCTGCCGCATATCGCAGACTCATGGCAGCTCGACAACTACTTCTCGAAGCTTCCGAAAGGCTAAATATTCCACCAGAGAATATTCTCTCTCCAAGTGCCATAAAAAGTTTAAGCTGGAACCCTCCGGACGAAATATCTTCGTTTACTATCTCTGAGACTCTGTCTGAAAGCGGTGCTCGAGCTTGGCAGCGTGAACTAACCTCACAGTTAATTGCCGATTCTTTTGTAGAACTCCTCTAATGGCTACCCTTCATTGTGCTTCTAAATACCTGGTAAATATTAACCTTCTGGATGCAACTGCCTGTCGGTCATAAGATGGTCTACAAAGGCTGAATCCTAAACGAAAGGCAGAGTAGCTGACCATGAGAGAAGTAGTTTTTGTTGATGGAATGAGGAGCCCCTTCGGTCGTGCCGGAGAAAAAGGGATGTACTGGGGGTCACGAGCAGACGATATAGCAGTGAAAGTACTCCAAGGTCTTATTGAGCGAAACCCAAATTTGCCGCTAGATCGAGTCGATGATGTTGGTATCGCTGCGACAACACAACAGGGTGACCAGGGGCTAACTTTAGGTCGCACTGTAAGCATTTTAGCTGGACTTCCCGTAACTGTTCCTGGTTTCGCTTTAGACCGGATGTGCGCCGGAGCAATGACAACGAGTGCTCTGTTAAGCGCCGCAATCGGAGCTGGACAATATGATGTTGCCATTGCAGGTGGCGTAGAGCACATGGGAAATCATCCGATGGGTCAGGGAGTTGATCCCAACCCTCGTTTCGTAGCAGAAAAACTCGTCAATCCTGATTCTCTTAACATGGGTATCACTGCAGAGCGACTCCATGACAGGTTTCCACAACTGACGAAGGAACGGTCAGATCAGTTTGGCTTGTTAAGTCAGCAGCGTGTGCAAGCAGCATACGACAGAGGTGATATTCAACCAGACCTTGTCCCTATTGCTTTAAGAAGTGAGAAAGGTTGGGGACTTGCAACAGAAGACGAAGGCCGTAGACCGGAGACAACCATTGAAGGGCTCGCGGCTTTAAAAACTCCTTTCAGGCCCCACGGAAGAGTCACAGCTGGCAACGCCTCACCACTCACAGATGGTGCAACGATGTCACTATTGGCGGGTGCAGATACAGCTAAAGAACTTGGCCTTTCTGCCAAAATGAAACTTATTAGTTTCTCTTTTGCTGGTGTTGAGCCAGAGGTTATGGGAATCGGACCGATTCCTTCAACTGAAAAAGCGTTAAAACGCGCTGGTTTAACAATCAAAGACATTGGATTGTTTGAAATAAACGAAGCTTTTGCTGTGCAGGTACTATCATTTACAGACCATTTTGGTATTAAAGATGACGACCCACGAATAAACCCGTGGGGTGGAGCAATAGCCTTAGGACATCCGCTAGCGGCCTCTGGAGTCAGGTTGATGATTCAGCTAGCGAGACAGTTTGAGCAGCGTCCAGATGTGCGTTACGGAGTCACAGCGATGTGCGTTGGTCTGGGTCAGGGCGGCACTGTGATTTGGGAAAACCCACATTACAACGGCAAGAAGGGTAAATAAAGTTGACTGATTACACAAAAATAGATTTTTCACCAATTATTGAAGCCTCCGCAGACGAGGTCATAACGCACTCTCTAGTGCGTGACGTATCCTTAGCAAACGGTAAGGTGATGGCATTAATTACACTTGATAATGGGCGCGATCATACGAGACCAAACACTCTCGGGCCGCGTTCGTTGCAAGAGTTAGATAAGGTTCTTGATGTTTTGCAAGATCGAGCCGAAAAAGGAGAAATCGCAGCTGTCGGCGTAACCGGTAAACAGTTTATTTTCGCAGCGGGTGCCGACCTTTCAAAGGTTTCTTCTATGGCCACTCGCGAAAATGCAAAATTGATGGCTCAGTACGGCCACCATGTGCTAGGTAAGTTTCATACGATTAGTGTTCCTTCTTTTGCTTTTGTAAACGGTCTCGCACTTGGTGGGGCAATGGAAATAGCTCTCCATTGTGATTACCGCACAGTTGACTCTTCTGCTGCAGCGTTGGCTCTTCCTGAAGTTTTTCTGGGGATTATTCCCGGGTGGGGCGGAGCTACTCTCGTGCCAAATCTAATTGGTATCGAAAATGCAATCGAACTCATCATTTCGAACCCGATCAAACAAAATAAAATGCTGAAGCCCAAACAGGCCTATGAAATGGGGCTTTTTGACAGATTAATTCCTGCAGCAAGATTTCTGGAGAGTTCACTGGAATGGGCTTCAGCTGTTATCTCTGGAAAACAGAAGGTCGAGAGACCAAACGTACCAGGTAGAGTCGAACGGATTACTAAGTGGCCAATAGCCATCAAGATTGCACGAGAAACGTTAGAGGCTAGATTAGGTACCGCCGCTAAATCACCTTACGTAGCCCTCGAGCTTTTAGCAGCAGCCAAAGACAATGACCGTGTTGCTGGGTTTGCACGCGAAGATGAGGCTTTGACAGATCTAATTTCTGGAGATCAGTTTGTCGCATCAATATACGCTTTTGATCTAGTACAAAAACGTGCGAAGCGTCCAGCTGGAGCACCAGATAGCAAGCTTGCAAAACCAATCAGTAAAGTCGGCATCATTGGAGCTGGACTTATGGCTAGCCAGTTTGCACTTCTTTTTGCGCGCAGACTAAAAGTACCAGTTTTAATCACGGACCTCGATCAGGCACGGGTTGATAAAGGCATTTCATACATTTACAGTGAAATAGACAAACTGCTTGAGAGGGGTCGCCTCTCAAGCGAC
The DNA here is from genome assembly GCA_035514995.1 of Microbacteriaceae bacterium. Taxonomy (GTDB): domain Bacteria; phylum Actinomycetota; class Actinomycetes; order Actinomycetales; family Microbacteriaceae; genus Leucobacter_A. The sequence continues at coordinate 7,972 of DATJCC010000117.1, forward strand.
GATGCTAATCAAATCAAGTCTTTAGTTACCGGAACAACAGATAAATCTTTATACGCTGATTGTGATTGGGTTATTGAAGCAGTATTCGAAGAACTGTCAGTGAAGAAGACTGTTTTTGCAGAGATAGAACCAATTATTGGCGAAGATGCAATTCTGGCAACTAACACTTCATCACTGAGCGTTACCGAAATTGGCAGTGCTTTGAAGAACCCTGACAGATTAGTAGGGTTCCACTTCTTTAACCCTGTAGCCGTTATGCCACTGATCGAGGTGGTTAAGACAGAGAAAACAGATGAAGCAACTCTGGCAACCGCTATGCAGGTCGCCAAAAGTCTCGGCAAAAGCGCAATTATTACTGCTGACCGCCCTGGATTTGTGGTTAATAGGTTGCTGGCGAAGGTCATGGGTGAAGCTGCGCGAGCTCTCGATGCAGGAACTCCTCTTCCGGTAGTTGAGAAGGCGTTAGAACCTATTGGCCTACCAATGGGTCCTTTTGAGCTAATCGATCTGGTTGGGTGGAAAGTTGCTGCACACGTCCAAGACACAATGGTTGGTGCTTTTCCGGACAGGTTTTATGCTTCTGAGAATCTCCATAAATTGGCAGAGATTGAGTCACCTCTCATCAAAGATAAAAAGTTCGGAAAAGTTCAAGATCTATCAAAGAAGGCTAAAAAAGCTCTCAAGTTTGGCGATGAGCCTGTTTCTTCTGAAACAATTCTTGAAAGAGTGCAAAACGAGCTTGCATCTGAGATTAAGATTATGCTGGACGAGCCTGTTGTCGCCGCAGCAGAAGATATCGACCTTGGCTTAATTCTGGGAGCCGCCTGGCCTTTCCAAACAGGTGGAGCAACCCCCTACCTGGATCGTGTGGGTGCGAGCGAACGTGCGTTTGGTAGCACTTTTCATGACCCACAGATAGCAGCCAAAGGCTAATTAAACAAAATTAAACAAAAAAGTAGCTGGGGGATGTAGATCTCCCCCAGCTACTTTTTTATCTTTATGCGGCTAGTGAGCGCAATACGTATTGCAGGATGCCACCGTTACGGTAGTAATCCGCCTCACCAGGTGTGTCGATACGTAACAACGCATCAAACTCGACGGTAGAACCATCAGCCTTTGTTGCTATTACGTTGAGCGTTTCGGGTGTTACTCCGTCGTTTAGCGCAGTCACCCCAGAAATTGAAAAGGTTTCTGTACCGTCTAACCCTAATGAATCTGCGTTCTGCCCTTCAGGGAACTGCATTGGAAGCACTCCCATGCCAATAAGGTTTGAACGGTGAATACGCTCAAAGCTTTCAGCAATAACGGCTTTGACACCTAAAAGGCTGGTGCCTTTAGCAGCCCAGTCTCTAGATGATCCCGAACCGTACTCTTGCCCAGCGAGTACAACCAGTGGTATGTTCTGCTCCTGATAGTTTTGTGATGCATCATATATAAATGCTTGTGGTGCACCTTCTTGAGTGAAGTCGCGTGTATAGCCACCTTCAACATCATCAAGAAGCTGGTTACGAAGGCGAATATTAGCAAATGTGCCTCTAATCATTACTTCGTGATTACCTCGTCGTGAACCATAAGAGTTGAAATCTCTCGGAGCGATACCATGATCAGTCAAATATCTTCCAGCTGGTGTATCTGCTTTAATATTTCCTGCGGGACTGATGTGGTCTGTTGTCACTGAATCGCCTAATTTGGCCAAGACACGTGCACCCTCAATATCTTCAACAGGGTCAGGGGTTAATGTCATCCCATCAAAGTATGGCGGTTTACGCACGTATGTCGATTCTGGATCCCAAGCGAATGTGTCTCCTGCTGGAGTCTCTAGTGCGTGCCATCTAGCGTCACCGTCAAATACGCTTGCATATTTTTCGATAAACATGTCAGAGTCGATTGATTCATCTGCGATTCGTTGAATATCTTGAGGATCGGGCCATATGTCTTTAAGGAATACATCGTTTCCATCATGATCTTGTCCGAGCGGGTCGGTTTCAAAATCAAAGTCCATCGTTCCAGCCAGTGCGTAGGCAATGACAAGAGGTGGGCTCGCCAAGTAGTTCATTTTGACGTCTGGATTGATGCGACCTTCAAAGTTGCGGTTACCAGATAAAACAGAAGTCACTGCAAGATCGTTCTGATGAATACCCTCTGAAATTTCTGGATCTAGAGGACCGGTGTTACCAATGCAGGTGACACAACCATAACCCACTAGATAAAATCCGAGCGCTTCGAGGTGGCTTGTGAGACCTGCTTTGGCATAGTAATCGGTTACAACTTTTGAGCCAGGAGCCAGAGTGGTTTTTACCCAGGGTTGAGCTTTCAAACCCTTTTCGTTTGCGTTTTTCGCCAAGATCCCTGCAGCTAACATCACATACGGGTTGGAAGTATTCGTACAAGATGTAATTGAGGCTATCGCCACAGAACCGTGATCTATATCAAACTCTCTTCCCTGCGCATCTTTTACTTTGGCAGGATTAGATGATTCAGCATAGTTTTTAAGATCAATCTCAAACTGCTGTTTTGAACTTGTTAGTTCAATACGGTCTTGTGGGCGTTTAGGTCCGGCGATTGAGGCTACTACCGTGCTGAGATCGAGTTCTAAATATTCACTAAACTCTGGTTCTTCTGCAGGGTTGTGCCACATGCCTTGGATTTTGGCATAGTCTCTAACGAGGTTGATTTGTTCTTCATCTCTACCCGTTAGACGCATATAGTCCAAAGTCACATCATCAATCGGGAACATCGCAGCAGTCGAACCAAATTCCGGGCTCATATTACCAATGGTCGCTCTGTTTGCAAGCGGTACGGAAGCTACGCCTTCACCATAAAATTCTACGAATTTGCCGACTACACCGTGATGTCTAAGCATCTGCGTGATTGTAAGAACAACGTCGGTTGCAGTTACTCCAGCTGGTATCTGACCAGAAAGCTTAAATCCAACAACACGCGGAATTAGCATTGAGATTGGTTGACCGAGCATTGCGGCTTCAGCCTCAATACCGCCCACGCCCCAACCGAGCACACCCAAGCCATTTTGCATAGTGGTGTGGGAGTCAGTTCCCACGCAGGTATCAGGGTAAGCCTGCAAAACCCCGTCAACTTCACGGGTGAAGGTTAAACGTGCTAAATATTCAATGTTTACTTGATGGACGATTCCAGTGCCTGGTGGGACTACTTTGAAATCGTCGAATGCTCCCTGACCCCAACGCAGGAATTGGTAACGTTCTCCGTTACGTTGATATTCTATTTCGACGTTTTTATCAAATGCCTGTGGAGTACCGTATACGTCTGAGATAACAGAGTGGTCGATAACTAGTTCTGCAGGCGCAAGAGGATTAATTTTTGCTGGATCTCCACCTAAATCTGCAACTGCTTCTCTCATCGTCGCAAGGTCTACGACACAGGGAACGCCTGTGAAGTCTTGCATGATGACTCTTGCAGGCGTAAATTGAATCTCAGTGTCTGGCTGAGCATTAGGATCCCAATTGCCAAGCGCGGCAATGTGCTCTTTAGTGACATTTGCGCCGTCTTCGGTTCGGAGCTGGTTTTCTAAGAGCACTTTCAGGCTATAAGGAAGACGCGAGCTACCTTCAACCTTTTTTATATCGAAATACTCATAATCAGTTCCTCCGCTATTGAGGGTGCTCTTAGCGTTATAGCTATTCACATTGGCCACAATCTCTCCTTAAAGTTTCGTACTTCTTTGCTTAATGCTTACTTAGTGCAAAGCAGAGCTTATAAATCAGAATACTCCTCTTTTTAATTAAAAGTATCTTGATATCAAGACAATTCTATCAGTTGCTCACCGGTTCAATCAGCAGTGGTCAGTGTTTTGCGAAAAAGAAGCCAAGTAAACAGAATGACAAGAGCAAACAAAGGTGTCCCCATGACCAGTCTGGCGACACCAAGAGCGGCGACATCCCCCGCTAGATAGAAGGGGACCTGTATTACTAAACGTAACACAAAAAGAGTCAGCCATATCAGTGAAGAAAATTTAGCTGCTGCGTAAATCATTTTGTCATTTTTCCAGGCTGTGAAATCATTTCGCACTAGCCCAACCAGAAAGCCGATGAGTGGCCACCGTAGGAGAAGCGATACCGTCAAGGCAACTATCCAAATCCCGTTTATCCAAAATCCAGGAAGAAAAAAATCTTCACCTTTACCCGTAAAAAGTGTAGTTAACACGGCTATGGCTACACCAAGAATGCCAGAAATGGCCGTTACTAAAGTTTGTCTTGATATGAGTCTAATAACGACGATTAATATCGCAATGGTAGCTGGAGCAATTGCGCTTAACCTCGCGTCGCCGATTACTATATAGATGACGAGATAAAGAAGCCCAGGAAGAAGTGCTTCTAAAATTCCTCTAAAACCACCGACAGCTGCAAGAACCCCGCGTAATGAAGCGTTTTCACCGCTTATTCCAGCTTGCACTCCCTTAACCAAGCCGGAGGAAGAAAGCTTATTGGTATTTTTATTTTCGTCATTCACCTTTGGACTGGGCTCCCGCTGGCACTTTTAGAGGCAGCAGCTCATTTGGAGGCATTGGCTGATCTCCACGAACAACAACTATGCTCCTAAAAATGTCTTCTATCGATTTAGCGGTTTTCTCATCGACTAAAGCTTTTCCTGTTATAGCTCCCCGCAACATCCAGCGTGGACCGTCAACGCCTATAAATCTGACCTTGTTTATGCTGGGGCCGTCTTTTCCTTTAGTTTTAACCTCAGCAATTAACTCCTTATTGAAGGAACCGTCAATCTCTGCAAAATCACTCGACTGAGCTTTCAACTGAGTTATGAGTTCAGACCGCACACTATTCCACAAACCTGTGGTTTTAGGCGCAGCAAAAGCCTGAATCTGAATACTGGATTCGTTGTAATCTAGTGAAATTGCAACTACTCGTTTTGCTTGCTGGTCTACGTCTAACCGCACCTGCAGACCTTCTCTTGGTTCTACACGGATACTACCCATATCTAGGTATGGGCGCATAGCCGATAATTCAGCCAGGTCAAAAGGGCCTGCTTGGCTTCTATTTAACGGTGCGGATTTCTCCAGAGCAGCCCCTGTTGAGGCCGAATTTTCTGCTTCAACTTCACTCATTTGGTTCCCTTCCCATCGTTCACACCGGTAGATCCAAACCCGCCTGTTCCCCGGTCGCTTTTAGGTAGCGATTCTACGGGCACAAACTCAGCTTTGGTCACAGGCATAATAATCATTTGGGCGATTCTATCACCGGGTCGAATCACAAATGCTTCGTGTTGGTCTGTATTGAGTAGACACACTTTAATTTCACCACGATAACCTGCATCTATAGTTCCTGGAGAATTAACAACTGTTATTCCATGCTTAACAGCAAGTCCACTTCTGGGAACGATGAAGGCAGCGAATCCGCTCGGAAGTGCTATCGACACACCTGTGGAAATGAGTTGTCTTGCACCCGGCTGTAAAACTACATTCTCAATACTTTTTAAATCAGCTCCAGCATCTCCAGGTAGCGCATACTCTGGAATATCAGCTGCTTTAATTAGGATCTCTATTTCTTGCATCACTCATAGAGCGTATCGAACTTCTTAGAAATGTGCAGATTACTAAAATTGTTTTTGTGTAACAGCTAACACTAAATACGTCTTTCGTCATGGTTCAGCTCCCACAGAGAGAACTAGCGGGATAATGGTTTTATGACAACAAGTGATGAAGTGGTTTTTAAAGAAAAAATTTGGCCCTCACTCGGCATGTATCTTGCAACACTTTTGATTATCCCAGCAATGACGGTTTTAATTATGCCTTTTTCTCGAAGCAATGGGATATTCATTGGAATCGCTCTCTACCTGCTAATAATCGCAACATTTACGTTTACAGCGCCAAAAGTTGTTTTAACAAAACACACTTTAAGCGCTGGAAGAGGTCACATCGAAAGACAATTTTTAGGTTCAGCTGTTGCTCTGGACAGGATTGCCTACAGACAAGAAATTGGCAGGAAGCTAGATGCCAGAGCTTTTCTTGCGATGAGTGGATGGGCAAAAACAGGAATTAAGGTCGAGGTCGTTGACCCTACCGACCCCACTCCCTACTGGATCATTTCAACGAGAAAACCCGCTGAGCTGGTTAAAGCTTTAGCATAATCGTTACTGCGCACAGTCGCGGCAAATCGGACCTAGATCTGATTTGTGATCCATTTGTGATCTGTGACGAACCAAAAAGCAGTTGACGCATGTGAATTCGTCGTCTTGTTGCGGTAACACAACAACATCTAGTTCTACATCTGACAGATCTGCGCCTGCCAACTCGAAACCAGGGTTGTCTGAATCGTCTGCGTCTATCGATGTTGCTGATCTTTCAGGTACTCGTTCTTTAAGTGCCTCGATCGAATCAGTGTCGTCGTCGTTCTTACGTGGGGCGTCGTAGTCTGTAGCCATGCTCTCCTGCTAAAAAAATGAAAACTTTGATGCGTGCGCCAATAGTTTGGACTATTCCGGCACGATACGCAAACTGAACAGCTGTGAATGAGCTTAAAACTTTAAAATCTATAAAATCTTGCTTTAGGGCACACCGAACTTCAATGTGTCTAAACCGCTGTGATCTATGCAATGATAACGGCAATAACTGTTAGGAGTGTGCGACAATGCAAGACCTACGTTTCATTGAACAAAGAGATAATTCTCTGGTCTTTGTTAACGAATCTGGTGAGGAGTTCTCATTTAAACTAACCGAAGATAATTTACGTATTCTTCGTGAGGCTTCACGCCCACCACGCTCATCTTCAAAAACTGTAAATCCACGCGAGATACAAACGATGTTGCGTTCAGGTAGTTCAAGTGAAGAAGCTGCAGAAACTCTAGGGCTCGAACTCTCGGATGTCCAAAGGTATGAGGGCCCGATTATTGCAGAGCGCAAATTTATTTTACAAAGCTCCCATAACGTTGAAGTTAGAACCGCTGACAACAATTCTGAGTCAATTCAATTTTTTGGTCCCGTAATTAATGAGCGTGTTAAACAATTGACAGACAAGCTCCCGAATTGGTCCGTTTGGCGAGAAGATAATAGCTGGATGGTTAAAGCGTCTTTTGACACTGAAGAGGTGAAGCACAATGCAACTTGGGCCTTTGATCATAAAAAAAACCAACTGACCGCTGTCAACGCAGACGCAATCTCTCTTTCTAAACAGGGAGATGTAGGTGAGAAGCTTATCCCTACACTTCGTGCCGTTAATTTTCCAGATGATAAACACACGTCTGCCCTTAATAAAGAACAAGATTTTTTATTTAGCAAAGACAATGCAACCGACGATCAGCACTCTGCGGACGAAGAAAATCCAGACGACGCAACCGTCAAGCCGCAAACCGACTCAACATATTTTGAAGATGTTGAAGAGCTAGACGAAACAGAAAACGTTGCAAGCGCGACAACCAAAGACACCCCAGAAGATTTTCAAGAAATAGACGACTTTACGAGACGCCAAAAAATTGATGAAAGAGCAATCTCATCCGACAGACACGAGACACAGCTTCACTCTGAAACAGCTGATCTTCTAGAGGCGCTACGAAAGAGACGAAGCCAACGACAAAACGAGGAGTCTGACGATCGAACTTTTTTGACCGATCCGCCGCCCTCCCCTGCTAATGAAACTTTACCGATAACTATTCCAGACTCGATTCTAAAGGCTGTCCCCCAGGAGAAAGAGGATTCATCTTTTCAAGATGACGATAGCCTCAAAATTGACGATTTTGCTGAAACAGAACCGGCACCATCCAAAAGTAAAAAAGGTCGTACTTCGGTGCCCAGTTGGGAAGAGATACTTTTTGGACAAAAAGGTGGTACTGAGGAAGATAACTAGAAGCTCAAATCTTCCATTTTTCCACTCACCAGAATCGGGACGTCTCTTTCCTCAGAAGTTACACCCCCATGTTGGCCAATCATAGAAACAGGAAATATCGGGTCTTGTTGTGTAGCTAAAGAGATTAGCCGGTTTGGCGTAATAACTAAATCACCGATTCTCTGATGCACTTTTTGATGGACCTCGCCAAACAATTTAGAAGCGATTACTTGATCGCGTGTTGAGACTTGTAGATCATTTTGTGTAGCACTCAAACTCTGAGCTATCTCGTCTGCTTGCTTAGCAGATTTGAGATAAATGTGACGAAACCTTGGTTCACCAGAAATATGAATAATCTTATCTTTTAGTTGTGGAATTTCCTCAACGACTTGATACCTGTCAGCGTCGATGTCAACCATTCCGTGATCGGCTGTCAAGACAAAACCCATTTTTTCTGAAAGCTTTTGTAGAAGTCGTTCAGTAGCAGAATCAACTCTCTCGAGTTGCTCAATCCATTGATTAGATTTCCAACCGTACTTGTGTCCCGCTCTGTCTAATTCGTCAACGTACAAATAGGTGAGGCTAGCCGGGTTTTTTCCAGCTATTTCGAGGGCTGTATCAAATCGTTGCTCCAGACTGTCTACTCCCCAATATTTGGTTCCTCCTAAAACTGCACGGGTAAAGCCTGTGTCGGAATGTGATTTACGTGCCACAACATGTGAGCTAATATCAAAATCATTTGCAACTTCAAAAAGAGTTTTATGCAGCTGCCACTCTCTAACATCTTCAATCTGATCCCACTCAGAAAGAGCGCTAATGACCCCAAACTGAGGATGTAGTATGCGATACCCCGTCAGACCGTGTTGTCCCGGCAAAACGCCTGTTGTTAGCGTTGCAAGCGCTGCAGCGGTTGTACTTGGAACAACAGTCTGTATCTTTTCGGATTTCATTTTAGTAAGCGTTCTAGCATGACCGCTTCTTGCAAAAAGGTTGTGCCAACCAAGTCCATCAACGACGAGCACAATTGCTGACTTAAGTTGAGGGTCCACTCTTTTCGGGGCAGCTTCTGAAAGGTCAACGCCTAAATATTTAATTAGTGTTGGTATTATTGCGGCAAGTCTTGTACCGTTGTCCCCGGTTATCGATAACATATCTCCATCGTAAAGCTTTTTGAAGCTTTAAACTCATGAAAGGTCTTTGCCAAGTGTCTGATGACATCACCCTGAGCACAGAATACGATTTATCAGAAGAGCGCATTGAAGATATCGACGTATCATCTGAAATGGAATCTTCATTTCTTGAATATGCGTATTCTGTAATTTATTCCAGGGCTCTTCCTGATGCTCGAGACGGTCTCAAACCAGTGCAAAGAAGAATTCTTTATATGATGACCGAAATGGGGTTGGTACCTGAAAAAGGTCATGTTAAGTCAGCCCGCGTCGTCGGCGAGGTTATGGGTAAACTTCACCCACACGGGGACAGCTCGATTTATGATGCACTTGTGCGTTTAGCCCAGAGTTTTTCAATGAGATTACCGCTTGTTGATGGGCATGGAAACTTTGGCTCGCTAGACGATGGACCCGCAGCTTCAAGATACACTGAGGCCCGCCTCACAGGTGCTGCCCTCACAATGACTGATGGCTTAAAAGAAGATGTCGTTGACTTTGTGCCTAACTATGACAACCAGTTAATGCAACCTGAGGTGTTACCTTCGTTAATCCCTAACTTACTTGTAAACGGTGCAAGTGGTATTGCTGTCGGTATGGCTACCAATCTCGCTCCACATAATTTGCAGGAAGTTGTATCAGGAGCTGTCCACCTGCTCTACAATCCCGATGCATCAATAGAAGATTTAATGCAACACATTCCGGCACCTGATCTTCCTGGTGGAGGCACAATAGTAGGTTTAGAAGGAATCAAAGATGCATACACCTCAGGCAGGGGCCAGTTTAAGACCAGAGCGAAGGTGAGTATTGAAAAGGTTACCGCTAGAAGAACTGGACTTGTAGTAACCGAACTTCCTTATTTGATCGGACCTGAGCGGATCATCGACAGAATCAAGCAAGGTGTCGAAAACAAAAAGATTTCTGGTATTAGCGACGTTGTTGATTTAAGTGATCGCAAACACGGTTTGCGCATGGTGATTACTCTAAAAACAGGCTTCTCAGCTGAGGGTGTGCTAGAACAGCTTTACAAAGCGACACCGCTAGAAGATTCATTCAGTATCAACTCTGTAGCACTCGTTAACGGAGAACCAAGAACTCTCAGTCTTAAAGAAATGCTCCGGGTTTTTCTAGACCACAGAGTTGGTGTGGTTAAAAGAAGAACCGAATATCGTTTGGCTAAACGTCGTGAACGATTGCACCTTGTTGAGGGCATGTTAATCGCAATAGTTGATATTGATGCTGTGATCCAAATCATTAGAGCCAGTGACGATAGCGAACAGGCGCGCAGTAGACTAATTCAAGCTTTTGAGTTTTCTGTGCAACAAACCGACTATATTTTGGAGTTAAGACTTCGCAGGCTAACGAAATTTTCCCGTATCGAATTAGAGGCTGAAAAAGACACTCTTTTATCTGAAATATCTGAGCTCGAAGCAATCCTTGAGGACAAAAAGCTACTACACAATGTAGTTGCAACAGAACTTGAAGATGTTTCCGAAAAGTTTGGTACTCCACGCCGCACAACACTCATGGGTGCCGTAGCGGGATCAGCCAAAAGCACAGAAAAACCAGCCTTAGAAATCGCAGACGTTCCCTGCAGGGTGCTTCTGTCTCAGACGGGGGTTGCACTTAGAATTGATTTAACCGGTAATGAATCAACCACGACGAGACCGAAACCTTCGAAAAAAGTAAATTACCATGGTGTCATAAAGTCTGAAGTCACAACCACTTCAAGAGCTGAGATCGGAGCCTTACTGTCCGACGGAACTGTTATCAGATTTACTTCGATAGACCTTCCAGTTGTGCCTGAAACGAGTGTTTCTTTTAAAGCCGGTGTTCCGCTCAGTGCATATTTAAGTACAGAAGTAGGTAAAAACAAGATTGTTGGTTTAACAACATTTGAAGGCAGTAAACCACTTGGGCTGATAACGAAAAAAGGTGTTGTTAAGAGAGTGGTCTTAGAAGATCTGCCCCAAAGAGAGTCTTTTGAGATCATGAATGTAAAGGATGGAGATGAGATAATCTCTGTTTCAGAGGCTTCTGATGACGCTCAATTTGTATTAATTTCATCTGACACGCAGCTACTACATTTCTCTTGTAGCTCTGTGCGACCTCAGGGACGGGCAGCTTCGGGAATGGCCGGTATGGCAATTAAAGATAATTCTGAAGTAATTTTCGGCACTTGCATCAAGCCAAGCGATAAAACAAGAGTGATTACTGTTGCATCATCTGACCTTGCGCTACCGGGTATCGATCTACCAAGCGTTAAGATAAGCGAATTTTCTGAATTTCCAGCCAAGGGGAGGGCTACGGGAGGAGTCAGATCACACCGTTTATTAAAGGGTGAAGATCGACTATTTTCAGCTTGGGTGGGTGACGGTGAAGCAGTGGCCGTTGGTAGTGATAAGAAAAGACGCGAACTACCTGAAGAGCTGGGTAAACGCGATGGTTCTGGGTTGTCAAGCGATGGTGAGATCGCCTATATAGGGCAAGTCCCCTAAGCGCTTTAGTGAAAAATGTTCATCATTTTTTACGATAAGTTCTTTCACTATTAAAAACACCTGCGTAGCGATATTTGCCAGGAGTTTCTTCAGCGTTTACAAAATCTCCAACTCGGTCAAAATCAATGTGTCGCTTACGGTATTCCTCGTATTTAATGTGTTTGCGTGAATCAAGCATCTTTTGATTTTCTTCTTTGCGCAAATGTTTCTCATAACCTTGCACAACTAGTCCTGTAAAGATCTCTGCAACTGCCCCCGAACCGTAGCTGAATAGTGCAATTCTTTCGTCAGTAAGATCATCTGAGTTATCTAAAAGAGAAAGAAACGCGAAGAAAACTGAAGCTGTATAGCTATTTCCTAAACGTCGATTGTAAATCAATGTAGGTTCAAGACTTGTAAGCGTGTCTTCGACATTTTCAATCTCACATATTTCAGCTAATTTAGTGTGAGCTTTTATCGCCATTTTTGTAAAAGGCTGGTGGTAACAAATTGTGTGGATATCTTCGAAATTGGCTCCGCCGTTTTGTAAAAAATCTTCCCAAGCGTGTTCTAAACTGTCAAGATATACCTGCATCGAATAGTGGCCATCTACGAGAGCTGTTGATCTGTCGTTCGGTCGCCAAAAGTCCATAACATCTGCTGACCAAAGACCTGAGGCATCTTCAAACTCGTATATGGCTGGATCTTTTGAAACCAGCATAGCTATTGCGCCACTGCCCTGTGTTGGCTCGCCACCGCTATCAAGTTCATACCTTGCCGTATCACTAGCAATAACAAGAACCCTTTCGTGGGGTTTGCGAGCAATAATTCCGGCAGCAAATTGAAGCGCCGCTGTGGCAGAATAACACGCTTCTTTGAGCTCTACAATGCGGCAGTTACCGGGCAATCCCAATAGGCCATGCATAAATACACCAGCTGCCTTGGACTGGTCTACGCCTGATTCAGTCGCGAATAAAATTGTTCTAATGTTATCTGCACCATGGCGGTCAATAATTTGTTTCGCTGCAGTTGCAGCCAAGGTCACAATGTCTTCGTCAGAAGAAGTTACGCTCATCTCATACTGGCCAAGGCCTTTTTGAAACTTCGCAAGATCCACACTTTTATGTTCTGCCAGCTCAGAAAGATCGAGGACGAGGCTACCAGTAGCTGCCGCTATATCGTGGATTCCGATCTTCATTTTTTCTCTCTTTCAAATTTGACATGAGCTGCCATGAGTTCACCAGGGTTTGTTTGCGCAGCCATGAGCGATAGTTCACCGCACAAGACGGTAGCGGCGCACAGAATAGCTAGGCGACGCGAGTTGT
>DATJCC010000118.1:0-11612 GCA_035514995.1 Microbacteriaceae bacterium
TGTCGCTGAAACCGAGAACTTTAGAATATAGATCGAACTTCACCCAAGGATTTAGAGATCTTCTATAGCTGATTGTTTGAGCCGCAACGACTGGATACCAGCCCAATCCCTGCATTTTTTTCGCATAGCCAGAGCGGATCATCAGATCCATGCGACCAAGATCCATTAGTGACAAATATTTACTGTTGTTCATGTGACCTAGCAAGTCTAGATCGCTTGGAAGCACCCTAAATGGGGTTCGCGATGTATCCCAAATGTTTAATCTTTGCTTACGTCTCTGACGAATTATCACACTCAGCAATCTGAAAAACATATACATTTTGGCGTCCCTTCGCATTTTGCATAATAATTAATCTCTATTGAGCGTAGCCGTAGTGGATGAAGAAAATAAAAAGTAAGTGTTGTGAGACACAATTTTTCTATCAAAAACGCAGTATACCTGTTAGCTCTACAACAGATCATGTTGTAAGGCTTTAATGAATATTTTGAATTGCGAAGTTTGAAATTCTAAGCTTTTGCAAGACCTTCAAGCTCTGGGATGAGAGCTAAAAAAGCTTGTCGGCGATGCGAATGAGCGTCTTTTTCTGCTGAGCTTAACTCTGCCGCAGACCTGTCAAAGCCTTTTGGTTTGAATATCGGGTCATACCCGAAACCTTGAGTTCCTCGTGGCTCAGAAAGTATCTCTCCAGGCCAAACCCCTAACTTTGATACCTCTGCACTAGACGTATCTTTTGCAAGATTTATTCCTGGCACAACCAACGCTGCGGCGCAGATGAATGCAGCCTGCCTGTGTTCTTTACCGATATCAGCCAGTTGCTCTAACAATAGGTTCAGATTTGCCGTGTCTGAGCGGGCCTTCCCTGCCCATCTGGCAGAGAATATTCCCGGGCTACCCCCGAGAATATCAACAGAGATACCTGAATCATCGGCGACTGCGGGAAGACCCGTATGAAGAGCAGCAGCACGTGCCTTAAGTAGGGCATTTTCAGCAAAAGAAGTTCCGTTCTCAACCGGTTCGGGGCCATCGTATCCGATAAGCTCAATACCTTCGATTTGGCCCTCAAGAATTCGCTTGAGCTCCTCTAGTTTGCCGGGGTTGTGAGAAGCAAGAACTACCTTTTTCATGCCAAATCTTCGATTAAAGTCATAGCTTGAATGCTGGAGAGTTCTTTTGTGCCGGCAACGGCTACATTTAGCAGCTGATCAAACTCTGCCCGTGTGAATGGTTTACCTTCAGCTGTCCCCTGCACTTCAATAAAATCACCGCCACCAGTAACAACCACGTTCATATCAGTGTCGGCGCGAACATCTTCAACATACGCTAGGTCTAGCATCGCTTCATTATCGACAATTCCTACAGAAACCGCCGCGACGCTGTCTTTTAGCACTTCGGCCTTTTTTGCTATGAATCCTTTTTCTCTACCCCATGCAACGGCATCGGCTAACGCAATATATGCACCGGTGATTGCGGCAGTGCGAGTTCCACCATCTGCTTGAAGCACGTCACAGTCAATAACAATCGTGTTTTCACCAAGTTTTTTGGTATCGATTATTGCCCTTAAAGAGCGACCGATTAGGCGCGATATTTCGTGGGTTCTGCCACCAATTTTACCTTTGACAGCTTCGCGGTCTGAGCGGTCGTGCGTAGCTCTTGGAAGCATCGAATATTCAGCTGTCACCCACCCCGTTCCTTTTCCTTTAAGCCATCTGGGCACGCCGTTTGTAAATGATGCCGTGCACAACACTTTTGTTTCGCCAAAAGAAATTAGCGCGCTTCCCTCGGCGTGCGCGCTCCAACCACGTTCTATTTTTACGGGTCGTAGCTCTTTTGCGCTGCGTCCGTCACTTCTTTTGTTGTGCACTTTATCGTTTTGGCTCATATCTGTTTGCATCCTTAATTATTGTCGGGTAGGTTTTGAAGTTTTTAACGGCGTTCCGGTGTAGGTGTAGTTGGAGAGTGTTGGGTGGGTATAGAGCCTGTGTTTAGCTGAGTAACTTCATCGATTCCGATTCCGAGCATTCTCTTTGCAAGGCTTACAAACTCGTTTGTGCCCGCTCCAGTTGTTTCGTATCGGATCTCTGGTTCTCCCAAGTCCGCATCTCGCAGTAGGTTGTGCTCTGTGAGCACTTGGTAGACACGGTTGGCTGTTTCTATATCACTTGAAACAAGAGCCACATTGGGTCCCACTACCTGCCTCAATGCACCACGCAAGAATGGGTAGTGGGTGCAACCAAGCACTAGCGTGTCGATATCTTCTGCAATTAATGACGCCAGGTAATCTTCCGCTACCTCTAGCACCTCTGCTCCCGAGGTTTTACCCGCTTCGACTAGTTCTACAAATCTGGGGCACGCTTTTGTTGACAGCGTTATTTCAGGCCGCAGGCTAAACATGTCATCGTACACTTTTGACTTGATTGTTCCCGATGTGCCAATTAACCCGACTTTACCATTTCGGGTGATTGCGGCTGCGTTTCTCACTGTTGGGGCGATAACCTCAACTACCGGCACACTGTAGCGTTCGTGCGAATCGCGCAATACTGCTGCTGAAGCAGTATTGCAGGCAATGACCAGCATTTTAACTCCTTGAGCAACTAGCCCGTCAAGCACCTCTAGAGCGTGTTGGCGCACCTCGGCGATGGGTTTCGGCCCGTAGGGTGTGTTACGGGTGTCTGCCGCATAAACAATTGATTCGTTTGGTAGCTGGTCGCGTATTGCACGGGCTACCGTCAGCCCTCCAACACCCGAGTCAAACACCCCGATGGGAGCGTTTCTTAAACTGTTGAGATTCACCCTACTAAGCCTACCGTCAGAAAGCCCTCAGTTTTGAGTGCGGATTTGGGTGCGGGCTTGAGCCGCTCATTTGATCCACGTTTTCATTTGATCCACGTTTTACGGTGCAAATCGGTTAACCCGTTATTGCGAATCGACTCATAGTGTGTTGCAGAACCGTAGCCTTTATTGCTTTCCCAGCCGAAGGCCGGGTGTTTTGTTGCTGACTTTATCATGACTCGGTCTCTTGTTACTTTTGCCCGCATGGATGCTGCAGCGACGCTCGCGTGAAGCCTGTCTGCACTCACCCGCGTTTCGACACGCAGTGGTGTTTTAAGCGCGGGGCTTAGCCAGTCGTGTGAGCCATCCAATAAGATAACGGAGTCTGTGACATCAATACCAGCTTTATGAAGCTTCAGCAGTGCTCTACGTGCGGCTTGAGCAAGCATTTGGGTGATGCCGTGTTGGTCGATTTCTTCAGGCTCTGCAAACCCTACTGCGCCGTTGCCCCACTCTTCTACCGCAGGCAGAAGTAATTCTCGACGTTTTTCACTCAACATTTTGGAGTCCCGTAACCCTTGCGGAAACTCGGGGCAAGAAACAGTAAACACGTGCACCCCGACCGCTGCAGGGCCTGCTATGGCCCCTCGCCCGGCCTCGTCAACCCCTATTATTTGTTTCACTCGATGGGTGCTCATGAGCTCTCGCTCAAGATCAAGGGTTGGGTCTTTAGCAGGGTCTGGTTTTAAAGGGCGCATTACCTGTCTTCAATACCTGCAAACACTTCGGGGTGGTTACCTAAAATTTCGATGTGCGATAACGGCCAGTTGATTATGACTGCACGCCCGACAATTTCTTCTTCTGAAACAAAACCGCGACCCGGTTGGTCTTGGTTATAGCGGGAGTCTTTTGACGAGTATCTGTTGTCTCCCATAACCCATACCGAGCCTTTGGGCACCTCGACATCAAATTCCATTTCAGAAACCTTTGTGACTCCTTCAGGTAGCTTTATGTAGGGTTCCCTGATGGGCACTTCGTTTACTTCAACGAGGCCGTTGGCATCACAACATGTCACGTTGTCGCCACCGACACCGATTACTCGTTTTACTACGTATTCATCTGTGACTTCAGCCGCGAGTCCAATTTTTTCTAAAAAACTTTTTACACCACTTGATTCAGGGAAGGCTTGCGGATGCACCCACCCACCCGGATCTTTAAAAACAACAATGTCGCCCCTATTGACACTCATCGTGGTGGGCACAAGCTGGTTCACTAGGATGCGATCGTCAACTTTTAAAGTTTCAAGCATCGACCCTGACGGAATATAAAAAGCACGCACTAAAAATGTTTTCAGCCCAAAAGAGATCACAAAGGCTATAACTACGATAACTAGCAGATCACGAATAAAAACAAGGAACCCTTTGCCAGCAGGTCTTGAGTGTTTAGCCATCTATTTCTCTTCCTTAATTTATATTAAAAGAGTATCGTGTGCCGATCACACTTAGCTGTATCAGACTCACTATTGACGATAAAAAACCCCGACCTTTTTCTCTGAGAGAGGAGGTCGGGGTTTTAAAATTATAGTTTAGAGATCTCGCTTTAGAATTCGCGTTTCTCTTTAATTTTCGCTTTCTTACCGGTTAGACCGCGCAAGTAGTATAGTTTCGCACGCCGCACTGTACCGCGTGTTACAACTTCGATTTTGTCGATAGCGGGTGAGTGCACTGGGAATTTACGCTCAACGCCAACCTGAAAGCTAATCTTACGCACAGTGAATGTTTCGCGCACACCATCTCCCTGGCGTGCAAGAACAACTCCCTGAAAAATCTGTACACGAGAGCGGCTGCCCTCAATAATATTTACGTGCACTTTGACAGTGTCGCCGGCACGGAAGTCTGGAATGTCACTCTTTAGTGACGTATTGTCTATAAAATCAAGCTTCTGCATGATGATCTCTCTGCACCCGCCGCAAGTCGGATAGCGTACTTAAAGTTTGGAAAGAAAGTGTGTACGGTTGGCGCTCACCCTCGCGGCAGTATGGCACCGGACACAAACGTCTATTATGTCACAAATTCTTGAGCATATGTTAATCGGCTTTACTCGCCGTTGGCCTGTTCAGTTTCTGCCTGCAACAGATCTGGCCTTAACCGAGCGGTTCTTTCAAGCTGTTGCTCCCTGCGCCACTTATTTATGAGCGCGTGATTGCCGCTCAACAACACTTCAGGTATGTTGAGTCCGCGCCACGTTGCAGGTGCCGTGTATACCGGATATTCGAGCAACCCATCTTCATGTGACTCTTCAACTAAGCTTTCGGGGTTACCGACAACACCCGGCACCAGTCTTGCAATAGCCTCGATCATGGCGAGGGTGGCAACCTCTCCACCGTTTAAAATATAATCACCCATGCTTACGAGCTTCACTCTTGCTCGTGAACTAGCGTCTTCGAACACTCGCTGGTCTATTCCTTCGTACCGACCGCAACCGAAAACTATATGCTTTTCTTTTGAAAGCTCCCGCGCCATATTCTGGGTGAAAACTTCTCCCGCGGGTGAAGGAAATATTATGAGCGGATCCTCTGCCCCGGCAAGCGTCTCATCTAACACAGACCCCCAAGGTTCGGGCTTCATTACCATTCCAGCACCGCCGCCCGCAGGTGTTCCATCAACCGTGCGATGTTTGTCTGTTGTAGCATCGCGCAAGTCATGCACTTGAAACTTTAGAACACCTCTGGCGCTCGCTTTTCCAAGAAGCGACAGCTCCAGCGCATCGAAGTATTGGGGAAAAATCGTGACAATGTCAAACTTCATTAAATTTACTGCTCTTCTTCAAAAAGACCAGCCGGTGGAGTTACTGTAACCTCACGTTTTTCAAGATCGACTTCGGGAACTATCTCTTTAACGAAAGGTACAAGCACCTTTTCGCTTGCAACATCAACAACCAACAGATCTTGTGAGGGCATGTGCTGCACTTCAACAACGGTTCCGATTTGTTTTCCATTACGCTTAACAGCCATACCAATAAGCTGCTGGTCATACCACGCGTTATCTTCAACACCACTTGCAACTGCTTCTTCATCGATCCACAAAATCGCTCTGACAATCCCTTCGGCAGCTGTGCGATCGGGGATCTCTTCAAAGAATGCAACTGGCTGCCCGTTATACCAGCGCAACTGGGCGAGAGTTAACTTCTGGCCAAACCAGTGAGAGTCTTCTGGCACCTGTAAATAAAAACCGGCTCCAGCGACAAACCTAAGATCAGGGTTGTCGGTATAGAGCTCGACTTTAAGACCGCCTTTTAACCCGTGTGGTTTGGTTAACCTTGCAACGCGAAGGCTCCCCTCCCCAATATTGGGTCGAGGAGCCTTCGCACTACTTTTGTCAGTTGCCACGCTTTAGCGCTCACCGTCGGTGTCAACGACATCGATTCGCACACGCTCATCACGAGCTAATGCACCAATCACAGTGCGTAAAGCCTGGGCTGTTTTACCGTTACGGCCAATCACTCGACCGAGATCGTTTGGGTCAACACGCACCTCAAGGGTCGTGCCCCTAGCGGTGGATCTTGAATCTACCTGCACGTTGTCAGGCTCATCGACTATTCCCTTCACCAGGTGCAAAAGAACAGCGTCTAAGGCCAATTCAGACAACGCTTACTCCGCGCTCTCTTCGGCAGCAGCTTCGGCTGGTGCCTCTTCAGCAGGTGCTTCTTCAGCCGCTTTTTCTTCAGTCTTTTCGGCTGGCTTTTCTGCCTTCGGCTGCAAGACAGGTTTTTTGTTTGTGTCAGCTTCAAAAACCTCTTTTGGTTCTGCCTGCTTAACTTTCGACTCTGTGTCGCCTTCGCCTTTGAATTTTGCCCAGTCACCAGTGAGCTTCAATAGTGCGGTAACCTGCTCTGTTGGCTGTGCACCAACACTTAACCAGTATTGCGCGCGCTCTGAGTTAACTTCAATAAATGAAGGCTCTTCAGTTGGGTGGTACTTACCAATTTCTTCGATTGCACGGCCATCACGCTTAGTGCGTGAATCAGCTACAACAATGCGATAGAAAGGTGCGCGGATCTTGCCCATGCGCTTTAGGCGAATTTTAACAGCCATTAATTACTCCAGATCAATAAAATTTTTGTTTGCACACTCTTTAAGGCGCACTCGTACAATTTTGCCACAAAACCTAGAATTTACAAAATTATGTACTGATCAGGCATTTTGTGACTAATGCACATTATTCAATCTGATTTCTAGGTTATGAAACAGTTTTTCTACCACTTTGCCGACCCTGATGCCGTCGTGTTCATACTCGTTTGTAACCCACGCATTAAGGTTTTTGACTCTCTTTGCGGTGCTCAGCGAAAGCTCAGCATCAACATACATGTCATCGAAGTAGATGACAGCCTCGACCGGCACTTCGTTAGCAGCTAGCTTATCGCGGTCGTAAAGGTTAATGGGCCACTCTTGTTCAACCAGTTTTTTCCAGCCTGGAGCAAATGGTTTTAGCGCTCGTATCTCATCAGCCATCCATTCAAATGCCATCTCTCCAGTGAAAAGCAAAGGCCTAGCATCTTCACTAAAATCTGGATTTTTTTGAAGTTCACGAGTAGCAGACCACTGCGTGGGCCCGGCGCCATAAATACTTTCCTGCAGAACCATGAATAACGGATTTGTCGCATAAGATGTTATGGCTCCAACCTCCGCAAGGAAGGTGTCGCTTAGCAGGCTCTCTTCTTCATCAGCAAAAGCTTCATCGAGCAGCCAGTGAATTCGGTCGAAACCATTTGACATGCCAAGTGCGAGCCCTAAAGTTTGAAAGCGACGCACAGTTAAACGATCGCCATCGGGCAGATACACCTCATTTTTTTGAAGTATGTCTGCAATTTCATCAACTCTACTGCGAAGGTGTGGGAATCTCACAAAAAATTGTTTATTCTTTTCGCGCACACGAGAAAAAGTGGCTAGATAAACCTCTTCGGGGTCGGGCTCAATGCTTGGTATACCACCAGTTATCGCTGATGCGACAATAGCTTCGGGCGCAACTGACAGGTAGTGGAGTGTCAAAAAACCACCGTAGCTCTGACCGATTGTCCACCATTTTTCGCCACCGAAGTGTTCTTCACGAATCACCTCGAAGTCTTTAATTATTGAGTCCGCTCGGAGACAAGAAAGTTTGAGAGCTGATTCTTCAGGCGTTAACTTCTTATAATCATCACCTACGACAGGCGCAGACCGGCCTGTGCCCCGTTGGTCTGGCAAGACTACACGAAAACGTTTCAGAGCTGCCGTCAAAAAAGCATCGCGCGCTAAAGGTCTACCCCCTTTGCCGCCTGGCCCACCCTGCAAATAAACGATGGCTGGAAGCTTAGAAGCTGCTTCAGCTGAGAGCTTAGCGTCTCTAACTTCGCGAGCAAAGACACGGATTTTATCTCCGTCTGGAACATTCCAATTAAAGGGCACCTCAACCGAAAGGTCTCTTGCAAGCATGTCTTCGCCAACTGGATACCAGCCACCTGCAACACCGCTTCTAACCAAGTCTGTTGCCCTTCAGCATGCTCGCAATTTTGGTGAGTTCCTCTTCGCTTGGCGCAGCTTGCGCATCGGTTTTCTTGTCGAGCCCAAAACCGGAGCCCTGCGTTGCGGGTTTCACTTCGGCAGCTAAAGCCGCGTTTTCGCGTGCACGTTTGGCGGGGTTGCCTGAACGAGACCCACCCTTCTTTTTAGCGGTTCTCTTTTTACCACCGTGACTTCCCATGCCCGGAACCGGCCCCATGCCTGGTACTTGAGGAACTCCGCCACGCGCAACTGTTTTCATCATTTTGGCTGCCTGTTCGAAGCGTTGCACCAGCTGGTTAATGTCTGTCACAGTCATGCCTGAGCCTTTGGCGATACGGAGTCTGCGCGATCCATTAAGAATTTTTGGGTTTTCACGTTCAGCGGGCGTCATCGACTGAATGATCGCTTCAGTGCGCACAATCTCACGGTCATCAAACTGATCGAGTTGCTCTTTCATCTTGCCCATGCCGGGAAGCATACCCATCATTTTTTTGATTGATCCAGCGCCGCGCAACTGCTGTAGTTGCTTCAAAAAGTCATCGAGAGTGAACTCGTCTTTTTTGATTTTTTCCGCAACTTTGCGGGCTTCCTCTTCATCAAAAGTTTGTTGAGCCTGCTCGATCAGGGTCAGTATGTCACCCAGGTCGAGGATCCTGCTCGCCATACGATCTGGATAGAAAGGCTCAAAGTCGTCTAGGCCCTCACCGGTTGAAGCAAAAAGAATCGGTTTTCCCGTGACTGTGCGGATCGAAAGCGCTGCTCCGCCGCGCGCATCGCCATCAAGTTTTGTGAGTACCACACCGGTAAAGTCAACACCTTCTTGGAACGCTTTTGCTGTTTCAACAGCATCTTGACCAATCATTGCATCGATAACAAACAGCACCTCGTCAGGGTTAATCGCCTTACGAATTGAGCTCGCTTGTTTCATCAGCTCCTGATCAACACCCAAACGGCCGGCCGTATCAACGATAACGAAATCGTGGTGTTTTGCTTTAGCCTCAGCAACCCCATCTTTAGCGACCCTAACCGGATCACCCACAACTTTGCTGTCTGCGTCACCCGTGTTACCAGGGTGAGGAGCATAGATAGCTGCCCCAGCCTGTTCGGCAACGACCCCCAACTGAGTTACTGCATTCGGACGCTGCAAGTCACAAGCAACCAATAAAGGCGTGTGCCCCTGACCTCTCAACCATTTTGCCAATTTTCCCGCAAGGGTGGTTTTACCTGCTCCTTGCAAGCCGGCAAGCATAATCACAGTGGGTGGTTGTTTAGCAAATTGGAGTCTGCGCTGCTCGCCACCAAGAATAGCTACGAGCTCTTCGTTAACTATCTGCACTACCTGTTGGGCTGGGTTTAACGCACGATTAACCTCATCTGCGAGAGCACGCTCGCGCACTTTACTGGTAAAAGATTTAACCACATCTAAAGAGACGTCTGCTTCTAACAGAGCTCGTCTGATCTCGCGCACAGTGCTGTCTACATCACTAGCAGATAGCTTTCCTTTAGTGCGAAGCGTAGCAAGAGCGTCAGTGAGTCTTTGTGAAAGAGTTCCAAAAGTTGCCATAGTGCTTACAATTCTACTCGACTAGTTGCCGAGCAAAAGCGTGCGGAGTAAAACCGGTCAGATCATCGATTCCCTCTCCCTGACCGACAAGCTTAATTGCAAGTCCTGTTTCTTGTTGCACCGAAAGAACAAAGCCTCCTTTGGCCGAGCCATCAAGTTTCGTCAAGATGAGGCCTGTAACACCAGCGACTTCTAAAAATGCCTGTGCTTGAGCGAGACCATTCTGACCTGTCGTGGCATCTAGAACAAGCAAAACTTCTGCTATTGGCACCTGTTTCTCGATCACGCGACGAATTTTACCTAACTCATCCATAAGCGCATTTTTGGTTTGTAGTCTGCCTGCTGTGTCAATCAAAACCATGTCATACGAGTCATTTATGGCTTTCTGCACGGTTTGGAATGCTACAGACGCTGGATCTTGCCCCTGCTTTTCAGGTTTAACAATGTCTACCCCTGCGCGAGTGGCCCATGTGCTCAACTGCTCTACAGCCGCCGCACGAAAAGTGTCTGCTGCTCCAAGAAGTACCTTTTTGTCAAACTTTTTTAGATAGTTTGCGAGTTTGCCTATGCTTGTGGTTTTACCGACACCGTTTACGCCTACAACAAGAATCACAGCCGGTCGCTCTTTCAGCGAAAGCGTCGGGTCAAAAGCCGCCAGTCTTTCTTCGAGTGCGTCACGGAGCATTGAGCGTAATTCGGCTGCATCTGTGATGCTCAACCTATCAACATCTTTGCGTAGCTGATCTATCACAGAGTCGGTAATATCTGGCCCAAAATCTGCGGTTATCAACGCAGCTTCGAGATCTTCCCAAGTTTCATCTGTGATTTCTTCGAACTTTGTTGCGCTACCAAAAATGTTGGAAAAAGCCCTACCTAAAGACCATGATTTAGATGTTTCTGACATACCCCTATCCTACTTGTATGCTTTGTATGCAAGATGTTGCATGTTTAGATACTGACTGGTTCTTCGCGTGCCACTCGTTGTCCAACCACAACTGAGATCCCATCCCCACGCATAGACACCCCATATAGAGCATCGGCGATCTCCATGGTTCTTTTTTGGTGGGTTATTATTATCAATTGCGAAGTTTCACGAAGCTCCTCAAAGACCTGCAAAAGACGACCAAGATTAGCATCGTCAAGAGCGGCTTCAACCTCATCCATAATGTAAAAAGGGCTCGGTCTTGCTTTAAAAATTGCGATAAGCCAAGCAACAGCCGCTAACGATCTTTCACCTCCAGATAAAAGCGACAACCTTTCGATCTTTTTGCCGGCTGGGCGCACAGAAACCTCGATACCGGTTGTGAGCATATTGTCAGGGTCCGTGAGAAAGATATCGCCGGATCCACCCGGAAAGAGAATAGGAAAAACCGTCTCAAAAGCGCGCTTAGTATCGTTAAAGGCGGCCTCAAAAATCCCTTCCATCTTTTCATCAATATCGGCGATGATTGAAAGCAGGTCTTTTTTTGTGTTTTGTAGATCTTGCAGTTGCTCTGTCAAAAACGCGTGTCTCTTTTCAAGCGCCGCAAACTCTTCAAGCGCTAACGGGTTTATGCGACCTAATTCTTGTAACTGTTGTTGAGCTTTTTTAAGAATCAGCTCCTGCTCAGCCCTGTCATAAGGTTTGGTGTTGGTACCCGAATCATCTGCATTTCTTATCTTGTCAGCGGCTCTTGCTGATTCGTCAGGAGCGGATGCATCAAGGAGCTGGGGTTCATGCAGCTCGGGGTCGTGCATCT
>DATJCC010000119.1:0-23514 GCA_035514995.1 Microbacteriaceae bacterium
GGCATACTTTTTTTATTCCCTTTAACCGGTGCCATTTGGTTTGGTTTTGTGAGTGTGGCTCCCCTGCCCATAGATCAATGGTGGCATGACATAGTCGGAGTCAACCAAGATTCACTTCTTTTTTCCATTTCTCATTTTTTCCACGTTCTTGGAAGCACGAAGGGTATGGCTGTAGTTTCTGCTTTGATCTTGGGATTATTGCTTTTGATGCGAAAATGGGCTCACGCAACAACACTGGCTGTGACCATGATTTCAGTTTTAGTTGCTTCAAAAGTCATCAAAATTATTGTTGATCGGCCCCGACCCGCAGAAATGCTCATCATAGAGACCGAAACTTCTTTCCCCTCAGGCCATTCTCTAGGCGCAGGCGCGATAGCCACTTTGTTAGTTTGTTTTATCTACGCAAATAATAAAGTTGAAAACCCAGTAAAGCTGGTAGCGGTGATACTGGGATCTGGCTACATACTAATCATGATGTGGAGCAGGACCGCGCTCCAAGTTCACTGGCTCTCTGACACCGTTTCTGGGGCCACATTGGGCGTTGTGCTTGCGCTCCTATTTTCAAGAATTTTCTTGTTTAAAGAAAGTTTGCCCGTTCAAGTAGCCGGACGTCACGCAATGTGATTGTTATAAATGTAATTCTTCTAATGAAAATCTAATGCTGTTCTAGACTCTTAAGCATGGGTGATACGAAAAAGACCATTATGTTCGGAGCAGACTGGTGTGCTGACTGCAGACGAGTAAAAATCATGTTCGATCGGCTCGGAGTGCAATACACTTACGTAGATTTGGTCAAAGATGCGGCAGCCATTCAGGTTGCACAAGAAATCTCAGGGAGTACAAAAATTCCAGTAATTGTTTATTCTGATCACTCATTTCAAGTTGAGCCGTCAAACGCCGATATTAAGACTAAAGTTACTGAGTTGAACCTCGGCGGCGCCTAAATGACTACCTGGTCGCCCTGCACCACTTCACTCGGACGTGAAGCGCTGATTATTCAAGACACTTTCATTTCTGGTTCAATTCAACTTTTGGTTGATGGAACTCCGCAGTCACATGTTAATTTAGAAGACCCCTCAAATCTGTTTTTTGAATATATCAGACGTATGGGAAGCGCTATTGATGAAGTGGCCATCCCCGGAAAACCAATTTCGGCGCTACACCTCGGCGGAGGTGCATACACACTCCCAAGGTACATAGAGGCTACAAGACCCGGATCATCGCAAAATATCGTTGAAATAGATGACAAACTCATCGATTATGTTCGACAAATTGCGCCATTACCGAAGAGATCTAAAATTAGAGTGCGTAGAGGTGATGCAAGAGAAAAACTGTCGTCTTTGCCAAGCGGAATGCATGGAAATTTAGATGTGATAGTTGTTGATGTTTTCTCCGGATCTACTACACCTGCTCACCTGACGACTGTGCAGTTTTATGAAAAATTGCTTCCCTTTTTGCACAGTGAATCACTGGTTTTGGTTAACACAGCTGACGGGCAGGGCCATGCTTTTGTGCGCAGACAGATGGCGACCTTGCAGCTTTTGTTTAATAAAGTAGCTGCAGCAAGTGACGCACAGACTTTAAAAGGGAAAAGATTTGGGAATGTAGTTTTGATAGCTTCAGAACCAAAACTTTTAAAACAACCAAACAAAAATTGGCAGCGAATATTAAATCGTGTTGCGGCTAACGGACCCCACCCATCAAAAGTGTTACAGGCAGAAGAGCTGAAGCAATTCATCGCTGGAAGCAAGCCTGTATTTGATGAAAATGCCGTTGCCTCCCCCACTCCACCCGACAACCTTTTCAAGTAATGACAGCTACAAACACAAGCACTTCGCAACGTCTCAATATGCATAAGGTACTCTCTCAAGAGTTGGTTTACACTTATTTGGGCTCCAGCTGGTCTTTCGGCTTTGATAGAGCGGTGCGACGTGCAGGGCTTTGCAACTACCAGAAAAAACTAATCACGATATCACGGCACTTTGCCGCACATGCCAGCCCAGAAGATGTTCAGCAAATAGTGTTGCATGAAATAGCTCATGCCCTTGCCGGGCCTAAAGCTGGGCACGGACCGTTGTGGAAACAGATTGCTAAACAAATTGGTTATGTTGGGGGTCGCACTACAAACATTAAAATGTTAGTTGATGCGCCCTGGAGGGGAACCTGCTCTAATGGACACGAACATGAAAGGTTCAAACGACCAACCCGCAAGCTGTCCTGCGGGCTATGCAGTTCCCGCTTTTCTTCTGATCACCTAATTGAGTGGGAATACATAAACCTAAGAACACGTTAGAGTTCCAATGAGGGCAAAATTTACGAGCAACTCAAAACTATGACATCTCTACCTGCTTTAAGGAGCTCCAATGTCTGAAAATTTAGATAGAAAAGGTTCCCCCGTCACTATAAAACGAGACGACGATATAGGGGCTTACACAGTCTCTTATGAAGATTCAGGAATCGTCGGACGTTCATTCTTTAAAAACTCGGAATCTGAAGAAAAAAGTCGCATCTTCTATCACGTCGAAGTAAACGAAGAATTTGGTGGACGCGGGCTTGCGAGCCTATTAGTCAATGCGTCTCTTGAAGAAGCGATCCGTGATTCTATTACAGTTGTGCCATTATGCCCTGTATACGTAGGATACCTAGACAAAAATGGTCAAGATTTTGTTGCCACTGGCGGATCTTTTCGCGCTGCTAATAGAGAAGAAAAAGTAATGATAAGCAAATTAGTGAGGAAAAGTAAATGAGTGTGCGCAGACCCTATATAGATAAAACTAACCCTGAGATTTATAAAGCGATGGTTAATGCTTCTGAGGAGTCAAAAAAGGCGTCGCGTGAAGCGGGGCTTTCACTAGCCCTAATTGAACTTGTAAACACCCGCGTATCTCAGATAAATGGTTGCGTGACTTGTTTAAGCATCCATGCGGCATACGCTAGAAATGAAGGTGTGTCACAGCTGAAACTAGACGTGCTACCCGCTTGGAGAGATGCCACTATTTATAGTGAAGAAGAACGCACCGCGTTGTTGTTAGCAGAGTCGCTCACGACTATTAATCATTCCGAGGATCGTGACATGACGATCAAATTTGCAAAAGAGTTTTTTACCGAAGAACAGGTCGTTGCAATCGAATGGGCCGTAATTTTGATCGGTGCTTTTAACCGCATCTCGATTGCAAGCGGTCATCCTGCAATAAGGAAATAGGCTACTTTTTAAAGGCTCCTCTCATAGCTCATAACCAGCTCATGGGCCACTACCAGTTAGGAAAAGTATTGATTGTGCGAGAATCGAAGTCATGACCCATCTTCCTGCCTTGATGGCTTTTGATCTTGACGACACACTAGCTCCGTCTAAAACTCCGACTCCCACCCGCATACTCACGTTATTGTTGGAGCTATTGGAGAGAACCGAAGTGGCAGTCATTTCGGGCGGTAATTTCGAACAGTTTGAATCGCAACTTCTGAACCCGTTGACATCGCTTGCTCTTTCCAAACAGGATTTATCTAACCCTGAAGCTGTTCTACAAAAGTTGCATCTACTCCCCACTTGTGGAACTAGGTTTTATCAAAGAGAAGACTCTAAATGGGTGGCCAGGTATGAAGAAAACCTGACATTTGAAGAACGTTCCACTGCTGCGCAAGCACTTGAACAAGAAGCCCAAAAATTGGGGTTGTGGGAGCCGCTTACTTGGGGCCAGATCATAGAAGATAGGGGCTCCCAGATAACTTTTTCAGCTTTGGGGCAGCGAGCTCCTGTTGAAGCCAAAGAAATTTGGGATCCTAGCGGCAAAAAAAAGAATTGGTTACGCGAAGCAGTGCAAAAAAGATTGCCAAATCTTGAGGTTAGAAGTGGCGGTTCAACCTCCATCGATGTTACGAGAAAAGGGATTGATAAAGCTTATGGTATGCGTAAGCTTCAAAAGCAAACCGGTATCCCTTTTGAAAACATGCTCTTCATTGGCGACCGTCTAGACGAAGATGGTAATGACTATCCTGTTAAAGTTGCTGGGGTTCCATGTCATGCCGTAACCGGCTGGGAAGAAACAGCAGACTTTCTAGAGAAACTCTTAGGTACTTAAATCTTTAAAGATTCGGCTGTTGAAGCAAGTGACGCTTTTGCGGCGACCGCGTCTGCGTTTAAATTCTGACCAAAAGAGGGAACCAGTTCAACAATTGTTTTTTTCCATTCATTTTGAAATTTTTCTGGAAAACAACGATTCATTACATCTAGCATTGCGTGCACTGCTGTGGACGCTCCTGGTGATGCTCCTAAAAGCCCTGAGATTGTTCCATCAGCTCCGGTGATAATTTCAGTACCAAACTGTAAAATGCCACCTTTTTGTTCATCTTTTTTCATTACCTGAACTCGCTGGCCTGCTGTTATCAGACGCCAGTCGCTACTTTTGGCGTTTGGCATAAATTGGCGAAGAGCAGCCAAGCGTTTATTACGGCCGGCGAGAACTTCGGTAATTAAATATTTAACCAACGACATCTCGCTTAAACCCACCCTTATCATCGGCATGAGGTTGTGCCAACGAATAGATCCTGGTAAATCCCACCACGATCCCTTTTTAAGATATTTAGGTGAGAATCCTGCGTACGGGCCAAAGAGCAAGCTTTCTTGACCGTCAACCACGCGGGTGTCTAGGTGCGGAACTGACATGGGGGGTGCACCCACCGCCGCTTTTCCGTAAACTTTTGCTTTGTGGGCCGCAACCACTTTGGGGTTGTCACAGCGCAAAAACTCGCCACTGATTGGAAATCCACCAAAACCCTTGATCTCAGGAATTGCAGACTTTTGAAGAAGGTTTAGGGCACCCCCTCCAGCTCCGACAAAAACAAAACGTGCCTTAACCTGATGGCTCTGATAGCCGTTCCTGTTACGCACTTTAACTCTCCACGTGCCATCTTTATCACGCGTCAAATCTTCAACTTGATGGTTTTTGCGCAACTTCATGCCATCAGCCACGAGAGAGTCAATGAGCTGTCTAGTAACTGATCCAAAATCAACGTCTGTTCCGTGAGTTGAACGTGTTGCGGCGAAAACCTCATCTTTGGCGCGTCTGTCAACCAAAAGAGGAGCCCACTGGGCAATGATTTCAGGGTCGTCGCTGAATTCCATCTCAGCAAAAAGCGGTTCTTTTTTTAACACCTCGTGACGACGTTTCAAAAAAGCAACATTTTTTTCTCCCTGCACAAAAGTCATGTGAGGAGTTGCATGAATAAAACTCTTCGGGTCTTTAAACGTGCCGTCTTTAACTAATGAGGACCACCATTCCCGACTTAACTGAAACTGTTCATTAATTTGAATGGCTTTATCTGGGGAAAGCTCACCGTTTTTACCCTCTGGCATATAGTTGAGTTCACAGAGCGCTGCATGCCCTGTGCCCGCGTTGTTCCAAGCATTTGTGCTTTCATCAGCCACCGTGCCCATGCGTTCATACATGGTGATAGACCAATCAGGTTGCACTTGCTTTAAAAGCTTGCCGAGAGTGGCGCTCATTATGCCGCCACCAATAAGAACTACATCTACAGTTTCTTCGCTCACGATCCTCTATTCTACCCGGATATTTAATGGGAGTCTGCACTAGCATTAAGACATTTAAAAGCTTCTCTGAAACAGCTTAGTAAGTTGCGAGATGCTGCTGAGAGACGAATCGATGACGCGATTTAGCCCGAGTCTTCCCGCTTCTGATTTTCTTTGTTCTCCTTGTGTAACCGGTCTAATCTCCCCTGCCAAACTAATCTCTCCAAAGGCTACTGAATTTTTTGGCAGTGCCAGATCTTTAGCTGAAGAGAGAATGGCAAGAGCTATTGCCAAATCGGCTGCTGGTTCGTGCAACTTTGCCCCTCTAACCGTTGACACATACACGTCTTGATTGCTAAAAACTTCCCCCAAATGTTTTTCTAAAACCGCTAATATCATCGCAACTCTAGCTCCATCAACGCCACTAGTAACACGTCTTGGATGTGGGGTTGAACTTTGCGAGACGAGGGCTTGAACTTCTGCTGGTAGAGCGCGACGACCTTCGAGCGTAACGGTAGAACAAACCCCACTAGCTAATGTTGCCGATCCGCTAAGAAAGAGTGCACTAGGGTCGGGAACCTCAGCAATACCGTTACCGAGCATCTCAAAACAGCCCACCTCGTCAATCGGACCAAATCTGTTCTTTAAAGTGCGCAGGAATCTCAAAGAAGTGTCCCGATCTCCCTCGAAGTGACAAACCACATCTACTAGATGTTCAAGCACTCTAGGCCCTGCGACGTTACCATCTTTCGTAACGTGACCCACCATTATGATTGGCAGCGATTGTTCTTTTGCAATTCGAATTAGTGTTGCCGCAGCTTCTCGTACTTGAGCTGGTCCGCCGGCTATGCCTTCAATAGCATCACTAGAAAGAGTTTGAATCGAGTCGACAACGACAAGATCGGGTTTGGTCTCTTCAATTTGCCCGAGCAGTGCACCCAGATCTGTCTCAGCTGCTAGATATAGGTTGCTTTCAAGTGCTCCAGTGCGCTCAGCGCGCATGCGCACCTGACCAGTAGATTCCTCGCCACTGGAGTAGAGCACCCGTGACCCGCGAGAAGCTATCTCTGCTGCTGCAGAAAGCAAAAGAGTTGATTTGCCAACTCCCGGTTCTCCAGAAAAAAGAATTGCCGCGCCAGGCACTAAGCCGCCGCCTAGCACCCTATCAAGCTCTGAGATACCGGTTGAAAAGTGTCTAACGGAATCACTTGCTATTTCAGTTATTGGTCTAGCAATGGAATCACCTACAGGCTTAAAAGCGACCGTGTTTTTACCGATACCTCTAGGTTTTTTCCCCGCTTCAACTACGGTTCCCCAAGACTGACACTCACCACATCTACCGACCCATTTTAAGGCTCTCCACCCACATTCAGCGCACTCATACCCACCCGTTTTAGACATGTTTTAAGGTTAGCCTCTACCGCTGACTAACAGCTTCTTGAGATTGATCGGTTTTAGGTCTCGGAGCGAAAAACAGGGTTATTATGGCACCAAGCAATAGCACAATCATTGGCATAATCAATGATTCTGCCATCGCGTTACCGTAAAGTTCTGCTTTTGCCTGTGGAATGGAACCTGTTTCATCTGCAATTGGAATGTTGTCGCCGAATGCCTTCGTCAGTCTCGACTGCATTATCATTGCCATCGAAGCAGACCCTAAAACAGCCCCGACCTGCCTACTAGTGTTATAAATACCCGACCCTGCACCCGCCAAATTAGTGTCAAGACTAAACATAGTCACAGAGGCGAGAGGTCCCCAGATCATAGCGTTAGCTACCCCTAAGGAAAAACTAGGAACGAGAAGCCACAGGATTGCTATATCTGGATTCATGAGTGGAATGTAGAACAGTATGCTCAATGCATATAGTCCGAGTCCGGCTGTCGCGAGGAATCTGCTATCTCGTTTGTCTACAAGCTTGCCAACTGGTCTGGCCAAAATTATTGACAAAATCGCCATCGGTAACATCATCAATGCTGACTGGCTTGGTGTGAGTTTGTGCACCAGTTGCAAAAAGAACATGTACGGTAAACTCATCGCGGTTGTTGTAACACCCACAGTTACAATAGCCGCACTGCCAACGCTGAAGTTCCGGTCTTTAAATATAGCTAACGGCATTAGTGGATCGCCCTTTTGTACCGCTTGCCAAATAACAAAAGCAACTAGAATAATCACGCCGGATATTATTATCATCCAGATGTTAATTGGTCCCCAAACTACACCCCAGTCGAAACTTTCGCCTTCTTGGATCCCGAATATAACAAGAAACATACCGATTGCGCTCAAAGCAATGCCGAGCATGTCTAATCGTTTTACGTGTGTTTTTAATTCAGGAACATATTTTTTGGCCAGAATAAAACCAATAATGCCTACTGGGATATTGATAAAAAATATCCATTCCCAGCCAAGCCCATCAAGCAAGAAACCGCCTAAGATGGGGCCCACTAGCATGGCCACGCCGGCAGTAATTCCCCACACCGCCATAGCTGAGCCCCGCTCTTTCGGAGGAAAAATGCGGGTAATAACAGCCATCGTCTGTGGTGTCATCAAAGAAGCGCCTAGACCTTGCAAAGCTCTAGAAACCACTAAGATTTCAATACTTGGAGAAATTCCACAGGCAAATGAAGCAAGAGTAAAAACTACAAGACCAAACAGATACATACGCTTCGGGCCAAAGCGATCACCAAGCCTGCCGGTGATAAGCAGAGGAACGGCATAAGCTAATAGATAAGCACTTGTTGCCCAGAGAGTCATTGTCATGGTTGTGTCTAGTTCGCGCATTATTGTCGGATTGGCAACAGAGACAATAGTAGTGTCGATCAAAATCATGAAGAAGCCTAATACTAGGCTCCAAAGCGCTGCCCAGGGTCTAATTTCAGCGTGGTTCATGGTAGCCCTTCCTAGGCAACACAAAGGTAGTTTAGTGCTCTACAAGTTTTTTCTGCTACGCAAAAACAGCCAAACTACAATCAGTACAGCTAAAGCTCCGACGCCAAAAACCCAGTTCGGAATGTTGTCTGACAAAGATAGAACACTGCTTTCTATCTTAAACTGTGTCGATGCGTTTAAAATTCCACCGAGGCTCGCTGTTCCATCTGTAACCAATAAAACAACTCCGACAATTATAGTCAGAGCACCTCCAATAATTGCTGTCCACGTGTTGCGAAACCTGCCTATCTTGACCTCTCTCGGTCTCACAAGTTTTTGCACTGCGGGAATTCGCTGCCAAAGAAGCGCTAGTAGTAGCAATGGAAATGCCATGCCTGCCGCAAAGAACAAGAGCAGTAAACCACCAAAGAGTGGGTTACCTGTCGCTCCGGCTACAGTTAAAACAGCGCCTAGCAACGGCCCAGCACAGACACCAGCAACACCATAAATCGTGCCTAGTGCGTAAACCGAAATGATTGATGTAGATGAAGCGCCCTGCACGTTTGCTAGTCCTGGAATTGGAATTCCAAGCAACATCACAAAGCCGAGCACAATAACAATAATCGAAGCAACCAGAACGACTTCACTCCGGTACTGTTGAATTAGCTGGCCCAGACTTCCTGCGAGCATTCCTAAAGGCACAAGGGTTGTTGCCAGCCCTAAAAAAAAGATTCCCGTTCTTGCCAATATTTGTGCAGGGCTGGAAAAAGCATAGGCGAAAAATGCTGGTAGTAGCATAACCGAGCACGGGCTAAGCAGGGTTAAAATCCCTCCAAGAAATGCTCCAAAAAAACCGACTGACATATTTAGGCTGTCGCTCGCGCAATATGCTCGTCTAAGAAAGCTTTAAACTGGTCTAAAGGTTGGGCACCTCTAATGTCTTGCAATCCTTCTAATGTGTCAGTGCTTGCAGCAACAAAGAATGGAACAGCCGCAACACCTAGAGCCTGCGCTAACTGAGTGCTTTCTTGCACCTTTTGTCTTAACTGCGTGTCTGCAAAGTCAGATTCGAATTGCTTCATATCTAAGCCAATTTTTTCTGCTAAGCCGAAAAGAACTTCCTGACTCAAATCTGGGTTATTGTCATTTGCTCCGAGATCATAAATAGCAAAAAGATAATCAAAGTAGCGATCTTGTAGACCAGCAGCTCGTGCTGCTACTGCCGCATCTTCAGCCTGCGGCCCAATATAGGTAACATCGTGGATTTCGATACGAACCTTACCTGAATCAACATATTCTTCCATCAAAACAGGTAGAGTTTCCCTATTAAAAACTCCACAAAAAGGACATGTAAAGTCTGTCCACTCATACAGTGTGATGGGCGCATCTGGAGAACCAATTGTCATATACTCTTCGCTTGCCAGAAGAGTCGCATCTACCTGTGTTTCTTGTGCGTCAGAAGGAGCTTGTGCGTCAGAAGGAGCTTGCACTTGGTCTTGCTGAGCACCTGCTTGACCCTCGGGTTGGAAAATTAATGCGGCGTATGACCCACCAACAAAAATCAACGCAGCCCCAAGAATCATATTCAAAATACGTGAGATACGGAGTTTCTTTTGAACACCTTCAACGGTATGTTTCGAATCCACTGAAAGTCCCTGTGTCATATACTCCGGCCTGTTTGATTTCTCTTCTTCATCAGATATTTTTTCCACTGTTAAAGGCTACGCACCCAACCTGTGAGACCTGTGTCTAGTTAAACAGGTTTATAGGTTTTACCAGGTCAGCGTATATAAGCAGAATAGTCATACCAATTAACACCGCGGCGACAGCAAGCGTGACTGGAACCATTTTTGCGGTGTCCACAGGGCCGGGGTCACGCTTTCCAAAAATCCTCCACAGAGATCTTTTTGACCACTCGTAAACTGCTCCAGCAATGTGCCCCCCATCAAGAGGTGGCAAAGGGACCAGGTTGAAAACAAAGAGGGCCACATTAAGCGAAGCTAACAGGCCAAAAATCGACCTGGCTTTATCAAGAATAGGTGTACCATCATTGCTAACAATTTCACCTGCGATCCGCCCCACACCAACTACACTGATTGGGCTATCTAGTTCACGTTCGTCTGGGCCAAAAGCAGCGTTCCATACTGCAACCAGTCGTTCCGGCATATTGATAATAATGTTTGCAACAGCTTTGACATTGTCAAACACATAAACAGGGGTGTCACTCAACGGCAATCGCACGTGCTCTATTGCCGGTGAAACACCGATCATTCCAACCGTTTCGGTTATTGGTTGACCAGATTCGTCGAGTGTTATACGCCCCAAATCATCAACAACGAATTTTTCATTACTTGCCGGTACAACCGTTAAATTCTCTGTTGATCCAGCACGAACAACTTCGATTTGTATTGGAATGTCAGGAGATTCGCTGATGATCTGTGGCACCTGAGACCATTCCTTGACAACTGTGCCATTAATTGAAACTATCTCGTCTCCAGGCAGGATACCTGCAGCAGCTGCTGGTGCCTGAGCAAAACTAGCGTCACATTCAGTAATTTCGGAGCCTGCAGGAACCAAACATTCGCTCACAGTTTGCACCTTGGTAGTGACCTGCTCTACACCAAATCCGCTGATTACTATGCTCATAAAGACAACAGCCAAAACAAGATTCATCAGCGGTCCGCCAAGCATCACCACAATTTTTTTAAGCACCGGCAGTTTATAAAAAGTTCTAGCGTCGTCACCGATTTCTACGGCCTCATTACTGATCTCACGAGCATCATCAATGAGAGAGTTAATAGCTCCCGTAGAAGAATTCCTTGCAGACTCTCCTTCTACTTTTGGCGGATACATACCTGTCATTGCGACGTATCCGCCTAATGGGATCAGCTTTATTCCGTATTCAGTTTCACCTTTTTTACTTGACCATAGAGTTGGCCCAAAGCCAATCATGTAGCGCAAAACCTTTACATTAAAAAGTTTTGCGGGAAGCAGGTGCCCGACTTCGTGAAGGCCTATCGAAATGGCTAAACCTAATAGGAGTATCAAAACTCCGAAGAGATATAGACCGGCTTCTTGCATAGCCTAAGAAGCGTTCAATATGTCAAGCACAAAGACCATCACGTCGTCTTCCTCGTAACCATTGCTCACCAGCCATTCAGGACCATAGCCTCCATCGTTTGCGGGAACAACAGATATGAGCCTAGAACCAACTTTATAACCTACAAGAGCTTCTTTGAATCCAGGAATCACTCCACCAACAGAAAAATCAGCTGGAGCACCTCTTACCCAACTTGAATCAAACTCTTCACCTGTGCGCCAGATCACACCACGGTAGTGCACAGTTACGGCATCATCTTCTTCAACTATCTGCCCTTCACCTTCAATCATGGGATAAACAGAAAGCTTTTCTGGTGCTTTAAGACCTTCAGGGAAGGTGATAGTTGGTTCACCGTTATCAGCAATTTCAACTTTTGGAGCTTCCTCTGGGAGAGTTAGCTCTTTACCTGAAGCCTGCTCTAAAACTTCAACTTTGTCCATGAAGTCAAAAGCTAAAACTATGGAGTCTGTTTCTAATAGTCCCGGGATGCCCATCTCTTCGACCTGGCCCACTCCATACATTTCTGAGGCAGGAAGTGTAACTACTGTTCGGTCACCAACGTGTGCACATTTGAGAGCATCATTTAAAACATCATGATATGGCCCGTTTTGCTGCATTGCTTCTTTAAGTTGAGCAATTTGTTCTCCAGTGCGCCCGTTGAACAAAGAAACACCAACCATATATGTCTCCTCAGCTGAAACTGCGTCTCCATCACCTTCAATAAGAACACTGCGTTCAACAGAGTCAGCACTGATAGGTGTCGATGAGGTGATAATTAATTCCCCTCCGTGCTCTCCTTCAATTGTCACAGATTCACTCACCGAACCTGAAGAAATACAATCGTCTGCGAACACCGTAGAATCATCTTCTGCCGCCTGACATGAAGTGAGTGTCAGTGCAAAAGCAAGAGCCACGGGAATTATTGCTATTGAGCGTTTCAAGAGGTTCCATTCATTGTTTGTGTAGTTAAAAATAAAGCTTGAGATAGTTAATGAGTGTGGCAAACTAAGCTATTTAAAAGCTGAGTGCGTAAAAAAATTATGTTATCTCAGCTTTCACGCTCAAGCTGTTTTTTAGAATCGAAACTGTTTTCAATATGAACCAGAGCAACAAGGTCAACAACACTAAATCTAAACCGATATAAATGTAATGCCATGGTGATTGACCAGGGTCAGCCCCCTGTAAAACCAAGTCAGTGCGAGAGTTTAGAGGAGGGCGCACAATCGCTACCTTTGAAACGTAAACTACGATTAAACCAATCAACAGTTTCAGTCTCACCCCACCGAGTCTTGTAGATGCGCCTTTAAAACTTATTATCAAAAGTAAAATGAGAATAACTGCTTCAGAAATGTTGAGAGCCGCAAAAACCAGCCTTCCGATGCCTAAACCTAGCGGGATAGTTATACCTGGTGCTTGAAACTTTAGCGGCGCTTCAATAAAGGCAATGGCAAACACCATGCCAAACCATAAAACAGAAAGAACCAACTGCCAAACTGTAAAAGATCCAGCAGGAAGGGTAGAGTTTCGTCTTGTATCACTCATAGTTTTTCCTTAAATAGTCTTCAAAGTATTCCTCAATTTTGAGTATAAATTTAATTTTACTTTGGGAATAAAAAAAGCATTCACGTTTCTTAAATCCGGGAATCTTTTTGATGTCGCAAAGCAGATTCATAAAGTTGTTTGGAGGAGATTCCAGTTTGCTCCGATATTTCACGAGCGACATCTTTTAACCGCTCACCCAGACGAACTCGTTCGATGAGGCTCTGGAGCACATCTTCAACGTGCATCTCTGCAGTTGTTGAGGGTCCGATGAGTAGCACTATTTCGCCGCGCACGCCTTCTTTTGCCCAGTCGTATAGATCTTTAAGAGACCCTCGACGCACCTCTTCATACAATTTTGTTAGTTCTCGGCATACAACAGCCTCACGCTCCCTTCCAAGAGCTTCAGCAAAATCTTGAAGAGTAGATGCGAGTCTTGTTGGTGACTCAAAAAAAATGGTTGTCCTGTGTTCGTTTTTTAGCCACGATAAAAGTTTCTTTCGTTCACTTTCTTTTCGTGGCACAAACCCTTCAAAAGCAAATCTGTTCGTTGGCAATCCTGAGACTGCGAGCGCTGTTGTTACAGCAGATGGACCAGGGACTATGGTAACTTCTACGCCTTCTCTTGCTGCGAGTTGCACCAGCCGAAACCCCGGGTCTGAAATAGTTGGCATACCAGCATCGCTTACCACCACGATGTCTTCGCTTCGGGCACGTTCAACTAGTTCAACAGCTCGGTTTGATTCATTGTGATCGTTTAGAGAAATTAGCTCTGGCCGATTTTCAATTCCTAACAAGCGCAGAAGCTGGATCGTTTTGCGGGTGTCTTCAGCAGCTACCACGGTTGCATTTTCTAGGGTGTCGCGGAGACGCAAAGATGCGTCTTGAAGGTTTCCAATTGGGGTGCCGGCCAGAATAATCACTTTCTAAGCGTATTCTGACGAGCTGAAAAATCATAGTGGCATGATTGAGTGTATGAGTGATAGCAACCAGGCCCCCCAATATTTAGTGCAGAAGCCCCTCAAGAAAAACAAACTTCCCTTGATCATTGCCGGGACTTTAGCTTTTTTTCTGATTGGTGGCGCAATCGCGTTGCTTTTTTTGGGGATTCAAAATTCTGATGAAGCCACCGAGGAGTCTCCGGTGGCAGGTGATTATGCGCCGATTGAGTTTGCTGGCCCGAAAGGAATGGGCAGTGGTGGCATCGTCTTTGGTGAGGGGTTGAATCCGCTTGACTCACCCGCGATTGCTGCGGGTGCAACTCCGAAACCTCACGTTTCAGACCGTGAGTCTGGTGAGGTTGATATTTTGGTTTATGTTGATTACAGGTGTCCCCACTGCATGATGTTTGAACAGGTGAACTCGGGGGTGCTCGAAGAAGCTATTGTTGCGGGCAATGCCAAGGTCGAAATTCGGCCCTTAACTTTTATGGATCGCTACTCGGCTGGCACAGCATATTCGTCCAGAGCTGCAAATTTAATCGCTTGTACCGTAGAGAACAAACCAGAGTTTACCTGGATGATGCACAACCTTCTTTTAAACCCAAATGTTCAACCAGAGGGTGAAGGACCTGGGCATGATAACGAAATGCTACTGGAGATGACTAAGAACATCACCGGAAGTATGGATGCTACTTTTGCCGACTGCATAACCGAAGAGAGATATGTTCCTTTTATGGGGGCAATAAATGATTGGACTTTCATGCATCCGGTGCCCGGCGCTGTGGATGCATCTTTAATGGTTGAGGGAACCCCTTTGGTGGTTGTGAACGGTTTTGAATACAGTGGCGATATTTCAGACAGTAACAATCTTTATGAATTTCTCAAAGAGCAGGGTGTCGCATTTGAGTAAGGGTTCTACGCTTGATTAAGCGGATAGTTGCATTAACCGGAGTTTCTTATTTTCCGATAGCGCTCATTGCGAGGCTCCCTTTTGCAATGATGGTCGTCGGAGTTTTGACGCTAGTGGTAGCCACTTCTGGATCACTTCTTTTAGGAGGTGTAAATTCCGCTTTAGTCGGTGCTGGCACCGCGATCTTTGGTCCTTTGATTGGTGCTGCGGCTGATAGGTTCGGGCAGCGACCAGTTCTTTTGCTCGTTGGTTCTTTAAACGCTCTATTTTTGCTTGCTTTTGTGTTTATAGTCTGGAGCTCTCTGCCCATATGGGTTATGTTGAGCACAGCATTTTTGATAGGAGCGTCTGCTCCACAGGTCTCAGCAATGTCTAGGTCTCGAATGGTTGGGGTTGCTACTGAAGGCTTCGAACCGCAAGACCGAGACCGAGTGCTTGGCTCAGTCATGGCCTATGAGTCGACTGTAGATGAAACGGTGTTTGTTTTTGGTCCTTTCATCGTTGGTTTAATCGCAATTTTGTTTGGTTCCAGTGCACCGGTTGTCGCCGCCGCAATCTTAACTATCGTGTTTGTTTCGCTTTTTGCTTTGCACCGTTCCGCAAAACCCGCTATTTCGAGCACTGATCGCGCTGCGACACTCGCCCCAGTATCAGAGCTTTTTAAACTTGAACTGCTTGTTACGATTGCCGGCATTTTTGGTATTGGTCTCTTTTTTGGTTCGATGCTCACTTCGCTCACTGCTTTTATGCAAGAACTCGGTGATCCTGAGCAGACTGGGATCCTTTATGGAGTTATGGGGGTAGGGTCAGCAGCTTTAGCTCTTGCAGTAGCTTTTTTCCCTCCAGCTTTTACGAAGCGTTGGCGTTGGCTTTTGTTTGCTCTGCTCATGCTGATTGGCGCGTTTATGCTACAAAACGTTTCTTCAAAAAGTGGCATGATGTTTGCTCTTGCCATAATCGGTTTGGGTATCGGTCCAATCCTTGTGACGCAATACAGTTTTGGCGCCGACCGGAGCCCTATCGGTAGAAACGCGACTGTTATGACCACTATGGGCTCAGCAATAATAGTCGGTCAATCCTTGTCATCAGCACTAGCTGGATGGTTGAGTGAAGATTTTGGTGTTAAAGCCGCTTTGCTGATGCCACTATCCGCTGTTCTTGTGGTGCTTATTACGGGCATACTTAACTTTTTCTTAACACCGAGTGGTCGTCAACTTTCCAGGTTCAAATCCACTATCTAGTTTGTTAGCCTCTTCCAATCTTGAGATGCGACAATAGACAATATGGTTAAGCCTTTTAGCTCGTCAGAAATTAAGTCATTCCGTAGTGATTTTCCTTTTTTTGCAGACCCAACACTGGTCGGGGGAAGACCATTGGCTTATCTCGACTCTGGCGCAACATCACAGAGACCCAAAACAGTTCTTGATGCCGAGCGATTCTTTTTAGAGAAGCAAAATTCTGCAGTGCACCGCGGCGCAAGCATCGCAACTGGCAACGCAACTTCAAGTTTTGAGGCGTCTCGAGAAGCCGTAGCAAAGTTTGTGGGTGCTGAAGCAAGCGAAATAGTTTGGACTGCTGGTGCAACTGACGCATTGAATCTGATCGCACAGGGGATCGCGGAGGCTAACACCTCATTGGGCTCGTCAAACAGTTTGTTTAAACTTGAACCCGGTGATGAAATTCTTGTTACTGAGGCTGAGCACCACGCAAACTTGGTACCTTGGCAGCGTCTCGCGTTAAAAACTGGTGCGTCGCTTAGGTGGATCCCAGTAAATGAACATGGCATTTGGAGCATCGATGATGCACGTAGTTATGTGAATAAGCGCACAAAAATTTTTGCATTTGGCCACGTTTCTAACGTTACTGGTTTTAAAGCTCCTGTTAGAGAGCTCACTGATCTAGCTCGCAGCGTAGGCGCAATGACTGTGCTTGACGCTTGTCAGTCTGTCCCCCATGTACCAGTAAACTTTACAAATCTTGGTGTTGATTTCGCAGTATTTTCGAGCCATAAGATGCTTGGGCCAAACGGGCTCGGCGTGTTGTACGGAAAGGCTGAGTTGCTCGATGAACTACCTCCGGCACGTACAGGAGGCTCAGCTATAACGCGGGTCACTATGGAGCAGGCAGAGTTTCTACCACCCCCGTTGCGTTTTGAAGCTGGCACACAAGCCGTGTCTCAGGTTATTGGTATAGGGGCCGCAGTAAAATATCTTGAAGATATTGGTATGCAACGCATAGCTTCCCATGAAGAAGAGCTTGTAGCCCATCTTGTAGAAGGTGTAAATAAAAACAGCGGGTTACGGCTTCTTGGGCCACAAAACAGTTCACATAGAGTTGCTCTTGCATCAGTTGAGGTTAACGGTTTGCACGCTCATGATGTCGGGCAGGTGCTTGATGGTGAAGGGGTTCAAGTTAGAGTTGGGCACCACTGTGCACAACCGTTGCACAGAGCTATGGGGATCACTTCAAGTGTGCGAGCAAGCGTGCACTT
The DNA here is from genome assembly GCA_035514995.1 of Microbacteriaceae bacterium. Taxonomy (GTDB): domain Bacteria; phylum Actinomycetota; class Actinomycetes; order Actinomycetales; family Microbacteriaceae; genus Leucobacter_A. The sequence continues at coordinate 17,372 of DATJCC010000119.1, forward strand.
GACTACAACAGAAGATGAAATTGATCGTTTCTTAGACGGTCTTCGCAAAGCACAAAAATATTTCGATTTAGAGAGCTAACTTTATGAACGAATTAGACCAGCTTTACCAACAGTTAATTCTGGAACATTCACGACGCCCCATCGGCAAGGGAACTTTAGAAGACCGAGATGGGGAGCTCAGTGCAAGTCACTATGAGATGAACCCAAGCTGCGGTGACGAATTGACGTTAAAGGTGTCGCTTGATCCGCAAACAATGCAGTTAACTCAGCTTGTTTGGGAAGGACAGGGCTGTTCTATATCTATGGCTTCAGCCTCGATTCTTGCGCAGCTGTTTCGTGATGAGGATGGTTTTACGGTGGAGCAGGCCAGGGAGCGAATAGCTGCGTTTCGTGAAATGATTCAATCTCGCGGAAAGACAGAACCAGACGAAGACCTCCTCGGAGACGCAGTGGCGTTGCAGGGGGTTTCAAAGTTTATAATGCGAATTAAATGCGCAATGTTGGGCTGGGTGGCGCTGGAAGCCAACCTACATAAACTCGAAGCGAGTATCGCGACCGCCAATGATAAATAATAGTGCGAGAATAGTTTAGTGAACGATTTGAAAACAGAGTTTGCTGGTTGGAAACATGTTTATTCTGGCAAAGTGCGCGACCTGTATGAAAGAATTGGTGACGAAGCTCACCTTTTAATAGTGGCTAGCGACCGAGTCAGCGCTTTTGACCATGTTTTGGAGCCGCCAATTCCAGGCAAAGGCGCTCTTTTAACCGCTTTGTCTAACTGGTGGTTCGAAAAGCTTCCCTATCCAAACCATATCGCTGGCAATGGTCCGGAATGCCCCGCGGAACTCGCCGACAGGGCGATGGTGACGAGACGCTTAGATATGTTACCTGTTGAGTGTGTCGTGCGCGGCGCCATAACTGGTTCTGGACTTCTCGAATACCAGCAAACAGGGTCAGTTTGCGGAATAAAACTACCAGAAGGTTTAACAGACGGTGACCTTTTGGAAGAACCAATTTTTACTCCTGCCTATAAGGCGCCTCTTGGTGAACATGATGAAAACATCACTTTTGAGCAAGTGATTGACCTTGTGGGTGAAAAAACAGCGCAACAGCTACGCAAACTATCTTTAGAAATCTTTCAGCAAGCTTCACAACTTGCCAAGAGTCGCGGCTTAATTCTTGCTGACACCAAATTTGAATTCGGGAAAAACCCCAAAACCGGTGAACTCACACTGGCCGATGAGGTTTTAACGAGCGATTCAAGTAGGTACTGGGACGCCACCGTTTATGCCTCTGCAGAAGGCAAATCAAGAATGCAAAGTTTTGATAAGCAGATAGTTAGAGACTGGTTGAAAGTAAACTGGGATGGTTCAGGACTCCCTCCGGCACTTCCTCCTGAAATAGTTTCGAGTACAAGCGAACGATACAAAAAGTTACTCGAACGATTCACCGGTGTTCGGCAGTAGTTTGCGACAGCTTTCAACAAGATAAACTTAAAAAACAACCTCACTCAAGATTGGAGCCAAAAGTGGCCAAGATTATTGTAAATGTAATGCCCAAACCGGTGTTGCTTGACCCACAAGGTAAAGCAATCTCACAGGCTCTTGAACGCACCGGAAATTTTGACTTCAATGATGTGCGTGTAGGTAAAACGCTTGAGCTTACAGTGACCGGTGACGCGAACGAAAGTGTGCGCGCCCGCGCTGAAGAGGTTGCGCGTGAGCTTTTTATCAATCAAGAGCTCGAATACATCTCTTCAATCACTATTGAGGAGAACTAGATTATGCGTGTAGGAGTCGTTAATTTTCCTGGCACTCTAGACAATCGCGATGTTATCCGTGCCTTAAACATTGCTGAACTCACTCCAGTAGAAATTTGGCACCAAGAAAGAAACCTAGAAAAGATAGATGCGCTCATTCTGCCGGGTGGCAAAAGCTACGGCGATTACTTGCGGCCTGGAGCTTTAGCTAAAACCGCTCCAATTATGGCTGCTGTGATTGAAAAAGCAAAAAGCGGGCTACCCATACTGGGAATCGGTAATGGGTTTCAGATACTTCTCGAGGCTGGCCTGTTAGCCGGTGGGCTCGCTATCAACCATAATCAGCAGTTCATTAGACGCGATGCAGAAGTTATTGTTGCAAACAACAACACAGCATGGACTAGCAGATTTGACCGTGACGAATCGATTGTTTTACCAACTCGCAACACCCACGGTGCTTTTACTGCCGAGGCCAAAACGCTAGAGCGTATTGAGGCCGAAGGTCTTGTCGCGCTTAGGTATGAGAACCCAATAGGTAAACAGTCTGACATTGCTGGAGTCAGCAATGCAAAAGGCAACGTAGTCGGTTTAATGCCTCACCCGGAGTTTGCGGTAGAGCCCGGGTTTGGGCCCGACACCAAAGACCGTATGCGCTCTGGCGTAGATGGTCTGCGCTTTTTTACCAGCCTACTTCTGAACAACTGAAAAGTCGGGTTGGCCGTTAGGCAATTGCGGATAAGGGGTACCGTCAGCAAATGTTGGCCAAGGAAGAAGCCCTGTCGTAGTTTCTGACCCTACTGGTTCGACTGACTGTGGTTGAACTCCCGGTGATGGTTCTGTTGGGTAGGGTGAGCTGTCGTGTGCAGAAGCAGGATAAACGGGCTGCGAGGCCGGTTTGTAGTACCAATTCAAGAGCAGCGTTATAGCAAGACCAAGAGCGGTGAGGATTAGAGCTGCTACTGCAATCTTCCAATAAATCTGGGGGATGTAGACACTAAATGCTTCGATACCTACCGGAGCTGTAAAAAGAATGAGTGTAATTACACCTAGGATTCCGGTTACCTGCCCCCAACGGCCAAGGGACTCAGGCTTGCCTTCCCCTACTGCCAACAACAGTTCCAACCCGAATGTCACTATGCGGGTTGTAGCTATGACAAACAAAGATTTCCATAAAATAATAAATGGTAACGCAATCTGATTGAAGGGTGTTACCCAGATTACAATCAAGATAAGCCCCAAAATGTAGGCGTTTGCAATTAACGCAACTGGCGCATACCACTCATTTTTTTGATCCTTTCGCGTGTCAAAAGCAGTTAAAAGCACAAAAATCGCGAAGAGAGTAACGGTAGAGAACACTCTTTCAAACTTGCCCTCAAAGTCTCCGATAAACAGTAGCGATATTGAAGCAAGAGTTACAACGGTGAGAATTGCGATACTAATCTTCATGAATGTTGACAACGATTGCGTTCTTTGAGTGTTTTCCATGCCTACGAGTATCTCTCATGAAGCTGAACTTCCAAGGCATATATAGGTTATTACAAGGTTTTTTAGACATTTTGCAGGCCTAAAGAATGTAGAATGGAGAAGTTCGATCACAACTTCGATCACGACCAAGATGGAGCTTTCGCGTGACCATTTCTTCACCCAACGAGCCACAATTAGATACCGTCGCAAATGCGTCATCTACCCCAGAGAATGAACAAGATTTTAAAGTTTTAGGTCTTACCGCTGGCGAATATAGTGAGATTAGAGAAATACTGGGTCGCAGACCAACCTCAGGCGAATTAGCTATGTATTCTGTCATGTGGTCAGAGCATTGCTCATACAAGTCTTCAAAAATATATTTACGGCAGTTCGGTCAAAAAGTTACAGACAGTATGAAAGAGAACCTACTCGTTGGGATGGGTCAAAACGCTGGTGTCGTTGATATTGGTGAGGGTTGGGCTGTCACTTTTAAAGTCGAAAGTCATAACAGCCCTTCATACATCGAACCTTTTCAAGGAGCAGCAACAGGTGTGGGTGGAATAATGCGCGATATCATTTCGATGGGTGCACGTCCTGTTGCAGTGATGGATCAAATCAGAGTCGGTGACATCGACCATCCAGACACTGAAAGAATATTGCGTGGTGCCGTTGCCGGCGCCGGATCTTATGCGAGTGGTCTTGGGCTTCCAAACATTGGTGGCGAGACAGTATTCAACAGCACTTACCAAGGAAACCCACTAGTCAATGTGCTCGGTGTGGGAGTTCTCCGCCACGAAGATCTTCACCTTGCTAACGCAACCGGCAAAGGCAACAAAGTTGTTTTGTTTGGTGCACGCACTGGCGCAGATGGCATTGGAGGGGCTTCAGTTCTAGCCTCTGATAGTTTTAGCGAAGGCGGCCCTGAAGAGCGCCCTGCTGTGCAATTAGGAGACCCGTTTCTAGAAAAAATGCTCATCGAGTGTTGTCTTGAATTATTTTCTGAAGAGTTGGTAGAAGGTATTCAAGACTTAGGCGCCGCCGGAATTTCATGCGCCACTAGTGAGCTCGCTGCTAACGGTGATGGCGGGATGTTCGTTGAGCTTGATCACGTCTTACTTCGCGACCCAAAAATGACAGCAGAAGAAATTTTGATGTCTGAGAGCCAAGAAAGAATGATGGCGATAGTAAGTCCAGAAAAACTCGAGAAGTTTTTGGCTGTCGCTAAGAAGTGGGAAATCGAAGTTAGCGTGCTTGGTGAAGTGACCGACACCGGTCGGCTGGTCATTAATTGGCGTGGAGAAGAAATAGTAAATGTTGATCCATCAACGGTGGCTGTTGATGGGCCAGTTTATGAACGTCCTGTTGCAGTTCCGGCCTGGCTAGCGGCCCTTCAAGCAGATAGCGCTGGTGCTCTCAAACGAGCTTCAAGCTCTGCTGATCTTCGTCAAGAATTCATAAAGATGGTTACGAGCCCGAATCAAGCCTCTAAAAAGTGGGTTACAGATCAATACGATAGTTACGCGCAGGGCAACACCGCACTCACATTCCCTGATTCAGCTGGAATGATCCGCGTTGATGAGACAAGTGGTTTAGGAGTTGCGGTATCTACGGACGCCAACGGCCGGTACTGCTTCTTAGACCCTTACAAGGGTGCACAGTTGGCACTTGCAGAAGCATACAGAAATGTAGCGGTTACTGGGGCGGTTCCGGCTGCAGTAAGTGATTGTTTAAACTTCGGCAGCCCCGAAAACCCAGAAGTTATGTGGCAGTTCGCACAGTCAGTTGAAGGTCTTGCCGACGCTTGTCTAGCTTTAGAGGTTCCTGTAACTGGCGGAAATGTGTCATTTTATAATCAAACTGGTGAGACACCCATTTTCCCAACACCGGTTGTCGGGGTACTGGGTGTGATCGATGATGTGGCTCGTAGAGTTCCTTCTGGCTGGCAAGATGAAGGCGAAAACCTTTATTTGTTGGGAGTCACACGAGATGAGCTTGATGGTTCAGCTTGGGCAGAGGCTGTGCATAATCATTTGGGGGGAACTCCACCACTGGTAGATTTTAATGCAGAAAAAAACCTCGCTGATCTTCTGCATGCAGCAACTCAAAGCGGCATCATCTCAGCAGCGACTGATCTTTCAGACGGTGGCCTGGCGCAGGCTGTAGCTGAAAGCTCTCTAAGATTCGGCATAGGTGCCAGGATCTGGTTAGACGAAATTAGACAGCGTGATGGTGTTGACACAACATCTGCATTGTTCTCTGAATCTCAAGCTAGAGCGCTAGTGTCAGTGCCGCGGGAAGAAGATGTGAAGTTCCGAGGGCTTTGCGAAGGTCGTGGTGTGCCTGTCTTACGTATTGGTGTAACAACCGGTGTCGCATCAGAGGCAGTGCTTGAAATACAAAACGAGTTTGAGATAAACCTTGATGAGCTTTCTGCTCAGTGGCATGGAACACTGTCAAATAAATTTGTTTAGAAAGCAACAGGGGCTGCTGAACGTTCAGGTGACAACTGTGTCAGGCAGCAAGTGCAACCTGCTCATACATAATGGCCTCGTACTCGACCGGAGTCAAACGCCCCAGCCTGGCCTGCCGACGACGACGGTGATAAGTGCGCTCGATCCAGGTCACGATCGCGAGCCTCAGCTCTTCTCTGGTGTTCCAGCTGCGTCGGTTAAGGACGTTGTTCTGCAGCAAACTGAAAAACGATTCCATCGCTGCATTGTCACCTGCAGCACCAACTCTGCCCATTGACCCGACCATGTCATGTTGGTCAAGCGCACGCCGGAACTTCCTGCTTCGAAATTGCGCTCCTGTCCGTGTGCAGCACACAACCGGCCACGTTCCCTCGACGCATTACTGCATTGTTCAGTGCTCTGACTGCGAGTGATGACTTCATTCGTGAGTCGATCGCGGCCTGCGATTC
>DATJCC010000120.1:0-9350 GCA_035514995.1 Microbacteriaceae bacterium
TCAGCGTGTGTTAGTGGCAACCAGGTGTCTAGAGTCAGATCGTAGTCGTCTGTTGTTAGACCTAGGTAGACCGGTGCTGGGTCAGCGTACTCAAGCTCAACTGTATATCCGTTGTCTTCAAGAACTGCTTTCCATAGGAAGCTGGCTGCTACACCCTCATCCCAGCCGTTGAAGACTGCGATTGTAACGTTGTCTTGTGTGGCTGCTTCGTCACTGCCTCCGGTGTCGCCACCAGCAGTGTCGTCACCTCCGGCTGAACAGCCAGCGAGTGTGAGCGCTGCGGCAGCTGTTAGTGCGAGCGAGCTTAATAAGTGCTTCTTTTTCATCTTTTTTCCTTTCATAACCTTATTTTTAAATCTTTAAACTGTCTTTAATTACATGTAACGAATTGGCTTCGAGCGCCATAAGTTATCCTGGCAAATATTTGAATTTACTCGATAAAACATGAAACGTTTTTAGCGTGTAATTTTTTGTTAAGCAACCTTTTTCTTAGACGATCGCGGTGCTGCGGCTCGCTGGCCCAAAGCTCCGGTAACGCGGTCTAAGATAATCGCAATTATGACTACGGCCAGACCCGCTTCAAAACCGAGACCGATCCTGATGCGTTGCACTGCCTGCACTACGACTCCACCGAGACCGCCGGCTCCAACCATTCCCGCGATTACAACCATTGAGAGTGAGAGCATAATAACCTGGTTGACACCGGCCATAATGCTTGGAAGCGCTAAAGGAAGCTGAATCTGTCGAAGAATACGACCCGGGGTTGAACCGAATGCATAGCCAGCCTCAACGACTTCTTTATCTACTCCGCGAATACCAAGCTCTGTTAGACGCACCCCAGGTGACAAAGCAAACACGATTGTTGCAACGATACCCGGCACTACACCAACCCTGAAGAGCACGATTGCTGGAATCAAATATACAAAAGCCGGCATAGTTTGTAGGAAGTCAAGAATCGGTCTGATAATTCTTGAGGCTGTATCACCACTTGCAGCGAGAATACCGAGCGGTATCGCGATGAGCAAAGCGACGGCTGCCGAAACAACGGTCAAAGCGATCGTTGTCATGGTTTCATCCCACAGGTCAACGCCCACCACTACGAAAAGCCCGATGACTGTTCCTAGTGCTAGTTTCCAACCCTTGACCCACCATGCGAGTGCGGCAAAAACAATGATTATTACCCAAAAAGGTGGTGCTTGCAACGCAAATTCTGTGCCTTCAAACATTCCCAAAAATATTGAACGCAAGCCGTTAAAGAACCATGAGAAGACCTCAGTGAGCCAGTCGATGCCTGCTTCTATCCATTTACCTAATGGTAAGCGAAAGTCCATAGCTACTCACCACCCTTCTCTTGAGTTTTGTCTTGGCCGTTTACATCGGCCTCCAGAGTTTCAGTAATTAATGCTGCTGAAACTTCTGGTGTTGGTTCGATAATAGGTATTTCGGTTGTTGCAGATGGCAAACTGCTTAAAGATGCAAGGAGTGTAACTCTTGGCACAACGCCTATGAGTCTGTCTTGTTCATCTGTGACAGCTACCGGTAGCGGGCTTGTCGTCGCGAGATCAAAAAGTTCAGCGATGTACTGTTCCCTGTTAACAATCGACGGGGTGCCGCGCAACACTTCGTTTAAGTCTGCTCCGCCTTCGCGCACCTGGCGAAGCACGTCTTTGTCGCGCACCACGCCCAATAACTTTCGACCGCTTGTGACTACAAAAAGCGCTGAGGTTTGTAGGTCGCGCATTGTGCGTAATGCCGCACGCGGCCCGGCTGTTACTGGAACAACCGCTCGGGGTGGCTCCATGACATCACCGGCAGTGAGCACGCGGGCACGGTCAACGTCTTGCACAAACTGCGCTACGTAATCGGTTGCTGGGTCTGTCAAAATATCGTTTGGTGTGCCCTGTTGCACTATGCGACCGTCACGCATTACCGCGATTCGGTCGCCTAAGAACATTGCTTCATTAAGGTCGTGGGTGATAAACACGATGGTTTTTCCGAGCTCCTGTTGCAACTCGACCAGCTGTTCCTGCATTTCGCGGCGGATCAGCGGATCAAGCGCAGAAAACGCCTCGTCCATCAGCAAAATATCTGTGCCGGTAGCAAATGCACGGGCTATACCCACGCGCTGCTGCATTCCACCAGAAAGCTCGCCGGGCATATGATCTTCCCATCCGGCCAGTCCAACACGTTCAACCCATTCTTTGGCTGTTGTTTCTCTTTTTTCACGATCAACACCCTGTAATTCAAGCCCGTATGCGACGTTGTCGATTACTGTGCGGTGCGGTAGTAACGCGAAGTGCTGAAAGACCATTGACATGCGGTCGCGACGCAGCTCTCTAAGATCGTTTCCGGCTAGACCAACCACCTCTTTACCAAAGATGCGGATTGAGCCGTCTGTGGTGTCGTTGAGGCCATTGAGCATGCGGATCAGAGTTGATTTACCTGAGCCAGACAGCCCCATAACAACAAAGATTTCTCCGTGATGCACGTCGAAGGAAGCGTCGACAACTGCAACTGTGGCTAATTGTTTCACGCTTTCGCGGTCTGCACCAGACTTGACGCGTCGAACTGCTTCACGCGCTCTTCTTCCAAAACCTTTGTAAACGTTTCTAACTTCAATAGCAACCTCGGTTGTCGCACCAGAGTTTTCGCTGGTTGCTTGAGCTGAGTCATTATCACGTTTTTGGTTCGCCGGATTTGCTTCGCCGACCATATCTGTCGTCAAAATTAACTCCTGAAACGGGCATCATTTGCCGTTGCCCTGGTGTAGACGGGAAATGCGAGGGACCGAAAAGAACTCGGATCAACCTGCATGTTGCTCACGCTGGCGGCCATCGGGACCTCCTGCTACCGTCTGCATTCCGTACGAACTGTCGCGCTCCGAGCTGGAGACTTTGCGGCACTCGCGGGCATACCTTTAGCGTCTTTCGCTATATTGACAGTAACAAGATAGGTAGCGGCATGCAAGGCCAAGACCAAGTAAAGCAACACCCGTTGCTGTGCATTATACGCTCTGATCAGGGATTATCTAAGTTACACCTTTGTTATACCTTCTTGCCTGCAGACCATACTACACCCGCTCCTGCAACAATCACTACTGTGATTCCGATTAACGCTGTTGGGGTTAGCTCTTGCCCAAGCCAAACTCTGCCAATTATTGTTCCTAGCAGTGGGTCGAAGGCGAAGAAGACCCCTATGATGCGTGCAGAAGCCAGCTTGCCTGCGCGTGTGTCTACTGTGAAGGCTAAAGCTGTTCCGGTTACTGCTGAGATGATCAGTATGCCAATCGCAGACAGGTTTAAAGAGGGTGCGGAAAGAATAGAAAATGGTGCCGTGATGATGGCGGCGAAACAGACCGCGAAAACGAGATCTCCCATGCTTGAAGTTGATCTTCCCACCCGCACAGCCAGTATCGTATATGCACCGAAACAAACAGCGGCCAAGCCAGCGTAAATCAGCCCGAGCGTGTCAAAAGGTCCACCAAAACCAGCGATTAAAGCAACTCCGGCAAAAGCAATGACTGCAAGTATTGCCTCTTTTAGATGCCGTGAAAATATTAAAGCAACAACGGCTGGCCCAAGAAAATCTATTGTGGTGACGACTCCAAGTGGAATTCTTTCAAGCGCTAAATAGATGAAGATGTTCATCAAAGCCATAATGGTGCCGTAGCTGATAATGCTTAGCCACTGGCTTTTTGATCTGCCGCCAAACTTTGGTCTAAATATCAAAAGCAAAATGATTGCAGCAATTGCCAGCCTGAGACTGCTCACACCGATCGTGCCCACTGAAGCAAAAAGTCCGATAGCAAGCGCTGCCGAGACCTGCATGCCCGCTGAGCCTATAAAAACTAAAACCCCGGCTCTAGCGGCGTCAAGACGCGCGGCCGTGTTTACCGTTTTATTTAAATTTGCTGGCACCAGATCATGATATCTCTAAGCTCGAAACTATTTGCGACCGCGTCATCTTAAATCCGTTGTTCAGCTTATATCGCTGCTCAGCTCAAATTTATAAATCAGCGTTAGTTGATTAATAAATTTGAATTGCTTAATCAGCTTAATTTGGTAAGTCAGTATTTGGTAAGTCAGTATAAATTCTGTTGCAAGTTTCGTGTAGGTTAAAAAACTCTTATAAAACTGACGGCAACCAGGTTGTAAAGAATGGCACATAACTCACTAGCAAGAGAACTGCCAGCAGCGTCAAGAAGAAGGGCATAAACGCTTTTGTAATCTCACCTATTTTAGCTCCGGTGATCGCGCTCACAGTAAAGAGGGTGCTTCCTACTGGCGGTGTGATCGAACCTATAGTGACGTTTAACACAACTATTACACCAAACTGTACGGGGTCGATACCAAATTCAACGGCTAGTGGCGCGAGCATAGGCGTCATTATTATCATGAGGCTCATTGCGTCAATAACTGCTCCAAGTAGCAAAAGGATTATATTGACCAGTAGCAAAAATGCGTATGGGTTGTCACCGACGATTGAGAGGAGCGAGGCGAGCTTGTCTGGCACTTTTTCGTATGCAACTATGATGCTAAATACTGCGGCTCCCGCAATGATCAGCATAAGCATTGCACTCATGAGGGCGGAGTCGCGCAGAATGCGGGGCACATCGCGCCAGGTCATTTGCTTGTAAACAAATATCGAGACAAGCAGCGCATAAATTACCGCGACTGCGCTGAGCTCTGTGGGAGTGAAAACGCCTATGCGCAAACCTACTAACAACAAGATAGGCATCATGAGTGCTGCGATTGATCCACGCAAACCAACCATGATTTCACGGAAGCTAGCTCTCTCTTCACGCGCCTTTGTGTGATTGTGCACTTGCGCGAGTATGCGCACGGCAATGCTTAAAGCGATAGCGATTAGTAGAGCTGGAAAAACACCGGCAATAAATAGGGCACCAATCGAAACGTTTGCGAGCACCCCGTAAAGAATTAGTCCAATGCTTGGTGGCAAAATCGGTGAAATAGAACTTGATGCTGCGGTGAGCGCTGAGGCGTAGGCGTTTGAGTAGCCTTCCCTGCGCATGATAGGCACTAGCACTTTGGAGTCGATTGCGGCGTCGGCTTGAGCTGATCCGCTCATACCACCGACCAAAAAGCTGTTGAGCACGTTGACCTGCGCGAGACCGCCTTTAAACTGCCCCACTAGGGTGCCGGCGAATCCCATCAGTTTTTCGGCGAGGCCACCACCAGCCATGATGCTACCTGCAAGCACAAAGAGGGGCACTGCTACAAGTGGAAAGGATTCCAGACCGCTCGTAAGTCTTTGTACAATCAGTGATAACGCTTTTTCTTCGAAGAGCACATAGACAAGAGATATTGCCAGCAGCGCCATATAAACAGGCACCCTGAGAGCTAGCAGTATTAAAAGAATCGCAAACAGCGCTACAAGCATCATGATTAACTGCGCTCCCCGTCAGTGATATCTTTTTTTGAAGCTCCGGTTTTTGAAGCGCCGGTTAGTTCAGTTTCAACCGTTTTTATGAAAAGAGTGTTGAAGTCGTCTAGCTCAACTTCTTCTAACGGATCATTGACTCGGTGATAGTTAGGGTCGTTGATGCCAAGAAAAGCTCTGGCCAGATGCACCAGTGTGTGCAAAATCATGAGGGTTAGACCGATTGCGGCAGCCAGGGTGATGTACTGTTTTGAAAGCCCGATGCCTGGAATCGGCACGAAGCGGGCATCTTGCATATATTTGAAGGTCGCCACCGTTATCACAGTGAGCACCACGATTGTGATAATTTCCACGACAATGTCTAGGATTGCGCGACTGCGACCGCTTATTCGGTCGGAGAAGAAGTCGAGACAGATGTGAGCGCCTTTGCGGCTCACCGCGGCCGCTCCAAGGTAGACCATCCAAACCATCGAAAACATTGCTGTTTCTCCGGCACCCATGATGGGTTTGTTAAAGACGTAGCGCATGATTACGTCGGCCAGTATCGCTAGGGTCATCACCCCTAGTAACAGTGCCGGGATCCACTCTTCGAAGATCTCAAAGGCGCGACTGACTCCTTTGGGCACTGCAAGCTTTCTAGAAAAACTCAACCTGTGGCTCCTTCGCGGCAAATCAATAGTTCGCACCAAATCTCTAGGCAAGTGATTATTTTCACCTAAAATCAAAACACCTGTAACGAAACATTACTGGAATAGTTGGTTTGATACAAAAATTTCATTTACCTATCACCCGACCCCCACCCAAAGCGATGGGTGCGAATTGAGTAGTAGCTAAAAGTCTCTGCTCTCATAATGCCCTCTATTGGTCTTATCTGGCTATTAATGACATCAAACATCTTCTGTTGGTCTTCTGCTAGCACCTCTACAAGCAGGTCAAATTGACCGGCGGTAAGCACCACATAAACCACGCTCTCAATCTCGCCAAGCTTCTTTGCAATCGCTTCAATATCTCCGTTTGCAACTATGCCGACCATGGCCATGCTTTGAAAGCCCAGCCGCAGTGGATCAGTAACACCCACGATCTGCACAACGCCGCGCTTTTCGAGTCGCATCACCCTACGGCGGGCTCCTCCAGCGGTGAGCCCCACCAGCTCGCCAAGTTCGGTATAACCGTACCTGCCGTCGCGCTGCAAAGCCGCTATAAGCTTGCGGTCAGTTTCGTCCAGATCAAAATCCTCGCCGTCAAAAGAATTCACCATCTCACTACCTTTAGTAACAAATATTAAGCATTAATGATATTATTGTTTAAATAAATGATTTCTCGCAAGAGTCCCGTAGGAATCCGACGTAGAAAGAACATCATGACTGACAATAACAGTAATCAGTGGTTACTCGCTCGCCCAGAAGTGTCATCGGCACAAGCAGCGAGGCTTGCAAACACCCTCTTTGGTATTGAAAATGCAACGGCGCATGAGCTTGGTAGTCAACAAGACCGTAATTTTGCTATCAGCGGCGAGACCAACGACGAAAAACACGCCACTAGCAAACTGCTTTTAAAAATTGATAACCCGCAAACAAGTGATGCAGAAAGATCGTTTCAGATCGCGCTGTCAAATGCGTTGCGTGATGCTGGCATACACACCCCCGCACCAGTTGAAACCCTTGCTGGCGAGCTCACCGCACGCTTTGAGTCGGCAACAACAGACACTGCAACACCGGCAAATGGCGTAGCTGACAGCGCCGATTCTGGCAGTGCAGACCACAACAGCGGCGGCTCTTATGTTGCCAGAGCTTTCGAGTTTGTTGAAGGTGAGTCACTCATGGATTCCGCTTGGAATGGTGCCGTAGCTGAAAGATTGGGGAGGCTCGCAGGCAAAACAGTCGCGACTCTTTCAACCTTTGATCATGAAGCAAAACACCGTAAAATTCAGTGGGAAATGCGCACGGCCGGCAAAGTTGTTGCTGAACTCATCGACCACCTGCCTGAAAATTTAAGAGAAGTTTGCTTAAACGCCAGCGAAGACGCCCTTGCCGCTCTTGACCTTGTTAAGGCTGAGCTGCCTTTGCAGGTGATCCACGGTGACATCACCCGCGATAACGTCATGCTAGACAATTTTGGCCGTTTGTGGTTGATAGATTTAGGTGACGCCGCTGTTTCATGGCGTGTTGCAGAGCTCGCCATCACCTGCGCTGACGTGCTTGGACACACTGGCTCTTTGGCACAGGTTTCAAGGGTTGTGCATGGTTTTGTGAGCGAGAGCGAGCTCACCGAGGCTGAGGTTGCAGCTCTTTGGCCCTTAATCATTTTGCGTGGCGCAGTTTTGGTTGTTAGCGGCTGGAGCCAGCTTGCTATCGACCCAGATAATGCCTATTCAAAAGATCGCATGGAACACGAATGGGATGTTTTGGAAAGCGCAATTGCTTTCGATACAGCAACCACTATCGCTAACCTGCGTTTAGCCGCCGGCTACCCGCACACACCAAACACTTCATACGCGCCTTTAATAGCCGGGTTTGAAAATCACGCGACGTTAGATTTTGGTGTCGAAAGCACAGACCTTGATCGTGGTGCATGGTTAGAAGAAGACATCGAAAACAAAATTGCCAACAACACGATGGCCGACATAAAGGTTGCTCCTTTTGGGGAGGCAAGACTCACCCGCGTGACCGGTGACGTTTTAAACCCTGCCGCAGCAAGAGCGCGTTTCGTAGAGATCTGGGCGCCAGAAGGCAGTGTCATCAATGCGCCTTTTGCTGGTGAATTAACTTCAAACGCCGACTCTGTTGAGCTCACAAACTCCGGAGTCACCCTGACAATCACTGGCGTAAAACCAAACTCCACTCAAAAGGCACCCGCGCAGAGCCAAAAAATAGAGTCGCAAAAAGCACAGCATGAAGCAGCGCAACACGAAACAGCGCAACACGAAACAGCGCAAAACGAAGCAGCGCAACAAGAAACAGCGCAAAACGGAGCTAAAGTCGAGGCTGGTGCGCCGATCGCAACTGTGGGTCAAACAAGCTTTGCTGTTAGTAGGCAGGTTTCAGGTGTTGCCCAAGAGCCACTGTTTGGCGCGTTTGACGCAGAGTATGTAAGTGACGGAGCGCTTGACCCGTCACCCATAATCGGCACAAAACCCGCCACAGACCCAGATATGAGACTTTTGCAGGAGCAGTCAAGACGCGACCTCGCGATGGGCGGGGCAAGCGAACGCTATTACGAGAATCCGCCACAAATTGAACGCGGCTGGATGAGCTTGCTCGTAGAAACCCGCGGCCGTGCATACCTCGACATGGTTAATAACGTGACGGCTATCGGCCACTCACACCCGAGACTAGCCGATAGTGTGTGAGACAATTGAACCTACTGAACACCAACTCCAGGTTTTTATATGAGGCTTATTCTGACTTCACTGAGAAGCTATTAGAGCACTCACCACACCCGAGTCTTGATACGGTGATACCGGTAAATAGTGGATCGGAGGCGCTCGATCTCGCTATCCGCCTCGCACAGGTTGCTACCGGCCGAAGAGACGTTGTTACTGTACGGGAGGGCTACCACGGCTGGACAATGGCATCAGACGCTGTAACGACTTCAGCTTTTGATAACCCTAAAGCTTTAGAGTCACGGCCTGACTGGGTGCACGTTGTTGAAAACCCCAACACTTATCGGGGCCCACACCGCGGCGCTGACGCAGGTGAAAAGTATGCAGCTGACGTCAAAGCAACTTTTGCGAAGATGGCAGAAGCTGGGCACGCTCCAGCGGCTTTTCTTTGTGAGCCTGTGCACGGAAACGGTGGCGGCGTCTACCCACCAGAAGGTTATCTAGAAAGCGTTTATGATGCGGTGCACGCGGCTGGCGGTCTGACCATTGCCGATGAGGTGCAGGTTGGTTATGCACGTTTGGGTGACGGTTTTTGGGCGAGTGAGATTCTTGGCGTAGTGCCCGACAT
>DATJCC010000121.1:0-12999 GCA_035514995.1 Microbacteriaceae bacterium
GACGACGGTTGCCCATTAGAGTGTGATTATGGTTTTGCTCAGCGCTCACCAGCACCCTTCCGTTTAACTATGAACATCACCAATGGTACGCGAGAGATATGAAAATTTGTGATTAATGAGTTACCGAGCGAAAACCTCTAAGACGTAGGGAGTTCCCGACAACGAAGACACTCGAAAACGCCATAGCGGCTCCTGCAAGCATGGGATTTAGTAATCCGAGCGCTGCCAGCGGGATAGCGGCTACGTTGTATGCGAAGGCCCAAAACAGGTTACCCTTGATTGTTGCAAGGGTGCGTCTAGAGAGTTTGATCGCATCAGCTGCACTGCGCAGATCACCGGTTACTAGCGTCAAATCGGCAGCTTCAATTGCGGCGTCAGTTCCCGTGCCCATCGCAAGGCCCAAGTCTGCTTGCGCAAGCGCGGGTGCGTCATTGATTCCGTCGCCAACCATTGCCACAGTGCGCCCAGAATCTTGCAGTTTTTTAACTTCAGCCACTTTTTCACCGGGTAATACTCCTGCAATGACGTGCTCTATTCCGACTTCTTTTGCGACCTGCTCTGCTACGGTCCTGTTATCGCCAGTTAGTAGAATCGGGTCTAGTCCAAGATTTTTTAGGTGCAGAATTGCTTCGGCGCTTGTCTCTTTGACCGAGTCTGCAACGCTAATCACTCCGCGTGCTTGACCGTCCCAAGCAACGAGCACAGCGGTTTCTCCTTTTTGCTCAGCGCTCGTTTTTAAATCCAAAAGCTCCTTCGACGGGGTAATGCTCCAATCATCAAAAAGTGGTTCGCGCCCAACAAGCACTGCGTTTCCATCTACTACCGCTGTGACACCTTTGCCCACCACATTCGTGAATGATTCAAAAGCGGGTAGCTCAAGCAATTCAGCTTCAGCGCCTTTAGCAATCGATGCAGCGATGGGGTGTTCTGACCCTGATTCTGCCGAGCCAGCGATCCGCAACAGTTCTTCGCGAGTCGTGCCCGGCAGAGGGTAAACACCGGCTAAAGACATCCGCCCGGTCGTTACAGTTCCTGTTTTATCGAGCAGAATAGTGTCAACTTTTCGAGTATTTTCGAGAACTTCCGGTCCCTTTATAAGCACTCCCATCTGTGCACCTCTCCCCGTTCCAACTAGCAAAGCTGTTGGTGTGGCGAGACCCAGTGCGCAGGGGCAAGCGATAATTAAAACCGCTACGGCCGCTGTGAAAGCTGAAACTGCCGGGAAACCGGCCCCTAACCAAACCCCGAGCGTAGCGACCGCAATCACTATGACGGTCGGTACGAATACGCTAGAAATCCTATCTGCGAGACGCTGCACGTCTGCTTTTCCGGCTTGAGCCTGTTCGACCATGCGAGCCATCTGCGCAAGCTGGGTTTGTTCACCCACGCGGGTCGCTCTTACTAGAAGCACCCCGCTTTCGTTAATTGTGGCACCGGTTACTTGATCACCAGGTGACACCTCTACCGGAACAGACTCGCCGGTTAGCATTGAAGCGTCGATAGCGCTGTGACCATTAACAATTTCGCCGTCGGTTGCAATTTTTTCGCCCGGTCGCACGGTAAATTCATCGCCAACCTGAAGCTCTTCTATTGCAATGAGCTGAGTTGTACCATTTCTGACTACAGATACTTCTTTAGCGCCAAGATGCAAGAGAGCTCTGAGTGCATGACAGGCTTGGCGTTTAGATCTCATTTCAAAGTAGCGACCGGCGAGTAGAAATGTAGTCACGCCTGCGGCGGCTTCCAGATAAATGTGACCGGCGCCGTCACTTGGGGCAACAGAAAATTCAAACGGGTGGATCATTCCGGGCATTCCTGCAGTGCCCAAAAACAGAGCATAGAGCGACCATATCGTTGCCGCGCTAACTCCTACGGACACGAGCGTGTCCATGGTTGCTGCGCCGTGTTTGAAGTTGATCCAAGCTGCCCTGTGGAACGGCCAAGCGCCCCAGGTTACGACCGGAGCAGTTAGCACCAGCGAAGCCCACTGCCAGTAATTAAATTGCAGAAAAGGAATCATGGCAAACGCAATGACAGGAACCGAAAGCCAAATCGAAGCGATTAGCCTTTGTTTCAAAGCATGAAGTTCACTGTCTCGAGCAGACGGAGTTTCTTCCTGTTTAGTTTCAGCTGCTGCTTTAAGTTGCGCGGAATAACCAGTTTTTTCAACCTCGGCAATTAGTATTGCAGTGTCGTAGCCGTCTGGAACGGTAACGTGAGCTTTCTCAGTGGCGTAATTTACGGTAGCTTCAACACCTTCTAGTTTCCCCAACTTTTTTTCGACGCGATTAGCGCAACTGGCACAAGTCATTCCCCCAATTTCTAGCTCGATAACTTGAAGACCGACAGAGTCTGTGTTTTGGTTTTTCAAAAGCGCATCCACCTCTTAGTCGCTACTACCGTTTTGTAGCCACGAGTTAACGAAATCCTGTGATATTAAAACGTCACCCAGATAGAGGCCTACCCCAAAAACTGCGATAAGTGAAAGGCCAAAAAGAATCAGCTTTAATGGCGCAGGCATAGCTTTTTTGGACACAGCTTTTTTGGACACAGCTTTTTTGGACCCTGTTTTTTGGGACTCTGCTTTTTTAGGATCTGTTTTTTTAGACACGGTAGACACGTCTAGCTGTCTAAAATTTTAGCTTCGTAGCCAGCTTCGTCAACCGCTTCAAGAATAGTTGCATCTGAAACAGTGCTTCCCTCGGTAAAAGTTACAGTAAGAAGACCGGTTTCTGAACTAACATCAACTGCGTTGATATTGTTTACTTCTTTAAGCTCAGCACGGATCGCATTTTCACAATGATCACAACTCATGCCACTGACTTGGAAAGTTTTTTTGATAGCGTTCACTGTTCCTCCAGAAGTTAGAAATATGTTGAAGTTAAAGCATTTTGTTTTAAAGCACCACTAATGTCAACAAAAATCTACGCTACGTATTCCCGGGCCTTTGACTTTGATGATATCTTCTTTAGCTCTGATACTGTCTTGCATTCTGGTAGCATTGATCTTCGTAGATTAAAGGCCTTTAAGAGCTTAACTCTTTATAAGGACTTAATTTATCTGCGGGTGTAGTTCAATGGTAGAACCTCTGCTTCCCAAGCAGACGGCGCGGGTTCGATTCCCGTCACCCGCTCCGTGTTTAACTAGCGTTGCAGAAGAAGCTACCGACGCGGACAGCCAAATATTCTAAGTGGCTCCAAGCGGCTTTATAGACCAAACGGCTCTATAGATCCAAGCGGCTTTATAGAATTATCGCCTGAATTATGGACACGTAGGACACTTCAAAGCTAAAAGCTGCCCCTTGATAAGAGAAAGCTTCTCCTCACTACATTTCGGTTACCCCACTGAATGTTTAGTGCTGACTAGATGTTTAGCGCTGACTAGATGTTTAGCGCTGGCTAGTCGGAGCTATCTAGTGTGATTATATCTTCGTCTTGAATGTCATCTCTTTGTGCGGCATCGGCTTCTTTTGCTTCCTGCTTTGATTGAAACATGTCAGCGTTTTCTGTCGCGTCAAGATCAGTGCCTGGCCCAACTTCTTGTTCTGTTTCATGGTTTTTCATGACTGCCCCTTTCTCTTGGATGACTAATTCTCTTGGCTGACTAGTTCTATGGGATGACTGGTTTTCGAGCCTATTTGATGGTCCTGGGCACGTTACCAGAAAAGCGCCATTGATGCTTCATGTTTGCATGGGTAGAAAGGTTTGCATGGGTAGATCAGTGGGTAGATCAGAATGACATTATCATTCCTAGTAGCAACCTGGTTTTGCGGGTGAACATTGAGGTCAACCAGGATCCACCGGTCGGATGCACAATACAAATCGATATGTTTAAAAGCGCGAAAACCTAACGCGCTTGCTCACACTATTCGGTTTCTTCAGCTTCTTCTTTACATACCGCAGCTTTAGCGAGTTTTTCAGCCTGCTCCTCCGCTGTCCAAGGCAGGTCACCTTCGCCAACGTGAGCAGCAATTTCAAACGCTAAATTTGATGCGAAGCCAGCGCCCGCCGTTGAATTATTTAGGGCGACCACTACAGAGAAACCAGTTTCAGGGTTGTGCCAGGCCGCTGTTGCAGAACCGGGCAGCGCGCCGTCATAACCCCAAAGTGGGCCTCTTTTTAGCACACCAAAACCACGGTACGAAGTGGTTTCAATCTCTTCAGTTGCCTCGCCGTTTTCGTCACGTTCCGGATTTTTCGTGGGTCGCACATCAGTTAAAGTTGCTAAACCTGCTTCCCCACCAAAAGTGCCTTGAAAGAGGTGTTCGTAAAAGTTCTTTATATCTGTCACGTTTGTGACGGCGTTCCCGGAATCACCAAGAATTGTGACCGACACTTCAGAGAAATCCACAATTCCTGCCTCGCAGTTAGGCCCGGGTAGGTATCCGATACCTGCTAAATTGTTTTCGCCTGCAAGCTCATTATTATCTTTTTGAGGAATGTGAGTGTCTGCCATATCGGCTGGAGCATAGATTGCTTCTTTTAGCAGTTTCTCTAAATCTTCGCCTGAGGCGACAGAGAGAGCTCGCCCGAGTAACACTGCGTTAGAGTCAGAGCGGTGCACATCAAGACCGGGCCAAGACAGTTCTGGTTGAATCAGAGCCTCAGCAATTAACTGCCCAGAAGGCCACGGACGAGTTGGGTTTTCAAGGTAGGTATTTTTGAATTTAGATTTAAAATCAGGCAGACCAGAAGTTCCATCACAGGCTTCACGATAGGTTATGTTGCCGATACCTGTTTGGCGTGGAATGTCACGGGAGAGCTCTCGGTCTAAAGACAAAGTTCCTTCGGCAACCTGTGTGAGCACTAGTGCACAAAGCATAGGTTGTAGAGTTTGAGCCGCCCTAAATACTGCAGACGCATCAAATTCACGCTCGCTCCCCACCGCAAATGAAGTCACGTAGTCGCCTCTGTCTGACCAGATACCAACCACGGCCTCCGTTGAGTCTGAAAGCTGCATCGCGTTTTTCACGGCAGCATCGACTGCGCTCACCTGCGATAAGCCGAGCGTTGTCTCGGGCAGTGGGGTTCTTTCTGGGCCTGAAAAGGTGCATCCGGTCAGAAATAATGCGCCAGCTCCGAGTAGAGCTAAACCTTTAAGGTAGTGATTTATCTTCAACACCACTGATAACCAATCTGTTAGACAAGAGATACCGCTAAATTCTACTGTTTCTTGACTGATTATCCACCTTATGACAAAAAAGGCATGCTCTTAGCGAATTTTGTTAGGATAGCCTTGCCAAACGAGCATAGAATGTATACGTGGCTATATTTGATGATCAGACTGTTGCGGCAGTTGTTGCGCACATGGATGAGGACCATGAAGAAGACAACCTCATAATCGCTCGTGCTTTTGGAGCACCAGGTGCTGTTCGTAGTGAATTTGTGAATCTTGATGACACAGCCGGGTATTGGCGCGTCACAGAGGGTGACAGCACGCGCGAGATCAAAATCGATTGGCCGAGTGGGAAAATAACTGAACGACCAGAAATCAGACGTGAAGTGGTCTTCGTTTTCCGTGAGGCCTGTAAACGTTTAGGGATAGATATGCACGCAGATGGTAACCATGATAGTGAACCAGTAGCTGCCAAAACGGCAGAGAGCGCACAGAGCGCAGAGACTCCTTTTGCGCAGGTTATTCGCGAGGGTAGCTGGAATGATCATGAAGACAGTGAAGGTGCTGACTTTATGGCTTCGATAATGCGCGGAACAGCAAGTCTTGATGACTACATTCAATTGGTAGTGCAGCACTACTTCATGTACGTGGCGCTCGAAGAGGTGAGCAGGCAGTTTGCTAGCGACGAGAGCTTCGCTCCTTTTCACAGTGCAGACCTGTTACGCATGAAGTATTTGAAAGCGGATCTTGAATTTCTAATCGGTCCCGATTGGCGCGACAAAATTTCGGCACAGCCCGCAACAGTCGCTTATGCAAACCGTATTAAAGAAGTTGGCGAAGAGGCCTGGATTCCGGGACTAGTGGCTCACCACTACACGCGCTATTTAGGTGATCTATCGGGTGGGCAGATGATCGCTAAAAGAGTAGCCAAGCAACACAGCTTTGAAGACGGCAAAGGTGTAGAGTTTTACAACTTTGAGTCACTCGGGTCACTCAACGGGTTTAAGGATCGTTATCGTGACGAACTGAACCGTTTTGGAGAAACACTAGATGACGCCGAGAAGCAGAAAATGCTTGCAGAGGTGCGCGCGGCTTACCGTTTTAACACAGAGGTGTTTATCGACATGGCCAGAGCGAAAGCAACAGCCTAAGCAATTTTTGCGTATGCCATGAAGCGGGCCACATGGGGGTCTACAATAACGTCACTTGGGCGCAAAGGTCTGCTCAGGTAGAGGCCGTCTAGAGATTTCAATCTGCTCAAAGCTACGTATGTTTGACCTGCGCTAAATGCGCGCGATCCGAGATTTATAATTGCGGCATCATAGGTTTGCCCCTGTGATTTATGAATCGTAACCGCCCACGCTAACCGCAGCGGAAATTGTTCAAAGTCAGCGACTACCTCTTTAGTTAGAGTTTTAGTTTCCGCATCGTAAGAGTATCGGTAGCGCTCCCAAACAGTGGGTTCAACCTCAAACTCTTCGCCATCGACTTCAACCCAGACCGTTCCTTCGATTCTTGAGACCGCTCCGATGGTTCCATTGACCCAGCGACCATCGGGGTCGTTGCGCAAAAACATTACTTGAGCGCCTGGTTTTAACTCCAGTGTGTCGTCGGCAGGATATGCGTTGGGGTTAAAGTCACCGTTTATTTCAGCTACAGCTTTAAGTGTTTCTCCTTTAACCTGTGTTAACTTCTGTTTATTTATTGAATTAGCGATGTGGTTTGTAGTCGCTAAAGTGATGACACCCTCTAAGGGCGCCGGCCTGGAACCCATGTCGTTTAGCTCTTTTGCCATCTGAGCTGTCACCTCACCGTGCCGTACCGCGTTTAGTAGCTCCTTAAAGCGATCTTCGCTTTGGCGGTGTATTTCGGTGAGCTCGACAATCGTCAGTGGTGCAGCCTGCCAGACATTAGCGTCAAAAAACCAGTGCGAGCGATAGTGGTCAGCAAAATATGCGCGCTCGTCAGGGTCCCGTGCGGGAACTGGCGGTAGTTGGTAGGGATCGCCAAACATAATCACCTGAACTCCGCCGAAGGGGTCGTGCGGTTTGCTCCGAGCCAAGCGCAATGACCGGTCGATGCCATCCATTAGGTCTGCGTTGACCATAGACACTTCATCGATTACTAGGGTGTCTATTGCCGATAACATTTTTTTAAGTTCTGCCGGTTGCTTTAATTCATGATCGGCAATAATCCCTGTTGGCAAACGGAATAGAGAGTGGATTGTTTGCCCACCCACACCCAAAGCAGAAACGCCGGTTGGGGCGCAAACAACAATAATTTTGCTGGTATGCCACGAAAGATGGTTGAGTAGGGTCGACTTGCCTGTTCCTGCGCGACCGGTAATAAACATGTGTTCGCGTGTTGTTTCGACGCGCTCATACACTCTTTGCTGCTCGGAGCTTAATTTTATTTTTTTGATTTTACGCAGGGACACTTGATCATTCTAAGTTAAAAGGGCTTAGTTTGCGGGCAGAATGTAACTATGGTGATCAGAATTCTAGCTGTGGGTAAAAGGCACGAGTCTTGGGTAGGGGAGGGAATAACGCGATACGAATCGCGTTTGCGCAAGCCTTTTCAAATCAATTGGCAGTTAGTCGCCCACTCTCAAAGGGGTGCTGAAGCGGCTCGGGAAGAAGAGTCTGACCGCATCCTTAATAAAATAAAAGATAATGAAACGGTTGTTTTGCTCGACGAGAGAGGAACTATGTTCGACTCTTTTGGCTGGGCGCAAACCATGCAAAGATCTATAGAGTCGGGTGTGGGACTCACTATTGTTATTGGCGGATCTTACGGGGTTGATAACAGAATTAGGGAGCGCGCAAAACACGTGTGGAGTCTTTCGAATCTAGTTTTTCCGCACCAGCTTGTTCGTTTGATGCTCGTGGAGCAAATTTATAGAGCCCAAGAAATTTTGTCGGGTGGCGGATACCATCATGCATAAATTGGCACCACGCATAAAGTTGGCACCACGCATAAACTCAACATGTCAGTGGATGTAGCTACTCTCAATATTATGAGTGAGAGAAGAATTTTTGCATGTACATCTCCACCCGAGATTACCAACTGGCTGCGAGCCTGCGCGGCAGATGAAACACATTCTAAAAATCAGGTTTATAGCAACCCGTGGGGCGCAAAATATGATGACAGAAACTTGTTGCTCGAACTACAAAACCAAACAACTGAAACCAAAAGTCAGGTGCAACTATTTTTTCCCCATCAACATTTTCCGCACAGTTCCCTTCCGCTGAAGGTGTTACCGGGACACAGTGTAAGTTTCGATCTTAATCGTGCGCTCGCTGAGTGCGACAGACATGAAGACGTTTTGATGTTTGTGCGCTGGGTGATCCCTACAGGTGCACAACTGGCATGGCCTGTTTCTTGGTAATGGAACTACTGTGGTTTTTTATTCCCCAGAGGCTGCCTTTCGAGCCTCTAGAAGGTCTTTAGCGCTGACACGTAGCTTTGCTTTAGGTTGCACCAAGTCGGCCGTTATATCTTGCACGAGCTCACTGACGGTGGTGTCGAGGGCTAGTGCGATCCTAGCAAGAGTGTCAAGTTTAGGGTTGCTAACACCGCGCTCTATTTTGCCGATGATTGATGGGTGCAACTGGGCAAGCTCCGCAAGATCAAGCTGGCTGATATTTACTTTCCGCCGATTTTCTTTAATGCGGGCTCCGACTACGCGGCATATTTTATGATGTTCTGGCTCATTCACCTTTCAATAGTGCACCCAAAAGCACTCTATGTTCTACAAGCTTATAGACGTGTGGTTTATAGGGTGAGCGCCTGCAAGCTACATTTTGAATAGAAAAATGATAATAACGACACGCCGGCGGCGACTCTAGAGGAAAGTTTTTTTAACAGATATGAGCTGTGGAGAAGTCCGATAAAAACGTGCAAAGACGCCAAAAGTTCTCCCCAAAAAAGTTATTAACCTATTGAAAGATCGGTGCAAAACTACAATGATGTAACTACACTATGTTGTGGTTGACTCTTATGTGGTTCACTATATGTAGTGGATATGAGAGAATTTACATTAAAGCTCCCCTAAACAGTTTTTCAAATAAACGAAGATTAAAAGAAGGAAAAACATGACTATCACCGTTTACACGAAGCCTTCCTGCGTTCAGTGCAATGCCACCTACAGGGCATTAGATAGCAAAGGAATCGAATACGAGATTTTAGATCTGTCGGTAGATGAGACAGCGCTAGAGACAGTCAAAGACCTCGGCTACCTCCAAGCCCCGGTCGTGGTGGCAGATGGTGACCACTGGTCAGGCTTTCGCCCAGACAAAATCGAAGAGCTAGCAAACCGTCTCGCCTAAACAGCCAGATCGTCGAAACGCAATTAGCCAACATAAAAGTAGTAGCAACAGTAGTAAAGGGATTGAATTCATTTTGGAAACAGCAGTAGTAGATAAAACAGACACAGTGGATTCCTCAAAGGTGAGCAGCATGGACTACCACGCGTTAAATGCCATGCTGAACCTCTATGACGACAACGGCTTAATTCAGTTCGATAAAGATCGTGAAGCGGCAAGGCAATACTTTTTGCAGCATGTGAATCAAAACATGGTTTTCTTTCACAACTTCGAAGAGCGCATGAGGTTTCTGCTAGATAACGAATATTATGAGCGTGATCTCATCGAAATGTATTCGATGGACTTTTTAAAGAAGCTAACCGATGAAGCTTATGCGATTAAATTCCGCTTCCCAGCTTTTCTTGGTGCTTATAAGTTCTTCACTTCTTATGCTCTGAAAACTTTCGACGGAAAACGCTACCTAGAACGTTTTGAAGACCGAGTGGTTATGGTCTCTCTAGGGCTTGCGCAGGGCGACGAAGTCCTAGCCAGACGCTACATGAAAGAGATTCTAACCGGTAGGTTCCAGCCAGCTACACCAACCTTCTTAAATCTTGGTAAGGCACAACGCGGCGAGCTCGTTTCTTGTTTTCTGCTCAGAGTCGAAGACAACATGGAGTCGATTTCGCGAGGCATCAACTCTTCATTGCAGCTTTCAAAACGGGGTGGGGGAGTCGCGCTGTCGCTTTCAAATCTTCGCGAATCAGGTGCTCCAATTAAGAAGATTGAAAATCAGTCTTCAGGAATTATTCCTGTGATGAAGCTACTTGAAGATAGTTTCAGCTATGCTAACCAGCTCGGCGCCAGACAGGGAGCAGGAGCCGTATATCTCTCAGCTCACCACCCTGACATTATGAGCTTCTTAGACACGAAGCGTGAAAATGCAGACGAAAAGGTGCGCATCAAGACCCTCTCTCTCGGTGTCGTTGTCCCAGACATCACATTTGATCTAGCTAAAAAAGGTGAAGACATGTACCTGTTTTCTCCTTACGATGTAGAGCGTGTCTATGGTGTCCCGTTTGGCGACATTTCGGTTACTGAAAAATACTATGAAATGGTTAATGATTCACGCATCAGAAAAACCAAGATCAATGCGCGAAACTTCTTTCAGACCGTAGCTGAGTTGCAGTTCGAGTCAGGTTACCCATACATCGTTTTTGAAGACACAGTAAACAGAGAAAACCCAATTAAGGGTCGCATCAACATGTCAAACTTGTGTTCAGAAATTTTGCAGGTTAACACCCCAACCACCTACAACGAAGATCTCAGCTATAAAGAAATTGGAAAAGATATTTCTTGCAACTTAGGCTCCATGAATATCGCTGCGGCGATGGACGGACCTGATTTTGGTGAAACAGTAGAGCTTTCGATACGGGCACTCACAGCAGTTAGCAACATGAGTAGCATTTCATCTGTGCGTTCAATCGAAGACGGAAACGATAAGTCTCACGCCATCGGTCTAGGCCAGATGAATCTTCATGGCTATCTCGCCCGTGAAAGAATTCATTACGGTAGTGAAGAAGGAATCGACTTCACCAACATTTATTTCTATACGGTTCTTTTCCACGCGCTCAAAGCATCCAACATGATTGCGATCGAACGCAAAGAAACATTCGAAGGCTTCGAAGACTCTAAATATGCAAGCGGTGAGTTTTTTGATAAATACACTGATCGGGTGTGGGAACCAGAAACCGAAAAAGTCCGCTCGCTCTTTGAGAGCGCCGATGTTGCGATACCAACACAAGCAGACTGGCAGGAGTTAAAGTCGAGCGTGCAAGAGCACGGTATTTACAACCAAAACTTGCAGGCGGTGCCACCGACAGGTTCAATCTCTTACATCAACAATTCGACATCGTCGATCCACCCGATAGCATCTAAAGTCGAGATTCGTAAAGAAGGCAAATTGGGTCGCGTCTACTACCCAGCTCCCTTTTTGACAAACGACAATATTGAGTTCTATGATGATGCCTACGAGATTGGGCCAGAGAAGATCATTGATACGTATGCGGCAGCTACGCAACACGTCGACCAAGGCCTGTCACTGACTTTGTTCTTTAAAGACACTGCAACAACCCGAGATATTAATAGGGCGCAAATTTATGCTTGGCGAAAAGGCATAAAAACGATCTATTACATCAGATTGCGTCAGCTAGCACTCGAAGGCACAGACATGAGCGAGTGCGTCAGCTGTATGCTCTAAGCAGTTTATTTTCGCATAAAAAGGGAAAATTGAAATGAATCCACAACCAATAAAACTTGCCGACAGTGTGCACGCAGTTAACTGGAACCGCATCGACGACGAAAAAGACCTCGAAGTGTGGAACAGGCTAACCGGAAACTTTTGGCTACCAGAAAAGGTACCCATTTCTAATGACGTGCAGTCATGGGCAACTCTCACGGCTGAAGAGAAACTGTTAACGATGCGAGTCTTAACAGGTCTAACGCTACTTGACACCATTCAGGGAACAGTCGGGGCGGTCTCTCTTATTCCTGACGCAGCCACGCCTCACGAAGAAGCTGTTCTAACCAACATTGCATTCATGGAGTCTGTGCACGCAAAAAGCTATTCTTCAATATTTTCTACACTCTGCTCAACCGAAGAGATAGACGACGCTTTCCGCTGGTCGGTTGAAAACCCCTACCTGCAGAAGAAAGCCCAAATAATCATAGATTATTACAACGGTGACGACCCGTTGAAGCGCAAGATCGCCTCAACGATGCTTGAGTCTTTCCTGTTTTACTCGGGTTTTTATTTGCCTCTTTACTGGTCAAGCAGAGCTAAGCTGACAAACACTGCCGACATGATTCGTCTGATCATCCGTGATGAAGCAGTGCACGGTTATTACATTGGCTATAAATATCAGGTTGGTTTGGCAAAAGAGACACCTGAGCGTCAAGAAGAGCTAAAAGATCATGTTATGTCTCTCATGTATGAGCTTTATGAAAATGAAATTCTTTACACTCAAGACCTATATGACACTGTTGGACTGACAGAAGATGTCAAGAAATTCTTGCACTACAACGCCAACAAAACGCTAATGAATCTTGGGTACGATCCGTTGTTTCCTAAAGAGATCACAGACGTAAACCCAGCGATTCTGTCGTCGCTATCGGCAAACGCAGACGAAAACCACGACTTCTTCTCGGGGTCGGGCTCGTCATACGTTATCGGCAAAGCTGTTGCCACAGAAGACGAGGATTGGGACTTCTAAGAGCTATTCTCTGAGGTCCTGTAGAATTCTGATCACGCTCTTGATGTGAATTGACAGAAAAGTTGGCAATAGTGACAGTGAAGTTGGCAATAGCGCACTCCAGTTGGCAATAGTAGACATTTTGGCACTGTATTTGGCAACAGTCGGGCTTTAGTGATGGATTAAGGGCTACAAGCTAACAAAATGAGAAATAACAGCAAAGCTGGCGGTAATCGGACAGTGAGATTGCGCTAGTAGTTATAAGTTCACCAGCAAAGGTGTACCAGCAACGTCGGCGGAGGTATACAGCTCTCCGCCGACGTTGCTCG
>DATJCC010000122.1:0-4635 GCA_035514995.1 Microbacteriaceae bacterium
CTGCCTACTGATTGACATAATAAACCCCTTGGTACATTAGCGCACTTCTAAAATAGACTTTTAAGATGATGCTATAGCAAGTGTGTCGCAAGAACTCAGTAAGGTTGATAAGAACCGAAATCTTTTGAAGATAGAGCTTAAGAAGAATAATGCAACAAAATCATGAAAATGAAGCACCAGTGACGGGGCCTGCAGAAGAGTCTGAAGCTGGAGGGATGAGCTCTAGCAGGAAACTTATTGGGGGAGTTCTAACTTCTATCTTTGTTATTGCATTAATAGTTGTAGGATATTTTGTTTCACAATCTCAAACGACACAAAAGACAGAAGCGAGAGTAAATCACGATGTTGCAGTGGCAGAATATGAGCGAAATTGGGGTCTGTTGCAAGAGGCCATCGCTGAGAGTCGTCAGATACTGAAAGAGACCACCAATCAAGACGTGCGCGATATTAGTGTTTTGGAACGTTTAGAAGAAGTTCTTGTTGAAGCCGAAAACGTGGGAAAAATAGTTCCAATCGATTCTGCAAATGCCAATACGAATCAGATTAATAATGATACAGAGAAGCTTAAATCTGCCAACGTAAAAATCGAATCAGTGCTGTCTAATCTCTTAGAGGCTATCGAGCCAGTCGCAGGTGAGAAAGAAGCTAAAACCCGTGAGGTTCTTGGCGCAGAAATTGCTGATTTGTTAGCGGAGGCTGAAGCTCTTCTTGAGAGCACCGACAGAATAAAATTTGATCCCATTGTAATTAATCTCATAGGGTTGGTCGAAGTCGGGCACCAGTTGCTTGCTGACGATGAAACAGATATCGATCAAATCAAGAAGTATCTACTCTCTCTCAAAGACAGCATAAACGAAGTGAAAGTGGCAATTGAAGAGTCTCAACCCAAAGCAGATGATATTAATGGTCAGTGGTGTCCCGCTCCAGACGTTGCCACTGAAAATCAAGAATGCATGTCTATCGAATTGCCGGAAGTAGTATTTACTGAGTCAGAAAAAACTTATGAGATTAGGCAAGCAGAAAACTCACCAATATTGAATGAATGCTTTAACTTTGTTTATGGAGATTTTAATGCTCCAGCTGGCTCCTTCTCGCAAGTTAAGTCGTTTGGGGTCTTTTGCCCCTCTGGGGTTGAGATTGCTTTGCCTAGCAGTTACAAGGGAATTGATTATCCTGGGGAAGAGCGCATTTGGGATAGCCAAGCGGGGCGCATGTGGTTGCGCCAATAAAATTTTTTGCATCAATAGTTGCGAAATATAAAAATATTTATAGGTCCGGGAATAAAATGTAGAATGTATGCGTTTGCATATACTGTGAGTGTTTCTCACGAAACAAGTTTGCAGACATAACTTTATGAAAGGTTTAAATAGATGAGCATTACAGCAGATCAGATCCCCGGTTACATTGCAGGTACATGGAAAATTGACCCTGTGCACTCTGAGGTGGGATTTAGTGTGCGTCACCTTGCAGTCAGCAAAGTGAAAGGTAAATTTGAGCAGTTCGACGCGACAATCGTGACCGCTGAGAACCCGCTAGACAGCACAGTAAATGCTACAGCTGAAGTGGCGTCAGTAAACACCAACCAAGAGTATCGCGACCAGCATCTTCGCTCCGGTGATTTCTTCATGGCTGAGGAGCATCCGCAGTTAAAATTTGTTTCGACAGGTATGCGCGAAGAAGGCGGAAACTACTTTATCGATGGTGACTTGACAATGCGCGGCACAACCAAACCAGTCTCTTTTGAAATGGAATTCGGTGGTTTTGGTCACGACGCTGAAGGAAACTCAAAGATGGGACTCAGCGCTAAGACAGTGGTTAAGCGTGAAGACTTTGGTATCAGCTGGAACGCGCCTCTAGAAAAAGGTGGATTTGTGCTCGCTCAAGACGTAACGATTTTGCTTGAAGTGCAAGCTGATCTGCAGCAGTAATTTCTGTTTTTAGCTTCAAAATGGCCGATGGGTTTTCCTCATCGGCCATTTTTTGTGAATAGACAAACGTGGTTTGTCGGTACTGATAGTTAAAGTATCCTTAGTAGGGTACAGGTAGTCGCACGAAGGAGAAAATAAGTGGCACGCACCATAAATATGGCAGTTATACCCGGAGACGGAATCGGACCAGAGGTTGTAGCTGAAGCAAATAAGGTGCTAGATGCAGTGTTGCAGGGTTCTGATGTGACGCTGGCACGTACATTTTTTGAACTTGGAGCACAACGCTACCTCGCAACTGGCGAAACGCTACCTGACGCAGAACAAGCCGCCCTCGCTGCTCATGACGTAATTTTGTTTGGCGCCGTCGGTGGTGTTCCTGGCGATCCGCGGTTATCTGAAGCGAATATAGAGCGCGGGCTTCTATTAAAATTGCGGTTTGACTTTCAACAGTATGCCAACGTAAGGCCGTGCACACTAATGCCTGGAGTCACTTCGACTCTCGCAAGTCCGGGAGAAGTAGATTTTGTTGTCGTGCGTGAAGGAACAGAAGGCCCCTATGTAGGTAACGGAGGCGTTCTGCGTCACGGAACTCCAAACGAGGTCGCAACAGAAGTTTCAGTAAATACAGCTTTTGGTGTTGAAAGAATCGTGCGCTATGCGTTTGAAACAGCTCAAAATCGTCCACGTAAAAAACTAACTTGGGTGCATAAAACCAACGTGCTCCAAAATGCAGGTCGGCTGTGGCAAAGAGTCGTGTCTGAGGTGTCTCTTGAATATCCTGATATCGCAGTTGACTACATGCACGTAGATGCTGCCACTATTTTCATGGTACAAGACCCTGCCCGCTTCGACGTGCTTGTGACAGACAATCTTTTTGGCGATATTCTCACCGACCTTGCCGGAGCGATCGGTGGAGGGATCGGTCTTGCTGCCTCAGGCAATATTAACCCGACTGGAGAATTTCCCAGCATGTTTGAACCAGTGCACGGATCCGCGCCAGATATAGCCGGACAAGCAAAAGCTGACCCTACCGCGGCAATTCTGTCAGCGGCGATAATGCTCGATCACCTTGATCTATCTGGTGAGGCTCAACGAGTGCGCCAGGCCGTGCGTGCAGACCTAGCCAGCCGTCAGGGCATTGCCGCCACTGCGCGCGACACCACCCAAATCGGTGACTCAATCGTTCAAAAATTACCGGCACGCGGTTAAGGAGAGGCCAAAAATGTCAATGGCAACAGTAAATGTCACACAAGCAACGAGGCTTGAAGCAAACAAACGCGAAGAGATTCTCAAAGACCCCGGATTTGGTAAACATTTTACGGATCACATGGTTTCCATCACATGGACCCAAAAAAATGGTTGGGAAGATATCAAAGTTATTCCATATGGACCGATAACATTAGACCCCGCATCGAGTGTTTTGCATTACGGTCAAGAAATCTTCGAAGGGCTGAAAGCATATCGTGCACCAAATGGTGAAATTCAACTATTCAGAGTAGTCGAAAATGCTAAAAGGTTTCAAGATTCAGCACGCAGACTCGCGCTACCAGAACTGCCAATAGAAATGTTTCAGCAGGCAGTTGAAGAACTCGTCCGCATAGACGCTGATTGGGTTCCAAAAGGTGAAGATACAAGTCTTTATATACGCCCCTTCATGTACGCTGACGAAAGCTTCCTAGGAGTTCGGGCAGCTCAGAAGGTGCGTTTTTTGGTGATAGCTAGCCCCGCTGGCCCATATTTTGCGGGGGGAGTGAAACCAGTTTCAATCTGGCTCTCAGAGAACTATTCACGCGCTGGAGAGGGTGGCACTGGTGCGGCTAAATGTGGTGGCAACTATGCTGCTTCACTTCTACCGCAAGAAGAAGCCGCAAGCCATGGGTGCGCGCAAGTGATGTTTCTTGAAGCAGGTAGTGAAGACACAATTGATGAGCTTGGTGGTATGAACCTGTTTCTTGTCAGCTCAGATAAAAAACTTATAACTCCTGCCCTTACCGGAAATATTCTTCCGGGGATTACCCGCGCTAGCCTAATCCAATTGGCAAAAGATCGAGGGTTTGAAGTCCAAGAGAGGCGTGTCTCGGTCAGCGAGTGGCGTGAGGGTGTGGCCAAAGGAAATATAACTGAGGCATTTGCGTGTGGGACAGCTGCGGTTATTACTCCAATCGGAAAACTCAGAACCGCTGATGAGCGTGATATCGACTTCGGTGATAACGCCCCAGGCGATTTCACCATGTCGTTACGCGCAGAACTTACAGACATTCAGACCGGCAAAAAACCTGACCCTCATGGATGGGTTACAAAGGTAGAGGTTTAAAAAGATGAAGGTTGCTCGATTTCGCACAAATGATGGAACTATCACCTTCGGTGTGCTTGATGAGTCAGAAGACGGTAAAGAAATTGAACTTGTTGAACTTGTAGCCGATCCAATAGTTGCTGGTTATGAAGGCACAGGGAGACGCTTTAAATTTGCTGAAGTAACGCTCCTAGCCCCCGTGATTCCACGCTCTAAAATTGTCTGTGTGGGCAAAAATTATGCTGATCACGTAGCTGAGATGCAGGCACGCGGCATGGGGGGTGAAGCTCCTGCTGATCCGCTACTGTTTTTAAAACCAAACACCGCAGTAATAGGACCGGAAGACGTCATAGTAAGACCAGAAGTTTCAAACCAAGTTGAGTTTGAAGGCGAGCTGGCAGTTGTGATTGGAGC
>DATJCC010000123.1:0-2978 GCA_035514995.1 Microbacteriaceae bacterium
GACGTATTTAGTGTGCAAGAGCTGATTGAAGCTTTTGATGTCAAAGATGTAAACCCAAACCCAGCACGTTTTGATCAGAAAAAAGCAGACTCAATAAACGCTGACCATATTCGTCTCTTAGAGCCTGCTGAATTCGAATCGCGCATCAAACCTTACTTGGTTGCAGATGGTGTGCTACCACCAGAAGCTAGTGATAGACAGCTACAGATATTACACGCTGCGGTACCACTAGTTCAGAGCCGAATCACAGTGCTGAGTGAAGTCACCGGAATGCTAGGGTTCCTGTTTACAGCTTCAGACGGATACGAGTATCAATCAGATGCACTTTCGTCTCTCAACGAAACTGCTCCAGAGACGCTCAATGCCAGCATTGCTGCTTTAGAAAATATATCTGAAGAAAACTGGAAAACAGACAGCATACAAGAAACTCTTCAGGGAGCGTTGATAGAAGGTTTAGGGCTTAAACCTCGCTTCGCTTTCGGACCACTGCGTGTTGCCGTATCGGGCCGACGTGTATCACCTCCACTTTTTGAATCTTTAGAGATTCTTGGGAAAGAAGAATCTCTAAAGCGTTTATCAAGATTGCAAGACCTACTGCAGGAGTAGTGGTGCAAAATATAGCAACACGCAGCATGTATCCGCTGATTCTTGCAGCTTTTATCGCGGTGCTCGTTATTTCAAACGTGGTTGCTGTGAAGCTCATTGTGTTTGGGCCTTTTACCGTAGATGGCGGAGTTTTTCTTTTCCCACTTGTTTATATTATGGGTGATGTTCTTTCAGAGGTTTATGGTTTTAAAGCAGCTCGACGCGCCATTTTTATGGGCTTTGTTATGTCTCTTGTCGCGACACTGACAATCATGATCGTTCAAATATCGCCACCCGCACCTGAGTGGCCGAACCAAGAAGCCTACGAAGCTGTTCTTGGTTTTGTTCCGCGCATAGTCGCTGCCAGTCTGATCGCATATGTGGTTGGCCAGTTGACGAACGCTTGGTTGATGGTGCGGTTGCGCGATAGAGCTAAAGAACGCACCGGTATTCTCTCAAAACTTTGGTTCAGGCTTATCGGTTCTACAGTTGCAGGGCAACTTGTCGATACGTTGGTCTTCTGCACAATTGCATTTTATGGGATGCTTTTAGGTTGGACCTTCTGGGGTTACGTGGCTTTAGGATATTTTATTAAAGTGATAGCGGAGGTTGTTTTGCTTCCAGTCACTACTCGCGTAATTGTATGGGTGCGAAAGCGTGAAGATAATCTGCTAAAAATTCAGCCCCATAATATCGCCCAATGACCTCGTCACGCAGCTCAACAAATGTGTCGTCAATAATGCTTTGACGTATTCGGACAACCAAGCGCACGATGAATCTTTCGTTGTGGATGGTTGCGAGTGTAGAAGCAAGTATTTCTTTAGCCTTAAAGAGATGATGAATGTAGGCTGCAGTAAAATTTTGGCAAGTGTAGCAGTCGCAGGATGCGTCTAGCGGCTCAAAGCGTCTACGGTTTTTGGCTCCCTTAATGTTTAATCTTCCATACTCGCTGTAAAGAGTGCCGCCACGGGCTTGCCTAGAGGGGGCAACACAGTCAAAGGTGTCTACTCCTGCTGCTATTGAAACAAACAAATCATCTGGTTCTGAGATTCCTAGCAGATGTCGGGGTTTATCTTCGGGCAACTCATCGTTAACCCATGACACAATCGTGCCCAACTCTGTTTTTTCGAGAGCCCCTCCAATACCAAAGCCATCAAACATTTGTGAAGGATGCTCAGCACCTCTCATCGAAGCTAAATCTTTCGCCGCGTGTCGACGAAGATCTTCATATTGTGCCCCTTGAACTACACCGAAAAGAGCCTGATACGGTTTATGGTCTCGCTCGATAGTCAAGCTTGCGTGCTCATCCAAACAACGCACAGCCCATCGAGAGGTTCGGTTGACAGCACCTTCCTGGTACGGTCGGGTGTTTAGCAAAGTGGTGCATTCGTCGAAAGCAAAAATTATGTCAGCACCGAGTTGGTGCTGAATTTGCATAGAAACCTCCGGGGTGAAACGGTGTTTGTCACCATTTAAAAAAGATTTGAAAGTGACGCCATCTTCGTCGATGTGAGCTAAACGATCTTTGTTCTTTGCGATAACTTCAGTGTCGCTGTGATTATGCTCCGCCATTGAAATGACTTTCTTGAATCCGACACCTAAAGACATGACCTGAAACCCGCCTGAATCTGTAAACGTTGGGCCGTCCCAATTCATGAACTTGCCAAGACCGCCTGATTCATCAACTAAGTCACTGCCTGGCTGCAAGAATAGATGATATGCGTTTGCCAAGACAGCTTGGCCACCAAGTTGCTTGACAGTTTCAGGTAGTAATGATTTAACAGTAGCTTTCGTTCCCACTGGGATGAAAGCGGGGGTTTGAATGTTCCCATGGGGGGTACGAATAACTCCTGCTCGGCCAAGTGGACCGCCGTCTGAACCTAATGCTGCTCCAGCCTGTTGCTTATGTGTTACTTCAAAACTGAACGCCGAAGGGGCATCTTGGGTAGAGTTTTCTTGCATCAGACCATTCAAGCATCTGCGGGTGTAAGCAGTCTGAAGAATGCGACACGCCCGGGTGTGAGAAGAGTTGCGGCTGAGCGGAAGTGTGCGTAAAGTATTTATTTGTTGGATCAAGCGCTTCTAGCCCAGATGCCAGCAAGTACCAATCAAAAGGACCTTGAAGTTCTAAAGCAAAAATGCTAAGATTGGAAATCCCCTCTTCTGAATAAATACAAGAAGAGAAATGACCACTCAACTAACAGCCTTATTAAGGGTGCTGAGTTGAGAGAGTACCTGGTCCTTGAGAACTCAATAGTGTGCACACAATTGTCAAATGCCAATTTGTTGTAATCCTCCGTTTTTTGTGGAGTGATTCTTTTTTTGGATGAACAATTCTGGATTATATTTTTAAGCTAGTTTTTGTTTGTCAGGTCGAACTCGTGACACTTTTT
>DATJCC010000124.1:0-5119 GCA_035514995.1 Microbacteriaceae bacterium
ATCGGGCCGCAATTTGGAATGTCGAACGGGACTTGTGGCGCCCCCGCACCATCGCGGTGCAAAGTGATTGGGGTGAAGCAGTAGCACTCACTTCGGCCAGGCCCCACACTAGTTACCGCAAAATTGTTGACGTAGTTGCAACCACAGCGCGGGGCTTCCACGCGGCAGTAAAAGCAGCCGTTGAAGATCGCGATTTTGTCGGAGATAACAATCCCACACCCATACTCATCAGATTTGAAGAGCACCCAAATATTGCGCCGCTGAGCGATGATTTTGCAGCCGAGCTAACCAGTTTAGGTTTTGTACGTGAACCCGCGCCTGTTCCTTCGATCCCTAGCACCAGAGAAGACAGTCAAGACTACGTTCGCGCATGGTCGTACTGGTTGGGCGATGCACCCGATCGCTCTGCTCCCTATTATGGTCAAACCACTGATGTCACATGCGGTGCCGTCACCGCGCTAATGAACTTTGAAGCTTCAGGAGTCAGCCAGTTCGGAGACGATGGCGACACTAACCAGGCGCGAGAGATTGAGTTTTGGCGATCCGCAACAAACATGCCCGCCTGTGAACCAGTGGGGCTTGCAGTCTCAACAGCGAAGGAAAAAATTGGTGCCGGACTACCGAAAGTGGTTTTGAGCGCCCCCGATCTTGTGCTTCTAGAATGGTTTGAAAATGATCCCGGTGAGCATCGCCTGCGCACACAGTTGCAAAGAGACGCTTTAAGAACCGCCGAGAAGCTAAACATTGAAGTTGATCGTCGTTGGATAAGCGTCGAAGAAATTCGTGATCAAATCGACGCAGGTAACGATGTCTATCTGCTAATCACACTAGAACCGCTAATTGGCGACCCAACCCCGCATTGGATTCTTGCGCACGACGTGATTGGTGACTCAATCATCGTCTCAGACCCGTGGGTTGAGTCAG
The DNA here is from genome assembly GCA_035514995.1 of Microbacteriaceae bacterium. GTDB lineage: Bacteria > Actinomycetota > Actinomycetes > Actinomycetales > Microbacteriaceae > Leucobacter_A. The sequence goes on from DATJCC010000124.1 coordinate 925, forward strand.
ATCATGGTGAGAGCTGGGCTGACACCAGCAACCTCCCAATTCCGATGGCAGGAATCGACCTCATCACACGTTGGGGAGACCCTGAGTACCGTGGAGTAATAATCATTCCACACGCATAAAAACCGGAACATCATACCGGAACATCATAATAGTAGCGCACACTAACTAGCTATTCAGCAAATTAAGTATCAATTGGGCTGTCACCTGAACCATCAGCCCGTTGGGTAGCAGCTAGTTAAGTGACCCTTCGTTTGGCACCCAGCGTGACAAAAAGCTATAATGAGGGTGGCCTGTAGACTCCGGTAGAGTCGCAGAAAATTTATCCTTGCTATGGGGTGCGCCTTAACCATTTGGGCAGCAACCTAAATGATGGAACGGGAGTGTCCTATGGACGATTTCTTTGATCCGCTCGCCCTCGCTCGATGGCAATTTGGGCTTACAACGCTCTATCACTTTCTGTTTGTTCCGCTCACCATTGGGATGGCTCTGCTAGTTGCTATCCTTCAGACCGCGTGGGTGCGCACGGGTGACGTAAAATACCTGCGATTGACCAAACTTTTTGGGAAGATCTTTCTCATCAACTTCGCGATGGGTGTAGTCACCGGCATTGTCCAAGAGTTTCAATTTGGAATGAACTGGTCAAACTACTCCCGGTTTAACGGCGACATCTTCGGCGCTCCCCTGGCAATGGAAGGGCTCATAGCTTTCTTCTTTGAAGCAACCTTCATCGGGTTGTGGATTTTTGGGTGGGACAAACTTCCCAAAAAAATCCACACCATGACCATTTGGTTTGTGTGGATTGGTTCTGTTCTTTCAGCATATTTTATTCTCGCCGCAAACGCTTTTATGCAGAACCCACAAGGGTTCGTGATCAACGAAGAGCGGGGGCGGGCCGAGCTTGAAAGCATCAGCCAAGTACTCCTGAACCCCGTCGCGGTGAACCAGTTCTTTCACACAATCTTTGCATCGCTGATGTTTGCTGGAACCGTTATGATTGCGATCGCAGCGTGGCACCTCGCACGCAAACAGCACATGCGAGACATGATCACTGCGCTTCGCCTTGGTGCTTGGGTTAACATTATTGCTTTTATTGGTGCCGGTCTATCAGGTCACACACTCGGCCTCGCCATGACTGAAACTCAACCAATGAAAATGGCTGCGGCAGAAGCTCTTTATGAAACCGCTAGCGGAAAAGACGCATCGTTTTCACTATTCAGCATCGGAACTCCAGACGGCTCAGAAGAGATTTTCTCACTCCGTGTGCCCTATCTGCTCTCATTCTTATCAACAAACACTTTTGACGGTGAAGTGGAGGGGATCCGTAACCTCCAAGAAGAATACACCGAGCTTTATTGCGGTGGCGCCGACACACTATTAACATGCCCGAGCGATGGCAGTTTTGTGCCGATAGTTTGGGTTACATACTGGTCATTTAGGTGGATGATTGGTCTTGGGGCAGTCTCAGCCTTAATTTCGCTTGTTGGGCTGTGGATCACCCGCAAACGCACAGAACTCCCGGCTTGGACATGGAAGGTAGCAGTGTGGAGCGCGCCCCTACCGCTACTAGCTTCACTCGTCGGATGGATCTTTACCGAAATGGGCCGACAACCCTGGATCGTATTTGGGCTCATGACCACTGAACAGGGGGTATCGCCCGGAGTGCCCGGATGGGTTGTTTTCACTTCAATGGTGGTTTTCACACTCGTTTACGGTGGTTTGGCAGTGGTCGAATTTGGACTGATTAAAAAAGCCGCCCAGACAGGGCCCCCAGACATCGAAGAACCAACAGACGGTAGTGAGCTCGATATTAGCTCACACGCGACGGTCTACTAGGGAGGGTAACCATGCAACTTGAAATTCTCTGGTTTTTCATCGTCGGTATTTTCTTAGTCGGTTATTTCGTGCTCGACGGTTTCGACTTCGGCGTTGGCATGAGTATGCCGTTTGTTTCAAAAGACGACACAGACCGACGAGTGGTTATCAACACGATCGGGCCGGTATGGGATCTTAATGAAACCTGGCTGATCGTGGCTGGCGCCGCACTGTTCGCGGCCTTTCCCGAATGGTATGCAACAATGTTTTCGGGGTTTTATCTAGCGCTTTTAGTCATCCTTGTTGCTTTAATTCTGCGCGGAGTATCATTCGAATACCGGCATCAAGGCAAAGGCGAATCCTGGACGAAGTGGTTTGATCGTTTCATAGTCGGCGGCTCATTTGTCCCACCCCTGCTATGGGGTGTTGCTTTTGCTAACCTCCTGCAGGGTGTTCCGCTCGAGCCTTTAGCAGGTGGTGGCTGGATCTTTACAGGAACCCTCTTGACTCTCCTAAACCCGTACGCCCTTTTGGGTGGCTTGGTGCTAATGATGCTGAGCTTCACCCACGGAGCAGTGTTTCTTTCACTAAAAACATCAGGAAAGATTCGAGAGAGATCAAGGGCACTCGCACAACGCGTCGGAGCCATAACGATCGTTCTTGCAGCGATTTTTCTCGGCTGGACGGTGCTGATGCAACAGGGCAACCCAATGATTATGTGGGTTGTTTTGATGGCGTCACTCGCGGCTGTTTCTCTAATCATCGCATGGGTGTTTAATGCTCGAGGCGCAGAGGGTTTAGCGTTTACGTTTAACGCAGCCACTATAGCGTTTGCACTTCTCACCATCTTTATGGGGCTCTTTCCAAACCTCATGATTTCAAGCACCGACCCGGCTTACTCTATGAGCATCGCAGGGGCTGCAAGCTCACAAAAAACGCTTGAACTTATGACTTGGGTCGCCGTGTTTACGATGCCACTGGTGCTCGCCTACCAGGGCTGGACCTACTGGGTGTTTAAAAAGCGAATTTCGCGCAAATCTATACCAGTTGATCCCGCTGAAGCTCAGACCACCTAAGGGCCAACCATGAAGCCCTTCGACGCGCGTTTGCTGCGTTATGCAAGGGGGATCCTCCCGCTTCTTAGCTGGGGGACATTCCTTGCGCTCGCGCGAGCTGTAGCGATTCTTATCTGGGCTTGGAGTATCGCACACCTGATTGCGTGGGTAGCCAGACCACTCATGATATTTGACTGGTCGGTCACTTTTCAAGGTCAGGTTTTTGAGGGTTTAGAAGATCATGTGAAGCTATGGGTGGGACTCGCGATAACTGCCGTGGTTGTTCGTTCCGGAGCCACCTGGCTAATGAGCGTCGCTGCCGAGCGCGGTGCTGCCCGCATAAAAGATGAACTACGAAACTCAGCACTAAAACACATTGAGCAGCTGGGCCCAGAATGGATAGCTAAGGAATCAGAAGCCAAAGTGACTCTGCGTCTTTCTCGCGGACTCGATGCCCTAGACGCTTACTTCTCGCAGTATGTTCCGCAGCTGCTTTTAACGATAACTGTTACTCCTCTCTTAACCATCGCTTTGATTTGGGCTGATCTTTTAAGCGCGATTATTGTCATCATTGTTTTTCCAGTGATCCCAGTGTTTATGATCCTGATCGGTTTAGCCACAAAAAGCGCCCAAGAAAAGCAGTGGCGAGCGCTAACCCAACTATCTAATACATATCTTGATGTGGTGCGAGGTCTGCGCACACTTAAACTGTTTAGGCGTGAAATACGTCAGGTAGAACGCGTTGCAAAGGTTACCGAAGCTTACCGTTCGCGCACAATGCAGGTGCTTCGTGTCACTTTTTTATCTGGGTTTGTGCTCGATCTTGCAGGAACTTTTTCTGTAGCCCTCGTTGCCGTAACTGTGGGCACACGGCTTGTGGAGGGAGCTTTTCCGCTTGCACTAGCACTGTTTGTCTTACTGCTCGTTCCAGAAGTTTTTATTCCCATCCGTCAGGTGGGTGCGGCTTTCCATGCGTCAAGCGAAGGGCTCGCCGCGGCAGAAGACGTATTTTCGATTTTAGAAACCACACCAGAAAGACCTGTGCAGTTATCAACGCACGCTGATCTAGCACACTTTGATCTTGAGCACACTTTACAAGACGGTTCTCTTATCAAGCTAAAAAACGTGCAAGTATCTCGATCAGACGCTCCCCTCGCCGAGCCGCTAACGTTGGGTGTTATGCCTGGAGAAATCGTGGCAATTGCGGGGCCAAGCGGGGTCGGCAAGACAACCATCCTCTCTGCGATTCTTGGTTTTGTGAAATACAGCGGAGAAATCAGTGTGACAGAATACGCGTGGAGCGGTCAAAGAGCGGGTCTTCTGCGGGG
>DATJCC010000125.1:0-4052 GCA_035514995.1 Microbacteriaceae bacterium
GAAGAAGAAAAACAGGCATTAATAGATTTCGTTAACTATGTGCAGGCAAGACGCGCTAAGTATCCAGATTTGCATATCTATCACTACGCCCCATACGAGAAAACGCATTTAAAGTCTCTTGCCGCCAGATACGGTGTGTGCGAAGAAGAGATCGACGATCTGCTAAGAAACGAAGTACTGGTAGATCTTTATTACGTTGTTAAGTCTTCACTTCTAGTTGGTTCACCGTCGTATTCAATTAAAAAACTTGAGCCGCTTTATATGGGGGGCGACATACGTGATCAAGAGGGAGTTACATCAGGGGCAGATTCAGTTGCTGAATATGCGCGTGCTGCCGAGCTGATGCGAAGCGATATAGATGCGGACCGTCAGGAGGCTCTCTCTCGACTAAAAGACATTGAAGATTACAACCGATACGATTGCGTTTCAACGGTGAGGCTTAGAAATTGGTTGCTGCAAATAGCCGTCGAGCAGGGCATTAAACCGCAGGGACTAAGTAGACCTGATTCCGATGGCACCCGTGCTGGTGATGAGCCGCGTGAGCCAAAACCTGAGGAGGAAGAAAGAAGTGCTCTAGCAAAAAAATTGATGGAGCGGGCAGATAGAGCGGCGCACGAAGGACTCATTGCAGAGCGAAATGTTTATGCAATGGCAGCGAGCGCAATTGACTATCACCGACGCGAGCAGAAAAGTTTTTGGTGGGAGCACTTCGACAGGCTTGTTGCTCCTCTTGACGAATGGGCCGACACTAAAGATGTTTTTGTTGTAGAAGGTAGCCCTGAAATTGTGCTCGATTGGGGCAGACCCGGCAAAGTTCGTAAAGATCAACGGCGCATATTTCTTCCGGGATCATTCGCACCTGGAAGCAGTGTAAAAGAAAATACCAAGGTTTATGCGATCTATGAGCCGAACGTAGAGGGCCCAGAACGTAACACCAATATCAATAAAAGGGTGTCGTGGTCAGCTGAAATAAAAGAGATCACCAGCGGGGGCATCACCTTACTTGAGCGCACAAACACCGACAACGACCACTGGTACGGTTTTCCAGTTGCATTAACACCGGGAGCACCGCCTCGTGCAGGCACCCAGGTCGAAGCAATAGCAGAGTGGGGCGAAAAGCTTTTGCGGACTGAAGAGCTGCCACAAGACCCGGTTGTAGATATTATTGCTCGGAATCGACCAAATCTCAGTGGTGAAATCGGTAGTAAAGAAGGTCTAGTTAGACCTGAAAGCGACATTGCTCTTGAAATTGGTGGTGAAGAGTCGCTTCGCACAGTAGGTGCGGTGACCGCCTCAGTGTTAGACCTCAATGATTCAGCGCTCGCAGTTCAAGGGCCGCCGGGCACTGGCAAAACCTTTCTTGCGGCTCGCCTCATAAAATACTTAGTTGAACGCCACAGTTGGCAAATTGGCGTAGTCGCACAGTCTCATAAAGTTGTCGAGAATGTGCTTGACGGTGTAGTGCGTGCGGGCCTTGATAAAAGACTGGTTGCAAAAGAACTGCAAACTGGTGCTTCAACCGATGGGCACCTTTTCACAATAATCAAAGACAAAAAGTTTCACGATTACATAGCAGACCGTGAGTCATACGGCGAAGGCTTTGTAGTTGGGGGAACCGCATGGCTTTTTAGTAATGAAACCCGTTTAGCTAGACGAAGTCTAGATCTTTTGGTGATAGATGAAGCGGGCCAGTTTTCGCTTGCTCCAACCATCGCGTCATCTGTTGCCGCGAAGAGGCTACTCTTGCTTGGTGATCCGCAACAATTACCACAGGTTTCACAAGGCTCACACCCTGAGCCGGTAAACGAGTCTGCGCTTGGGTGGCTCACCGAAGGGCACGAAACGCTACCGGCCGATCTAGGGTTTTTTCTCGCTGAAACCTGGCGGATGAGATCTGAGCTGACTCGAGTTGTATCTGCGCTGTCATATGAAAACAGATTGCAATCTCATCCATCGACCAATGCTCGTGATGTTGCAGGTTTGGGCGATCCGGGGCTAGTCTGGCATCCAGTAGCACACACGGCAAACACCACCAGCTCCAAAGAAGAAGCAGAAGTTGTGTTGAAGATTGCACGAGATGCTTTGCAATCTTTCTACTCAGACAAACACGTCTCTTCACAAGCTCTCACCCAAAAAGACATAATCGTAGTTGCTCCCTACAATGCACAGGTCGAGGTGATCAGTGACGTCTTAAGTGAGGCGGGTTTTGAAGAGATACGCGTTGGCACGGTCGATAAGTTTCAAGGTCAAGAGGCCTTGATTGCGATTGTTTCGCTCGCTGCTTCAAGTCCCGCTGAAGTAGCACGCGGTCTTGATTTTCTGCTTATGCCAAATCGGCTAAATGTTGCTATTAGCCGAGCGAAGTGGGCGGCTCATCTTGTTTCGTCATCTTTTCTTGGCGGATCAGGCTTACCAGCAAGCCTTGCCGAGATGCGGTCTTTAAGCGGTTATTTAATGCTCACGGGGAATTCATGAACCGCGTAAACTCAATCGTCAGCGCCAGTGATCCTCCTGCCAGGGTAGAGTTGAAATATGGTTAATGTTCCTGGTCCCTTCAAAATGCCTCCCTCAAAACAACCAACACCACTACCGCGTGCCGGTGGTGCAGAAGCTCCCCAAAAGCCGCACATTTCAGCTCGCTCTAACATCCCAGCTTTTGAAGTTATGCGCATTACGGGAGAGATCGCTGCGGCACGCGCTGAGGGGCGAGACGTTGTTTCATTGTGCGCCGGTGAGCCAGATGCGAGACCTGCTCCCTCAAACATTAAGTCTGCAGGTTATACAAGCACTCTCGGCACGGTTGAGCTTCGGCGTGCGATCGCGGGTCACTATAAAAATTGGTACGGTATCGATGTTGATCCGTCTCAGGTGGCTGTAACTACAGGTTCTTCTGGGGCATTCCAGCTTGGGTTTTTGGCGGCTTTTGATCCGGGTGACAGAGTAGCTCTCGCGAGCCCAGGGTACCCTGCATACCGCAACATTCTTACGGCTCTAGGTGTTGAAGTGGTTGAGCTTGAAACGGGCATCGATACCCGCTATCAGCCAACACCTAAGATGCTTGATGGTGCAGTGAGTGCGGGTGGGCCCCTTGCTGGTCTTATTGTTGCCTCGCCGGCGAACCCAACCGGTAGCATGTTGAGTTTTGATGAGCTTCACGCTTTGAGCGACTGGTGCAAGGCAAATGGCACGCTACTTGTGAGCGATGAAATATATCACGGCATAACATTCCCACAGCCGGGTGATGAACATCCTAGAGGTGCGTGCGCCTGGCAGTTTGGGCAACACTCAATAGTCATTAATTCCTTTTCAAAGTATTGGGGTATGACAGGTTGGCGACTGGGATGGGCGCTCCTACCAGAGAAGATGGTGGCCCCGTTTGAGGCTCTCGCAAGCAACTTTTCGCTCAGCCCGCCCGCCCCCGCTCAACAGTTTGCGTTAGAGGCGTTCACTGAAGAAACATACGCCGAGCGGGATCTCGTTGTTGCTGGTTTTGCGCGTGCAAGACAGCTCATTCTTGACGCCGAAAAAGACTTGAACTGGGGGCCGGCCGCTCCCTCTGATGGTGCTTTCTACTACTATGCGGATCTTGGCCCGCAGCTGGAACGTTTCGGTGATTCGATGACCTATGCAAAGCGGTTGCTCGACGAAGCAGATGTTGCTTTGGTGCCGGGGGTGGATTTTGATCCGCAACACGGTAAACGTGCCGTGCGCATCTCTTATGCGGCGGGTGAGGCGGCAATCAAAGAAGCATTAAAACGTATTATCGATTTTCAAGCAAAATAACGCTTTAAACCCGACATAATCAATAAACCCTAACGCCGCAGGTTAGCAGGGCCGCAGGTTAACAAGGGTGCAGGTTAACAAGCATGCAAAGTCAGCAATGCAGTGTCAGCGGTGCAGTGTCAGCAATGCCGTGCTATCAATCTGAAAACTGATGCGAGCAGCTTCAAAAACTAGCCAGCGAGCGCGTCTGTAAGCGACACTGATTTGAGGTCTGGGAAGGCGTCTGCGACACCCTTATTGGTGATGCTACCGGCGTGGGCGTTTAAACC
>DATJCC010000126.1:0-24404 GCA_035514995.1 Microbacteriaceae bacterium
GGGTACTGGCTGTTCGTCAACGCCCAAGCGTGTGTTGGTTTTGGTGCGCACTGACTTTGTGTGGGGGAACCAATAGAACTCGAAGTGGTCAGCGGTTCGTGATATCTCAAGATAGTTATTTAACACGTCTTCAAGCTGGGCAGGAGACTCTTCAGCACAGAGCAAAAACCTCGGCACACACTGCAGCGTTATCGTAGTGATCACACCAAGTGCTCCCAAACTAAGGGCTGCGGCGCTTAGTAAATCTGGGTTGCTTTCATCGATTTCTACTATCTCCCCGGTTCCGTCAATAAGCGTCAATCCAACTATCCCTGTGGCGAGCCCGCCGAGTCCCAAACCAGTGCCGTGGGTGCCGGTTTGGGTAGCACCAGCGATCGTTTGTGCGTCGATATCACCCATGTTTGGAAGAGCAAGCCCTAGCGGATCAAGAATTTGAGGTAACTCCCAAAGGTGCGTTCCAGCCCATAGAGTAACTCTGTCACGGGTGGTGTCTACATCGACGAGCCCCCGCATATTGTTAAAACGAAGACTTATTCCATCAGTTGCGCCAATCGCAGTGAAACTGTGTGATGCGCCTATCGGTTTAACCGCATGCCCTGTTTCGAGTGCCCGGCGCACCGCCATTTGCACTTCCCCGGGGTTTCTAGGAGAAACCATAAGAACAGGGTTAGCTCTTTCTGTGCGCGCCCAATTAGACCATGAGCTCGTCATAAAAAGGCCATCCCTTCGCCTCGGTAAGTTTTTGCGCGGGCGACGATTTCGTTATCATTTAAGACCAAGACTTCGCGCGTGTGTTCCATAACTTCACCCGACTTTGTGTGCCTAAACCACACTCTTTCACCAACTTTGAGGTCGGCTGCGCTCTGGCCAAGAAGTGGAGTCTGCACTTCTCCGGCGCCCTCACGCGAGGAATATTTGAGGCCCTCTGGCCATACTGGTTGCGGCAAACGGTCAGCTCCTGGTGCTCCAGAAGCTATCCAGCCACCACCGAGCACAGTAGCGTTGTCGGGCCGCGCCTTACGCACAACATCTAACGCAAAAGCAACCGCCGGAGCGGGCTGAAAGTGTGCATAGTTGTCAAACAAGTGTGGGCCAAAAAGACCGCTACCGGCAGCTACCTCAGTGACGATTCCCTCACTGGCTGTCTGCTCAAGAGAACCTGTCCCACCGCCGTTAATAAATTCAAGCTCCTGTATCTCAGTCACAAGAGACAGTGCTTCTGCGCGCCGCTTAGAGAGTTCTTCTGCGCTTCTTTTTTGCAGTTCACGCATGGCTCGTCCAACAAGCGGTTTACCCACAGGAGCGTTCCCCACTCCCGCTATTTGAGCTTCATAAGACATGACACCCACAAGTTTAAAACCGGGCCTACGGATCACCTCTTCAGCAAGAGCGCGTAGATCACCGGGTTCGTGAATTGGTGATCGAAAAACTCCAACATTACCGATTACAGGCGCCCACCATGATGCATCAAAGTCTAGACACACTCTAATCTCGTTGCGGCTACTGGGGTTGGCCACAGCATCAATGAGATCTAACTGTGCAGGCGAGTCAAGCATCACTGTGACTCTGCTAGATTTCTTTTCATCTTGAGCGAGCTCAGCTATTGCCCTACGGTCAACGCTCGGGTATGCAACAACAACATCATCAATTGAACTAGCCAACCAAAGAGCTTCTGCCAGAGTATAAGCAAGCACTCCCTGAAAACTAGGTAACCGTAAAACGGCTTCTAACACTTCGCGCACCCGAATCGACTTAGATGCCACTCTTACTGGGATTCCCCCGGCTCTGCGTGTCAGATCTGTAGCGTTATAGCTGAGCGCTTCAAGGCTCATCGCAACAACAGGAGCTGGTTCATCAGCGGTTGCTGCTGTGAAACCGCCCCAATAAGAAGCGGGGTCCGCCCAAGGCTTCTGTAGCGCTCTATTTCTAAGCTCGCTGTTATTAAGCTCTATGCTGTTTAGACCTGCGCTGTTTAGATCTGCGCTGTTACCCTCCATCGACATAAGCCTAATCTTACTCATTTGTGTTTAGAAATCGTACAGGCGCTCGCTAGGTAATTTAGTACCCCCAGTGGGACTCGAACCCACACTGGATAGATTTTAAGTCTACTGTCTCTACCGGTTGGACTATGGGGGCGCCGTTTCTATTGTAGAGGTATTTACCTTTACACAAAAATCAGGCCTCGAGTACTGCCCTACTCGAGGCCTGCTCTTCAGGTATAAACCGGAAGTTTATTGAGAGCTTTTTCTTAAACCCACAAATTTGCTATTTTTTAGCGTTGTTTAAGCGATCCCGCAGATCAGCTAGCTGTTTCTGTAAAAGATGCGGAACCCGGTCACCAAACTGATCAAAATACTCTTCTGTGAGATCGCTTTCTTGTAACCATGAATCAGCATCTATTTCAAACAGCTCTTCAAGGTCGCTTTCTGGAACTTCTACCCCGTTTAAATTTAGTTCGCTAACTAGTGGGAGTTTTCCTACAGGGGTAACTCTCCCTGAAACTTCACCCTCAACGGATCGAATCACCCAGTCGAGCACACGGGAGTTGTCACCAAACCCTGGCCATAAAAATCTGCCATCAGAACCTTTACGGAACCAGTTGACCTGAAATATTTTTGGAGCCTGCTCACCCAGCTTTTCGCCCATTTCTAGCCAGTGGCCCCAATAGTCAGCCATATTGTAGCCGCAGAAGGGAAGCATCGCGAATGGATCCCTCCGCAACTCACCCACGGTGCCTTCTTGAGCGGCAGTCTTTTCAGAAGAGATTGTGGCACCCATGAAAACGCCATGCTCCCAATTGAGTGACTGCGCAACGAGCGGCACATTTGTTGCACGCCTACCACCGAAGAGAATCGCGTCTATTGGCACCCCATTTTGCTCATACCAGTCATCGGCAAGAGTTGGGGTCTGTTGAATAGGAACTGTGAATCTTGAGTTTGGATGCGCAGCAAGCACACCAGAGTCTGGCGTCCAGTCGTTGCCCTGCCAATCTATGAGGTGCTCTGGAACCTGACGGGTTTTACCCTCCCACCAAACATCCCCATCGTCTGTCAGCGCTACGTTGGTAAAGATGGTGTGCCCCCACAGCGTTTCCATAGCGATTGGGTTTGTGTCTTCACCAGTCCCAGGAGCAACGCCAAAGAAGCCTGCTTCTGGGTTTATTGCATAAAGTCTTCCATCCGGCCCCGGACGAAGCCAGGCGATGTCATCACCAATAGTCTCGACCTTCCAACCCGAAATGGTCGGCTGTAGCATCGCAAGGTTTGTCTTGCCACAGGCCGAAGGAAATGCGGCTGAAATATGGTAGGCCTTGCCTGTTTCTTCGCTTGTGAGTTTCAACAGAAGCATATGCTCGGCAAGCCAGCCCTCATTACGACCCATCACGCTTGCTATGCGCAGCGCAAAACATTTTTTAGAAAGCAGTGCGTTGCCGCCATAGCCAGACCCGTAAGACCAAACTTCAAGCGTGTCAGGAAAATGGGTTATGTATTTGGTGTCGTTGCAAGGCCACGCGCTATCTTCTTCACCCGCGGTTAAAGGTGCTCCCACTGAGTGCACGGTGCGCACCCATTCGCTTCCGGGCGTAATGCCGTCCATCGCTGCCTGCCCCATGCGGGTCATTATGCGCATGTTTAAAACCGCATACGGTGAATCGGTCAGCTGAATGCCAAGCTGTGAGATCGCGCCACCAATTGGACCCATTGAAAAAGGCGTCACATACATTGTGCGGCCGCGCATGGAACCGTTGAAGAAAGGCTCAAGCTCTTCTTTCATAGCGTCGGGGTGGCGCCAATTGTTGGTAGGACCCGCGTCTTCTTCGCGTTCCGAACAAATGAAGGTGCGATCTTCGACACGTGCCACATCAGCTGGGTGTGAGCGAGCCAGATAGCTACCGGGACGCAAATCTCGATTTAGTCTGATCAGAGTCCCTGCATCAACCATTTCAGAAGCGATGCGGTCCCACTCTTCTTGAGATCCATCACACCAATAGATTTGATCTGGTTTTGTAAGCTCAGCCACTTCAGTAACCCAGTTTAAAATCTCAGGATTTTTTGTTGTAGCATTTTCTGTGACCATCGTCGCGAGGTCAATCTCAATACTGGTTTCGCTGCCCATTTAACCTGTATTCCTTCATGTTGTGTCGAGCATGTGGTGTCGAGTGAAAAATTCTGACATTTCCATCTTCGCAAAGATCTCTGACACTAACCTGCAAAAGAACTTGTCAATTTGTCAAGTTTTTGACTTATAGTAAATATATGCCATTTGATCAACAAACCATGACTTCGCACGAACACCAGCGTCTAATACGAGGAAAAAGAATCAGACACTATCGGCTAGCCGCTGAGCTCACTCTCGAACAACTTGGGGAGCGAGTGGGGATTGGCCCGAGCGCTCTATCACTTATAGAAAATGGCAAAAGAGAGCCGAAACTGTCTCTTTTGGAGGCAATGGCCGGCGTTTTCAATGTCCAGCTAACCGAGCTTTTAGCGCAGGAGGCTCCCGATTTGCGCAGCAGCCTCGAGATAGAGTTAGAGCGGGCTCAGAGCACAGCAGGGCACACCAACCTTGGCATTGCGCAAATAAAAAATGTGCGCGGAATCAGCGACGAAGCACTAGAAGCACTAGTTGGTTTGCATCGGGAGATTCAGCGCCTGAACCGGGCCGCCGCATCAACGCCTGAGGCGGCACGGCGAGCAAACACCACCATCAGGCTTGAAATGCGTAAAGAAAACAACTATTTGCCAGATATCGAGGTAATAGCCGAAGAACTAATGGCAAAAGTTGGACACACAGGAGGCGCTGTAACGCATCGCACAGTTGCCGTTTTAGCTGAATCACTAGGATTCACACTTATTTTCGTTAACGACCTCCCTTCTAACACGAGAAGTATTACAGATCTTGACAATGGGCGCATCTACCTCCCACCAGCTTCCATTCCCGGCGGGCACGGTTTGCGGGCTCTAGCTCTACAAGCAATGGCACATAGAGTTTTAGGGCATAACCCGCCCACAAGCTATGAAGAGTTTTTGCGGCAGAGACTACAAATAAACTATTTCGCCTCTGCCTGCCTCATGCCAGAACAAAAAGCGGCTACCTTTTTGCAAAAAGCAAAAAGAGACCGAAATCTCGCAATCGAAGATTTGCGCGACGCTTTTGGTGTCACACACGAAGCAGCAGCACACAGATTTACAAACCTGGCGACTAGACATTTAGACTTGCAGGTTCATTTTTATCGCGCTGATGCTGGCGGATCCCTCATTCGCGGCTACGAAAATAACTCTTTTCCCTACCCTGCCGACCAGTCCGGGTCAATCGAGGGACAAATTCTTTGCAGATTTTGGGCTGGACGCACTGCCTTCCAACGCAAAAACCGCACTAGTGAGTTTTATCAATACACTGACACACCAGAAGGCACATATTGGGAAACAAGCCAAATAGGTGATCTTGGCGTGGAGGGAGCTTTTTCAATAACGTGTGGAGTGCCGTTTGATGACGCAAAATGGTTTCGAGGGCGAGATTCCCATGAGCGAGCAAAATCGACGTGTCCTGATCCGCTTTGCTGTAGAACACCAAGCGAGGAGCTCACCAGCCGCTGGGCAGGAGCTGCGTGGCCGAGCGCTAGAATGCATCAGCATATTCTATCGCCACTACCGACTGGCGAGTTTCCCGGTGTTGATGATACTGAAATGTATGAGTTTTTATCTACGCACGCTGATGCTTTAGACGGGAAACAGAGACCTTAATTTAACTAGGTTTCACTCTTTAGGGCGCGAAGCAAACTCTTCAAATATAGCGCGGGGCTTGGTTGAAGCTTCAATGTTAACGAAATCGCGACCTAAGAAGAAGTGACCTACCCAACCACCAAAAACTCGCAGTTTTCGTTCCCAAGTTGGAATTGCAAGACCGTGATAAAACCTGTGTGCCAGCCACGCAAAGTAGCCCTTCATCGCAAACTTGCCCGACTGAAAAACTCCGGTGTTTAGACCCAGACCAGCAACTGCACCCTGGTTCTTGTGAATGTATGGCACCGGGCCTTCATCGCGGATCACAGCGACAATATTCTTTGCTAGCAGTCGCCCCTGGCGCACAGCGTGCTGCGCGTTAGGAACACAGAAGCCTCCGGGACCAGGGGTTGATGAAATGTCTGGAGTTTGAGCGGTGTCGCCAGCTGTCCATGCGCCCTCAACGATTTCACCCTCCTCGGTAGCAACCTGAAGAGTAGGGCTAGAAACAACGTGACCGCGTGGTCCAATAGGTAGATCTGTGTCGCGCAAAAACGGCCGTGGCATAACTCCCGCGGTCCACACAATCAGATCTGACTCATATTTTTCGCCCGTTGAAAGCTCCATGTGCCCGCCCTCAGCAGATGAAAGCTGCGTATCGAGGTGTATGTTGACACCTCGTCTGGTCTGATCTTTAACAACCCAGTTTGCAGTAGCTTCAGACACCTCTGGCATGATGCGTCCCATAGCCTCAACTAGATGGAATTTGGTCTCGTCAAAAGTAATTTCTGGGTATCTTCTAATGAGCGAACTAGCAAGAGAGCGCAGCTCTGCAACTGTCTCGATTCCAGCGAATCCACCGCCAACAACTGTGACCGTCAAAAGTCTGTCGCGCTGAGCATCTCCCTTGGGCAATACTGAGGCGCGCTCAAAGTTACCGATCAGGCGGTCCCGCACTGCAATGGCTTCTTCAATGGTTTTCATGCCGATAGCAAGATCTGCGATTCCGGGTATTGGAAAAGTTCTAGAGACTGAACCTGTAGCGATCACAATCTGGTCGTATTTAAATTCGTACTTTTCACCCTCATTGGGGGTAATCGTGGCTGTCTTCGTGGCATGAGAAATGCCGGTAACCTTACCGGCGATGTTGGCTGTGTGCTTCAGATGTCGGCGTCGTGCAACAACTGCGTGCCGCGGCTCAATTGAACCAGCTGCGACCTCTGGCAAAAATGGAAGATAGGCCATATAAGGGAGCGGATCGACGATTGTCACTTCAGCTTCCCCGGGTCGCAACCATTTCTCTAGCTTCCATGCAGTATAGAAACCTGCGTAACCGCCACCAACAATCAATATTTTTTTAGCCACGAGGCTGTTCTCCTTGAACTGAGACCGCTAATGAGAACCCGCGTTTCGAGCACTCCAAATTTGAGCTTAATACCCAACCTTGACTATTGTAGACCAAATTTTTGGCACTTCCTGCGCTATATCTTCAAATTTGAGTCTTTAATAGCCAAATCCCCTATCGGATTGACCCCGGGGCCCGCTGCAAGAGCGTGACCTATCAGAGCGTGCAAGCATTTAACGCGAGTGGGCATCCCTCCTGCGCTGATGCCTTCCAGCTCACTTACGATAGCAAACTTGTTACGGTCAGCTATATACGCTTCGTGTGCCTTTTCGTACTGCTCACGCACAGCTTCATCAGTTTGCAACAGTTCATTGTATGCAACCATTTTGCCCTGCGCTTCTAAATTTGAAGCAAGTCGTACTGCCTCGGGATGGCTCAGATAGTAAAAAGTAGGAAAGGGTGTGCCGTCTTGTAATCTGGGTGCAGTTGCGACCACGGCCGGAACACCATCTTTGTCGCGTGCCGCTATGCCGACAACTCCCCTAGCAGGCCTGCCCAGTTGAGCACTTACAACTTCAATATCACGGGCTGAAGCTTCCTCAATTTTTGTTACGTTCATCTCACACCCTTGCAATCAAAAAAAGTCTTTCGGATTATCAGCCGTGGTGCCAGCACGGATAATCGATTTCGCAAAGTCAAGCGGCCAATTGCTTTCTGTCTGGGATATAGAATCACTAACCTGCTTGTCATCATCTACCGGTATTTCAACGCCATCGGTTATCACAGACAATTGCGTTTCGCCGGGCATCACATAATAAAGCCGCTCCCTAGCCTGCGCCTTAATAAAGACCGGATCTTGCCATTTCAATTTCTCTGCTTCAGTCTCGTCGACAGCTTTTTTGTGTAAATTAACGCTCTCCCGAAGCTGTGCAATTTCTTTCTTCTGCTGCACAAATACAGAAATATTTGGAGCTAAAACGATCGCTGCTGTTGCCACAACAGCAAGCACAACAACGCTTAACGCGCTGAAGCGTAGACTCTGTAACCAGGCAAGAGCATCAGTTTTAAAACCAGCAAACTTGTCCTGTCTGCTTTTAGACTTGTCTTGTGTTGATCGCCGGCTTGATTTTTTCATGAACCACAACTCTTATAGGTGCATTTATTTAAAGCGCGGAAACGCGTTCCGACCCGCATATTCAGCAGCTCCACCGAGCTCTTCTTCAATGCGCAGAAGCTGATTGTATTTTGCGACCCGCTCGCTTCGAGCTGGAGCACCAGTCTTAATCTGGCCACAATCTGTTGCAACAGCTAGATCTGCAATTGTTACGTCTTCGGTTTCACCTGAGCGGTGTGAAAGAATCGCAGTATACCCAGCTCTGTGTGCCATCTGCACGGCATCCAGCGTCTCGGTCAGCGTACCTATCTGATTTACCTTTACCAGCAGTGAATTTGCAGTGCCTCGCGCGATTCCTTCAGCCAGACGTTGCGGGTTTGTCACAAAGAGATCGTCCCCCACCAGCTGCACTCTATCTCCTAATGCGGTGGTCAAGTCGCGCCAACCCTCCCAGTCATTTTCATCAAGAGGATCTTCGATTGAAACGAGTGGATACTTATCGCACAGATCAGCATAGTATTCAATCATCTCTGCTGCAGTGCGCGCTTTACCTTCGAACTGGTAACTGCCATCAGCAAAAAACTCAGTTGAAGCGACATCGAGAGCCAAAGCGATATCGCGCCCCGGCTCATAGCCAGCCCTTTTTATCGCTTCTACTATTAAATCCAAAGCTGCTGAGTTATTTGGCAAGTCTGGAGCGAATCCTCCCTCGTCTCCGAGCGCAGTCGCGAGACCTTTTTCTTGCATTAAACTCTTAAGCGCGTGATAGACCTCGACACCCCACCGGAGTCCTTCAGAGAAGGTTTCTGCTCCCAGAGGAACTGCCATAAACTCTTGAATGTCGACCCCGGTGTCTGCATGGGCGCCACCGTTAATAATGTTCATTAGAGGAACCGGGAGGGTTCTCGCATTTGGTCCACCGATATAACGATATAGGGGCAAGCCTGCTGACTCGGCGGCCGCCTGTGCTACCGCGAGGCTAACTCCTAAGATTGAATTAGCGCCAACATTTTGTTTATTTTCTGTTCCATCAGCATCTTTTAAAGCCTGATCGATGAGTCTTTGATCATCAGCTATAAAATCTTCAATAGCAGGCCCCAACACGGTGTGCACTGCGTCGACTGCTTTTGTGACGCCTTTACCTAGGTAGCGGTTTTTGTCGCCGTCCCGCAGCTCGTAAGCTTCAAAAGCTCCTGTCGAGGCGCCAGATGGCACAGCAGCACGGCTTACTGATCCATCGCTTAAAGCAACTTCAACCTCTACTGTTGGGTTGCCCCTTGAATCAAGAATTTCTCGTGCAATTACCGCATCGACTAAAGCCACTATCTGCTCCTTGTGGTTAGGTTACTTTTTTAAATAAAATCGCCGCTTCTACTCTACCCGGTCACAGCTCACGAAATTTTAGATCTGCAACATTCAAAGTTTCTGCTCTAACATTTGCCATGCTTGAAACACCCGTATCTGTGAGCCTTTGAATTAGTGTTTTCATATTTTTTTGGCGTTTTTCTAACCGCACTTTAAGTCCCTGGGCAACAAGTTCCTGCTTCAAAGAAATAAGGGTTTTGTGTGGCACATCTTCATCAAAAACAAGCGCAACAACGTCTGCCCCCAGTTCTGGCACATCAATAAGGTCTATAACCCGCTCAAAACCTATTGAAAAACCGACCGCAGGAACATCTTGCCCTAAAAACCTGCCCACCATCCCGTCGTAACGTCCGCCGCCGCCGACAGAGCTACCTGAGCCTGGGTGTGCAATCTCAAATATTGTGCCGGTGTAATAACCCATCCCGCGCACAAGTGTGGGGTCGAAGCTGAGAGTAACTCCCTCGGGTAAAGCGCCGACGAGAGACTCATTAAGTTCTGACAGGCTCAGCACTCCAGTGTTATCTACCCCGTCAGGCAAAACTTTCAGCATTTCAGCTTCAGTGAGGGCAAGACTGCCAGCTTTTAGCTCTTCTTCGGCGAGGCCTAACGCTTTCTGCAAGCGGCGAGCCGCATCTTCATCTATTTGCGCTAATTCTTGTGCAACCCCGTCGAGACCAATTTTGTCTAGCTTGTCAACAGAGATTAGCACCCGACTATGATCTTCGGGTTGAAAACCAGCTGCGTCAAGCATAGCTGTTAACACTCGGCGATCGTTGACACGTATGGTGCAGGCTTTTAACCCTAATGCTGCAAGTGCTGCTGATGTTGCAGTTATTAACTCTGCTTCTGCTAACAACCCTGGCTCACCAATTATGTCTATATCTGATTGCACGAATTGCCTATAGCGACCTTTTTGGGGTCTTTCTGCTCGCCACACCGGCGCTATCTGCAGGGCTCTGAAAACTGGCGATAATTTTGCTCTGTTTGATGCGTAGTAGCGACTTAACGGCACTGTCAGATCGAACCGGAGACCGAGGTCGGCAAGCAACTCAGCATCTTCTTGTTTAGCGGCTTCGTTTAAGTCTTGGGCTGTGATGCCACGCTTCAATACCGAAAAAGAGAGTTTTTCGTTGTCTCCGCCTAGACCCGCATGCAAGCGGTCATAATTTTCAAGCACGGGCGTTTCTATCTCATCAAAACCGTGCGCGCGATAAGTGTTGCGGATCACATTTAGCGCCCACTCACGGCGTATTTTTTCTTGCGGGAGTATGTCACGCATTCCGCGTGGTGGATTTACCTGTTTTGCCATAGTTCTAGTATTTCATTTCTTCTGCGAGCGCATTTGTTGCTTTGCGTAGAGCGATGTCTGGATCTATGCCGTTTGCGACTGCGTCTTTTACTATTGCGAGGAGCCCCTGCCCAATTTGAGCCTCGTTTACTGGTGCCTTACCCGCCGTCAGATTCAGCTTTTGGGCTCGAGCGAGTCTGTCTACTGTTTTGGTTGCACGTGCCAGAGCGGGAAGGCCCGCGGGTATTCCTTGAAGTGGGTGTCTCGATCCGCGCTCCGAACCTGTGGCTTCTTCTTTTAGATGTTCCCACTCTGCTTCTAGCTCTTCGAGTGTCATGTGACCTCGCTCACCGAATACGTGTGGATGTCGGGCAATTAGTTTTTTTGAGAGGGCGTCGGCAACGGTGTCAAGGTCATAGCCTTCTGCGTCTCGTTCAGCTATCGCGGCATGAAAAAGAACTTGATATAGCACATCTGCGAGCTCACTGATCATTTCTTCTGCCGGCGCATGGTTGTCTATCGCTTCGATGAGCTCATAGGTTTCTTCGATGAGGTATCTTGTGAGGCTTTCGTGGGTTTGCGCTTCGTGCCATGCGCATCCGTCAGGTTTGACCATGCGCATCACAATTTTGTAGGCTTCTGTAACGCTCATCGATTAGTTCCTCTAAAACTCGCTGATTTTATAGCTCATTAGTTTTGTCTTCTTCAAGGATCGCACTGAAGATTTGAGCGACCCAGGTTAGAGTGTCTTCTGTCACGCTATCGCTTCTACGCGTGAGAAGTCCTTCTTTTTCTGGTAGTGGAATCTGTAGGGATTTAAGTTCTGCACTGTAGCGAGCCTTGGGATACATTCTGGAAAGACGCATTCTTCTAGAGTCTGCCAGTTCAACGGGGCTGATGCGCAACATGCTTCCGCCGGCTACAACTTTGGTGAGACCGAGTTTCGCTGCGCGACGACGGAGTTTAGTTACCTCTGCAAGTCGAATCACTTCTTCTGGTTCGTCACCGTATCTGTCGCGTAGTTCTTCTAATACAAGTTGTACGTGCTCTTCGGGAGCCTGTGGGTGGGATGCCGCCGCGAATTTTTGGTACGCTTCAAGGCGCAACCGTTCACTGTCGATGTACTCTTCAGGAATGTGAGCGTCAACAGCAAGTTCGAGCACCAGCTCTTTTTGCTCTTGAGTTTCTTCGCCTTTAAATGTGTTTACCGCTTCAGAGATCATGCGCAAGTACAGATCAAAGCCCACTCCAGCTATATGGCCAGACTGTTCCCCACCGAGTAGGTTGCCTGCTCCACGCAGCTCGAGGTCTTTCAAAGCCACCTGCATGCCACTTCCGAGTTCGTTGTTACGCGCGATTGTTTCGAGTCTTTCGTGCGCTGTCTCGGTTAGTGGTTTTTCTGGGTCGTAGAGAAAATATGCGTAGGCGCGCTCTCGGCTTCGGCCTACACGACCTCGCAATTGGTGTAGCTGGCTAAGCCCGTAACGATCAGCTTGATCAATGATTATTGTGTTGGCATTGGCAATGTCGAGACCGGTTTCAATGATCGTTGTTGCAACAAGCACATCATATTTGCGCTCCCAAAAGTCGATTACAACCTGTTCCAACTGTGCTTCACTGAGTTTTCCGTGAGCTACCGCAACGCGGGCGTCAGGCACCAGTTCTGCTATTTTAGCGGCCACTTTGTTGATTGATTGCACGCGGTTGTGCACAACAAAGATTTGCCCTTCGCGGAGCATTTCTCGACGCACTGCAGCCGCCATTTGTGAGTCACTTCTTTGGCCGACAAAAGTCAAGATGGGGTGTCTATCTTCTGGGGCCGTCGCGAGGGTAGACATCTCACGAATGCCGGTAACAGCCATTTCTAAGGTTCGCGGAATCGGGGTGGCGCTCATCGCAAGGATGTCTACACCAGTTTTAAGTTTTTTTATGGCGTCTTTGTGTTCAACACCAAAACGCTGCTCTTCATCTATTACTAGCAGCCCTAAGTCTTTGTATTGTACGTTTGGTGAAAGCAACCTGTGTGTGCCGATAACTACGTCGACAGTGCCTGCCGCAAGCCCCTCAATGGTGGCCCTGGCTTCTTTTTCAGTTTGAAAACGAGACAGTGCGTGCAGACGCACCGGGAATCCTGCGAAACGATCTTGAAAGGTCTCCATGTGTTGCTTTACTAGCAGCGTGGTGGGCACCAAAATAGCGACCTGTTTATTATCTTGCACAGCTTTAAAAGCCGCTCTAACAGCTATTTCGGTTTTCCCGAAACCAACATCGCCAGAAATCAGACGATCCATGGGCTGTGGTTTTTCCATATCAGCTTTGACCTCAGCGATTGTGGTCAACTGATCTACAGTCTCGACGTGCGGAAACGACTCTTCTAGTTCGTACTGCCATGGCGTGTCAGGGCTGAATGGGTGGCCCTTAACGGACATGCGCGCCGCATAGAGCTTTACTAGCTCAACCGCGATGTCTCGTACTGCTTTACGCGCCTTTTTCTTAGCAGTAGACCAGTCACTACCACCCATTTTTGATAGTGAAGGCGACTCCCCACCCACATATCTTGAAAGTTGGTCGAGTTGGTCAGTCGGAACAAACAGTTTATCTTTGGGAAGTCCGCGCTTATTTGGGGCATACTCTAAAACTAAGTATTCACGCTGAGCTTTCTGCGCGTTTCTGCCGCTTCCGGTCGGAACCATTCTGCTCACCAATTCAACAAACTGGCCGATGCCGTGAGTTTCGTGCACCACATAATCACCAGCAACAAGTTTTAATGGGTCAACAACCTGTTTGCTCCGTCTGGCAAGCTTCTGCGGCGCATTTTGACGCTCAGCAAAAGAACGCCCAAAAAACTCCGTTTCAGTGATTAAAGCTAGTTTTGCATCTTGACTGTAAAACCCGCTCCAGGCTGTTCCCGATACAACATACACAATAGGTTTTTGCGATAAATTTTGAAGATCAGACACCTGTTCAACAGGTAAGCCGTGTTCTAACAGATTTTCTGCTGCCCGATTTGCGAGGCTCGAGCTTTGGCAAACCAAAACAACGCGTATTCCAGAGGTTATCCATTCACGTGACTTATCTGCAAAGAAATCAGAAGCTATTTCACCCGCACTTGGAACAGGCAGCGGCCCACCTTCAACAAAAACCTCATCGGCTGACTCTTCTGGTGAACTACTAAAAGCTGTAACCGTTCGCCAAGGACGCGAAACACTGACACTGCGCACCTCGCTGAGTGTCGCTAAACCATCGCCCGAAACTTGTATAGGTGCCGCGCCGCCTCCACCCGCCTGTTCCCAGGCAGCATCAAGAAATTCTCGATTAGTTTCATGCAAGCTAAGCGCTCTTGTCGCTACCCGTTCTGGTGAAACTACCGTCACTGAACCGCCCTTAGGCATTAACTCAGTGACTAGAGCGAGTTTGCCATCTAGCGCGGGGAGCAAAGCTTCCATTCCCTCAACCAAGATCCCCTGACCCAACTGTTCAAGCATGCTAGAGAATGCAGGCATTTTTGGTTGCAGCTCAATAGCTTTAGCGCGAACCTCTTCGGTGAGCAACAGCTCTCGCGCGATACCTACACGCAGCGACTCTAGTGCTTCGCCCGCGCTACGCTGATCAGATACAGCAAAAGCTCGCATCTGCTCGATCTCATCTCCAAAAAAGTCTATGCGCACCGCATGATCTTCTGTGGGAGCAAAAACATCGACCATGCCACCGCGCACCGCAAACTCACCACGGCGCGTAACCATGTCAACTCTCATATAAGCAAAATCAATGAGTGTTTGCACTAACTCATCGAAGCCTACGTCATCTTTACCTTCAAATAGATCAATGTGAGAACCAGCGGCCGCATGTTGTGAAATGGGTTGCAATACCGCGCGCACCGAAGCGAATACTATTCTCGGCACTGCGTTGTCATCGCCCCTTATCAGGCTGAGCACTCGCTGCCGTCGTCCCAGTGTCTCGGTTGAAGGGCTTAAACGTTCGTGCGGCAGAGTCTCCCAAGCCGAAAGTTCAGCTGTTCTGGCATCAGGAATCATAGTCTCAATTTCACGACGGAGGCGATCTGCTTCCCTGCTTGTGGCTGTCACGATGAGATGCACTCCACGGTCACCTGATGACCAAGACTGTTCTATCTGCCCGACAATAACCGGAGCGCGCAACCCTTCAAGAACTGAGATATTCAGGTCTGATTCTGCGCCTTCTACAGCTCTAACAAACCCTGAGGAACTTTGTAAAAGTTTTGGAAGACCGCTTAAACTCATGCTTTATTCCTAGAATGCACGTCTTGTTGCGCCTTAAGAAGTCCATCAAAAACTATGCTGGTCGTTGCGTCTGCCGCATCTGTAAGTAACAGGTCGAGCTCTTTCTTTTCTGTTGAGTTAAAAGGAGAAAGCACAAAATCAGAGGGATCTTTACTCCCAGTAGGCCTTCCTATACCGATTCTGACACGCAAAAAATCTGGTGTTCCAAGAGCCTTCGCTATGTCGCGCAACCCATTATGCCCACCGTGCCCACCACCCTGTTTTAGTTTTACGTTTCCAAAAGGAATATCAAGCTCATCGTGCAACACGATTATGCGATCCACGGGAACATCAAAATATTTTGCGGATTGCGAAGTGGGGCCGCCCGAAAGATTCATAAAAGTGTTTGGCTTCACTAGAATCAACTGCGGGCCGGGCACTCGGAGACGACCATCAGCTATGCGACTGTTAGTTTTATGAGCTTTAAAAGACTCACCTATCTCTTGCGCTATCAGGTCGAGTGCCATTTGGCCGACGTTGTGTCTCGTCTGTTCATATTTAGGACCGGGATTACCAAGCCCGATCACTAGCCAACGGTCTTCAGCCAAAGCTTTTTCTTTCTTTCTCCAAAACACCAACTAAGCCTACCGCGAGAAGCTTAAACTAATTAGTCAGAAATCTCAGACCGCGGTAACAAAGTTTGAAATTAAAAAGGGCTCGAGCTTAAACTCGAGCCCTTAAAAGAAGGCTATTTTGTGATCAGCGGTTTAGCTATCTGCATCCGCTGATCACAAAATTGTTACTCTGCTGAGTCTTCTTCAGTCTCTTCTGCTGTTTCTGCAGTCTCTTCGTCAGAGTCTTCGAGCTCTTCAGCGCGCAGCTCAACGATGTTCACAACAAGCTGCTCTGGGTCATCTTCTGCGACAGCACCCTCTGGAAAAGCTATGTCTTGAACGAGAATCTGCGTTCCGGCTTCTAGACCTTCAACATCGATCTCAATGTTTTGAGGAATGCTTGTAGCTGGAACATTAAGCGCCAAAGTACCGAGCTCAAGTAAGAATGTGGAACCGGAGAATGGCTCTCCAACAATCACTACTGGCACCTCAACGTGCACTGTTTCACCCTTTTTAATGATGACGAGGTCTACGTGTTCAATAATCTGACGTACTGGGTCTCTCTGCACATCTTTAACAAGCACAAGC
This sequence comes from Microbacteriaceae bacterium, assembly GCA_035514995.1. Classification (GTDB taxonomy): domain Bacteria; phylum Actinomycetota; class Actinomycetes; order Actinomycetales; family Microbacteriaceae; genus Leucobacter_A. Next base: position 16,276 of record DATJCC010000126.1, read on the forward strand.
TGTTTGGTTTTCTTGCCCGAATCAAGTTCAATTAGAGCGTTCGCGCGCCGCACGATTAGTGAGAGTGGGTGTGACTCAACAGCAATGTGATGCACGTCAGATCCGTGACCGTAAACAACAGCGGGGGTTAATCCGTCACGTCGTAGCTGGCGTGACGCGCCTTTACCGAACGATGTTCTCTCGGTTACAACGAGCGATTTAATTTCTTTCATGGTTTCTCCTTATATGTTGTGGGAAAAGCAGAGGCGCTTGACCCGGTAGACGGCGCTCGCTCTATCAGCCCATAAAGAGACCAACACTGCGTCGATAACGGGCTTAATGCCCCTCGCCGAAGTACAATCGATAATCTTATCGTACTTTATGCCATTCCTTCAAACATGCTGGTTACGGAACCGTCTTCAAACACTTCGTGGATAGCTTTAGCAATCAGCGGCGCAATCGAAAGAACTGTGAGCTTTTCGAATCGTTTCTCTGGGGGCACCGGCAAAGTATCGGTGACAACAACCTCATCTATAAAGTCTGCGCTAAGTTTATCGATCGCATTACCCGAGAAAATTGCGTGAGTAGCAGCGATTGTGACTCCCAAAGCTCCATGTGCTTTAAGAGCTGCAGCGGCCTTAGAAATTGTTCCGCCGGTATCTATCATGTCGTCAACCATCACACACCAACGACCCTCAACATTACCGACAATTTCGTGCACCGAAACCTCATTTGCAATGTTCGGGTCGCGACGTTTGTGGATGATAGCAAGAGGTGCATGTAGTTTGTCACTCCACTGGTCTGCTACCCGAACCCGCCCCATATCTGGTGAAACAACTGTTATATCGTCTCGGTCGAGCGTTTTTCTGAAATATTCTAGAAGCACCGGCATCGCAAAAAGGTGATCAACGGGGCCATCAAAGAAACCTTGAATCTGTGAAGCGTGCAGGTCAACCGACATAATACGGTCAGCTCCCGCTGCTTTAAAGAGATCTGCAATTAGGCGTGCAGAAATCGGTTCACGACCACGGCCCTTCTTATCTTGCCGCGAGTACGGGTAGAAGGGTGCAACAACTGTAATGCGTTTTGCCGAAGCACGTTTCAAAGCATCAACCATTATCAGTTGTTCCATGAGCCACTCATTAATGGGGTGGGTGTGTGATTGAATCACAAAGGCGTCAGCTCCACGCACGCTCTCACCAAAACGTGAATATATCTCACCATTAGCGAATGTACGAGTGTCGGTCTCAACTAGCTCAGCCCCCAGCTCTGAGGCGATGTCTTCTGCAAGCTGCGGATACGCCCTACCACTCAAAAGAACTAACTTTTTTTCCCCAGCCAGCCGAATGGCGCTCATTAGTTTTTTTCCTTCGCTTTAGCGGCAGCTTCTGCTGCACTTGTTTCCGGGCGGTTCTCGGCCACCCAACCTTCGATATTTCTTTGCGGAATGACACCCATTCCTAAAGAACCAGCTGGAACATCCTTCCGGATCGCAGCTCCCGCCGCAGTATATGCGCCGTCGTTCACGGTTACTGGCGCTATCAGCACATTCTGCGATCCGATGCGCACCGCGTCACCAACTACTGTTTCGTGCTTTTTGACTCCATCATAGTTGGCGATTATCGTTCCAGCGCCAATATTTGAGTCTTCACCCACAGTTACATCACCAACATAACTTAAGTGTGGGACTTTACTGTTCCGGCCGATTTTAGCGTTTTTCGCTTCAACATAGGCACCAATTTTTGTGGCGGAACTCAACTGTGTTCCGGGGCGCAAATACGAGAACGGGCCAACCTGAGCACCCTCACCGATCACGGCAAGTGTCGCTTCGCTTCGACGCACGTGGGCTCGCTCTGCTACTTCACAGTCAACGAGCGTGGTTTCTGGACCGATAACAGTGTTAGCTGCAATCGAGGTGGCTCCATGCAAATACGTTCCAGGCAAAATTATGGTGTCTTGGCCGATCGAGACCTCAGCATCGATCCACGTAGTTTCTGGATCCTGAATAGTAACACCAGCCATCTGATGACTCTTGACAATCCGTCGATTAAACTCTCGCGCAGCCTCAGCTAGCTGCGCACGGTCATTGACACCAGCAATCAGCCACGGATCACTAGTAGCGACCGCGTCTACTTTGCCACCGGCAGCTAAAATTTTTACCGCTGCATCTGTTAGATACTTTTCACTCTGCGCGTTTTCAGTGTCAATCTGTTTTAAAGCAACCGCTAACGCCCGATGAGCAAAAACGTATATACCGCCGTTGATCTCACTAATTTTACGCTGTTCGTCGTTTGCATCTTTTTCTTCGACAATCCCGGTCATAGTTGCATCTTCGGTGCGCAAAATGCGGCCGAGCCCAGTGGGGTTTGTGACTTTAGCAGAGAGGATCGTCATCTGCCGCTCACTATTTTCGTGCGAGTCTATTAGCGTGCGCAAAGTGGGCACATCAATTAATGGCACGTCACCAGAGAGCACAACGACTGATCCGCTGAAGCCTTTAGGCAAAGCTTCAATTGCCTGCTCCACCGCACGACCCGTTCCAGGCATCTCGTCTTGGTCAACGATTATCGTGTCAGGGGCATGATCTTTAATAGCCTCAGTTACAATCTCACGCTCGTGGCGCACCACGGCAACAACATGGCGGGCTTCGAGACCACGAGCTGTGTCTAACACGTGACCGATCAGAGAACGGCCAGCTATCTGGTGAAGCACCTTGGGCAACGACGATTTCATACGTGTGCCCTGTCCAGCGGCGAGAATCACCACTGCGAGCTCAGCCGCAACCCGGTCTGCCATGCGTTCCCTCCGAGGTAACCAAACATCAAATACTGACGTCGCTCCGCCCCCAGGACTCGAACCTGGACTTCACAGCTCCAAAGGCTGTCGTGCTGCCATTACACCAAGGCGGACCGCACCCAAAGGCACCACACTAGTTTGCCAGACTTTTTGACTGCGTGCTAAATCGTGAGCAAAAAAACTTTACTTCAGGTATCCAACTCCAATGATACCTTGCCTTACCTGCAATAATGTAGTTGTGCAAGAAGAACGTGACGAAGTAGACAGAATTGTTAAAGAGTGGGCGGAAGAGCGGCCCGATCTTGACCTTGCCCCTCTGCACATTTTTTCAAGACTAATCAGATTAACAAAGCACCTGGCTAGGGCTCGCACCCTCGCTTTCGATCGTACGGGTCTCAACACCTGGGAGTTTGATGTGCTGGCGGTGCTCCGACGCGGAGGCGCTCCATACAGACAAACCCCTAAAACTTTGGTACGCGAAACCCTAGTGTCGAGCGGCACAATCACGAGTCGTATAGACCGCATGGTTGAGCGTGAACTGGTGCGCCGTCTGCCTGATCCTGGCGACGGTCGTGGGGTGCTCGTCGAGATCACACCAATGGGTTTGACGCTCGTTGATGCAGCCATAACACGTTTGACCGATGCCGAAGAGCACCTGCTTGACGGGTTGAATCGTGAAGAACGTGAGAGTTTAAGCAATCTATTGCGCAAACTCGCGCTGAGCCTTGGGGAGGCTTCTGCGAATTAGCTCCAGCGCTATCCGCTATCCGCTACCCCGCACCCTCTCCTACCTCACCTGCCCCGCGTCTCGTGCCCCATGCCCCAGCATCGAGTGTAGGAAAAACGCTGCAAAACTTTGCTAAAGCAACGTTTTCCATACATTCGATGGAGGTTTCACGCTTCTAGAGCAAATTTCACGCTCCTGGAGCAAATTTCATGCTCTCGGGGCAGAAAGTCCCGAAACTGCACGCGGATCGGTCCGCTATAAGAACCGCGGAGCCTCCCGCATCGACCCCGGCGCTTCAAACGCCGCCGCCCAGCGCAACAGCTCAACATCACTATAGGCGCGCCCTGCAAAAGTGAGTCCTACTGGCATTGCAATATCTGATAAGACCCCCATAGGAACGGTAACCGTTGGGAGGCCAAGATGCCTCAAAGCATAATTCCCATTTGAGTAGAAAACGCCGTTTGACCAGGCATGATCTGCCGCATCTTTATCAACATCAGCATTGGCCAAACCAACATCAGCATTAGCCGGAAAAACCACTCCATCAAAACCGGAGCTTTCTAACCACTCGTCAAATAGAGTTTCGCGGAGCTTCAAAATCCCATTTAAGCCCGCCGCAAAATCACTTCGAAGCCGCGGATCACTAATTCCTTGTTTAGCAAGACGCACCGTTTCTCGGTAACGGTTTTCATAATCCGCAACCTCTTCATAGCGATCAGGTAGCTGCCCTGGTTCGGCAGGAAAAATAAGGTCAGGATCAACCTCTGCGAGCGAGGGTATCAGCGGGTTTGCGTTTGCACGGAGAAAGTCGTCCCACCCAAAAGCGAGGATGTGGTTGAACTCGGTGTCCATCCACCCCTCTGGCAAAACACCTAGACGTGCCACATTTTCACCGCCAGGATGATCTCCCTCGTACTCTTCTATCAGCGGAAAATCACTTTCGGTGATTTCGGCTCCCAATTCTTCGAGGCGGGCACGTGCTACCTCGAAAAGCTCGAGCACAGAGCCACGCACCTTGATAGGAAATTTATCATCTTTACCCAAATACATGCGCGGGACTGCTAAACGCAAACCGGCTAAAGGCTTTTCATTCGGTAGCTCGTGTGTTTCAGAGGTGCTTGCCGAGCCGACACTAGCATCAGCCGCGAGCGCGAGAAAACTTTCAGGTCTTAACTCGCTCGGTTTAGGGATCTCAACAACCTGTTGGTGTCTCCAAAAGTCGCCGCGTGTTTGCGGGTCGTCAGCGACTAAAACATCAAGCAGTCGCAACATATCACGCATGGTGCGAGTGTGTGGGACGACAACGTCTCGTGCAGGAAAAAGTGGCCAGTTGCCACGAATTGAAAGCACACCCCAAGATGGCGTGTAAGCACAGAGACTGTTGTTTGAGGCTGGCGAACGCCCAGATGAGACTGTTTCTTCGCCAAGACCAAAGGCTCCGATGCTAACAGCAGTGGCAACACCTGAACCGTTTGATGATCCAGAGGCGTAGGCCGCCGCCAGATATTTACGGTTGTATGGACTTTCTGCACGACCATAAAGCCCCCTTTGCATTCCTCCGTCTGCCATGGGTGGCATATTTGTTTTCCCGATCAGGATGGCACCAGCTTCAAGCACCCTTTCGACTGTAAATGCGTTCCAGCCAGCTACAAGACCAGCGAAAGCGGGAGAACCTGCTGCAACTGTCAACCCTTCAACCATGTAAGAATCTTTAACGGTAAATGGAATCCCCTCTAAAGCTCGTTGCTTGCCTGCCTCCCAGCGTTCGTCTGCGGCCCGTGCTTGTTCTAACGCTTCGGGGTTTGGAACGACCACTGCGTTTAATCCGTCTGGGCCGCTATCAATTTCTGCTATGCGTGAGAGAGTTTGTTTGACCAGTTCTACAGCGGTGACTTTGCCACCTTTAAGAGCAGCGAGAGTGTCTTCGATGCTCGCCTCAATGATAGAAAAAGTCATGTCATCTCCATTTTATTTAGTCGGTCTAAACCGCAGGCCTGTGTTTGCTGATTCACCGGCTAAGCTTTAGGCGCTACTCTGGTAGGGTTATGGCACACTTGCTCGGCGGCGAACGTCTACATCTAAGCTACCCCAATCGCACTATTTTTGAGGGGTTAACTATTGGTGTGCACGAAGGCGACCGCATCGGTATTGTCGGCCGCAACGGTGATGGCAAGTCGAGTTTGCTGGGCATGCTCGCCGGTACGATAGCGCCTGATGATGGTCAGGTTACTGTGCGCGGTGGTGTGAGTGTTGGTGTGCTCGATCAGGCTGATGTTTTTGATAGCGGATCAACAGTGGGTCAAGCCATCGTCGGCGATACGCCAGAGTATGAGTGGGCTGGTGATGCTCGAGTGCGTGATGTAATTGACGGACTCTGTGCTGACTTGAATTGGGATGCGAAGGTTGCTGACCTCTCTGGTGGGCAGCGAAGGCGCGTGGCTCTTGCGCGTGTGCTCACTGGCGATTGGGACATTTTGATGCTTGATGAGCCAACTAACCACCTCGATGTTGAAGCGATTTCATGGCTCGCAAAGCATCTTAAAAACCGCTGGCCTGCTGACCAGGGTGCACTTCTTGCGATAACTCACGACCGTTGGTTTCTTGATGAGATTGCTCTTACAACATGGGAAGTGCACGACGGCGATGTCGACGTTTTTGAGGGAGGCTACGCTGCGTATATTTTGCAGAGAGTGGAGCGGGACAGACAAAATGCTGTTACATGGCAAAAAAATCGGAACCTTGCACGTAAAGAACTCGCTTGGCTAAGACGTGGCGCTCCTGCCCGCACGGCGAAACCAAAATTTCGGATTGACGCGGCTAATGAGTTGATTGAGACTGAACCCGAAATACGTGACGCTGTTGCTTTAAAATCTATGGCTGTTTCACGTCTTGGGAAGCAGGTTGTTGACCTCATTGGTGTCGGGGTGAAAAGAGACGGTAGACGGGTGCTAAGCGATGTTGACTGGCTTATCGCGCCCGGTGAGCGTACCGGAATCTTAGGTGTTAACGGATCTGGTAAGTCCACTCTTTTATCACTAATAGCTGGTGAGCTCGACCCCGATGAGGGGCAAATAAAAACTGGTAAAACTGTGAAGGTTCGCGTGTTAACCCAGCGAATTGATGAGCTTGAACAGTACCTTGATGTGACAGTGCGCGAGGTTATTGGGCGGTTGCGCACGAGCTACACAGTCGGTGCCGGCTCAAAATCGCATGAGTTAACACCAAGCCAGTTGCTAGAGAAGCTCGGTTTTAAGAGCGCCCACCTTTCAACACCGGTTAAAGACCTTTCCGGGGGTCAGCAGCGTCGTCTGCAACTTTTGCTTGTGCTTCTTGATGAACCGAATGTGTTGATTCTTGACGAGCCGACAAACGACATGGATACCGATATGCTCGTTGCAATCGAAGACCTATTGGACTCCTGGCCAGGTACCCTGCTTGTTGTTTCGCACGACCGCTATTTTATTGAGCGTGTAACAGATCAGCAGTATGCGATAAATGGTGGCACTTTGAGACACCTTCCTGGAGGCATCGAAGAGTATCTAAAACTGCCCGTCCTGCACGCAAACGGCGAAGCTGCGCCAAACGCGCAAGGTGACGTAGCTTCTTCTCATACCTCTCGGGAATCTACTCCAACCGCTCTTTCAGGGTCTGATCGACGACAAGCAGAAAAAGAGCTTTCTGCTGTTGAACGCAAACTCACCAGACTTGGGGAGCTTGCTACATCTATGCGTGATGACTTAGCTAAACACGATCAGAGCGACTATGAGGGTCTTGCCCTCAAAATGCGAGAGATCACAGCAATTGAGTCTGAAGTCGATGAACTTGAAGAAAAGTGGCTCCAGCTCGGAGAAGCATTAGCCTAGGTCAGACGTAAAAATCTGCATGCCCTTTTGAGAACTCAATAAAAACGCAATCTTCCTCACCAATGGTCCACGCTTCATGGCCAGGAGGGAGAAGCATTACGTCACCTGCGCGGTAGGTTTCTTCAAACCCGTTATCTTGTTTAATTCCGAGTGTTCCACTCAGTATGTATCCAGTGTGAGGAAGAGGACAGCTACCACCGTCAAGCACACCTGAAGTTTTCCCTTCTTGTGTGACCGAAACTCCGACTGGAAAACGCACCTTTGTAACTTCGAGATCGTCGAAACGAACAGTCTTTTTTGTGATGCGGCCAATTGAACCAGGTTCAAATCCTGCTTCAAAGTTTGCTTTTTGTGGGTTTTGTTTGCTCATTTTAATTTCCTTAAGTTTTGAAAGGTTGCATATCTGCTCTGGTTTATTGAAAATATTTTTATTCAACAAACTCCACGTTAAATTGCTGGATCAAACAGTTTCTACTTTGTTGCAGAGTGTGTCTATTTTTATCAATTTGTTTCAAGCATCAACTGCTTTCTGGGAATGGATCGAAACATCGAGAACTCTCATAGCAATACACGCATAACAGGGCTAAAATGAAGATATAGAGAGTTCAAAGGAGAGCAACCATGAACGACCAAAAGCACAACTCTGAAAACAAAAATCAGAGCGAAGATGCAGGACAGCAAAAAAGAGGCCCCCGTCATTCGGTAGATCACGACGTCCAGTCAGACCCGGCACGTAATGATGAGCTAGGCACAGACTGGTCGGG
>DATJCC010000127.1:0-31848 GCA_035514995.1 Microbacteriaceae bacterium
TGCCTCAGTAGCTCAGTGGATAGAGCACTTCTCTCCTAAAGAAGGGGTCGTAGGTTCGATTCCTACCTGGGGCACTATTCCAATTTGTTGTTTTGCTTTAAAAGATCACGAATTTCTGTGAGAAGTTCCTGTTCTGTAGGCTCTGCAACTGTTTCTTCTTCCTCTTTAGTGTGGAACCTATTCATTGGCACCACAAAAGCGAAGTAAACAACCGCAGCTATAATCAAGAAGTTTATGAGTGCACCGATCACTGCACCAAGAGCGATCGCGCTTCCACCGGGCAGGGTAATCATTAAAGCTTTATCCAGTGACTCTGCACTGAAGAACATTCCAATAATAGGGTTTATAAGTGATTCAACCACTCGCTCCACAACGGTGTTAAATGCCGCCCCGATTACAACAGCTACTGCTAGATCTATTACATTCCCGCGCAGAATAAATTCTTTGAATCCTTTAAACATGGTTTTCCTCTCCAAAAAGTAACGTCTACACTATTATCCTGCTCAATAGGGTGGGTCGGAGGTTAAGGTAAACAATACAATTGCAGTATGTCGAAAAAAGGCACAAAAAGTTTTGAGATTGAACGAAAATATGAGGCCCCAGAAGGAGCTCTTCTGCCGCTTTCATTTGCTTCTGCAGGCTTAACTCTTCTTGCTGAAGATTCGTTTGAAATGACAGCAACTTATTATGATACGAGCGACTTTTTGCTAGCGGCACACGGGGTAGCGTTGCGAAAACGCTTGGGTGGTGAGGATGAAGGATGGCACATAAAAATAAAGCAGTCTGACGTTTCTACTGAATATATTTGGCCATTAGAAGAGAACGTTCCGAGATATGCCATAGAAGAGTTACAAAAACTCACCAATGAAGAAGCTCTGCGGCTCATACCGGTTGCTACGATTAATACGTTAAGACGAAACTGCACCTTAGCTACTTTGCGTGGCAAACATGTTTGCTACCTAGCTGATGATGATGTTAAATCAGAAGACCACTTTACCGGTGTGAAAAGATCTTGGCGCGAATGGGAGGCTGAACTCGCACCCGACGCTGGACAAGACTATTTAGACAAAATCGAGCCGTTCCTTTTAGACGCTGGGGCATACGAATCTCTAAGCCATTCAAAGATTGCAAGAGCTCGTGGTGCCAGCGTAGAAATTGCGTTAAAGAGGGGGATCAGTGCAGAAAATCTGGCAGCACTAGCCGTTATAGATCTTGCAGATCGCTTAGCAGGCTTAGGAGTTGGTAGAGAATTGCAAATTAAAAAAATGCGTGAAATTGCTTTAGCCAACGCAAGGTGTGATCTCTCGGTGAAAAAACAAACTAGCACACCCAGTTCAGCCTAAACTTATAGGTATGAGTTCAGCGGATGAAAAGGCACGTAGAAACCAGATCATTATTGGGCTGGTCATGGGTGTGATTGTAGGCGTAGTTATTAGCTGGTTAACACAATTTTGGTTGTGGCTTGCCGCCGGAATAGTGCTCGGTTTTGTGACTGGTGTGTTGCTAAAACCACCTCAGCAAAAATAGAGCTGTAGATAAAACTGTGCAAGTATTAAAGCAATAAATAGAGTGAGGGAGTAATGGAACAGACAGTCTTTGAACGTAATCGTCCTGCAGCAAAAACCATCGAGGATTCGCTATCTGATGTTAAACTATCTTGTTTTTGGATAGACGATATTAAGGATGACGCTACCAGGTATCCGGTGCTTCCAGGTGACCTGCGAGCTGACGATGTTGTCGTAGGTGGCGGCTATGTGGGCCTTTGGACCGCGATCAAACTTAAAGAGAAGCATCCAGAGCGCCGAGTGGTGCTGCTTGAGGCGAGACGAGTAGGTTGGGCTGCTTCAGGCAGAAATGGTGGTTTCTGTGAAGCGAGCATCACCCACGGCGAATCGAATGCGCAGACTCGGTGGCCAGATGAGGTTGATGAACTGCGACGAATCGGATATGAGAACTTAGATGCTATTGAAGCGTTCGTCAAAGAGCACAACTTAGACGTTGAGTTTGAACGCACGGGCGTTTTAAACGTGGCAAATGAGGCCCATCAGGTTGAGTGGTTGGGTGAAAATCCCGATGATCAAGTAATCACTCTCTCTGCTGATGAAGCTAAAGCAAGAATCAAGTCAGAAACGTTTTTAGGTGCCGACTTTAGTCCTAAAGAAAATGCTCTTGTGCACCCTGCGAAACTTGCGGCAGAGCTTGCCCGTCACGCGCACTCAATTGGAGTTGAAATATTTGAAGAGAGTCGAGTGCTCAAACTTACAGAACAGAAATTCGGTGGTTTGCAGTTAGAGACTAATTTGGGCACTGTAACGACTGACCGCGTGGCTCTTGCCACAAACGTGTTCCCCTCGCTTTTAAAGCGGTACACCTTTCACACTGTTCCCGTTTATGATTATGTTTTAATGACAGAACCTCTCACCAAAGAACAGCTAGAATCTATTGGTTGGGACGGGCGAGAAGGACTCGCCGACATGGCAAACCAGTTTCACTATTCGAGGTTGACAAAAGACAATAGAATTCTTTGGGGTGGTTATGATGCCGTATATTTCAGCGGCGGCAAAATCAAATCTGAGTACGAGGATCGTATGGAGAGCCACCGCAAATTAGCTGCACACTTCTTCACTACATTTCCGCAACTGGCTGGTCTAAAATTCACGCATCGCTGGGCGGGCGTTATTGATACCAGCACAAGGTTCTGTGCATTCTTCGGAAGTGGTTATCAAGATAGGGTGCAGTATGTGAGCGGCTTCACCGGGTTGGGTGTGGGCGCATCTCACTTCGCAGCAGATGTAATGGTAGACCGGCTTGATGGCGAAATTACAGAGCGCACAGAACTTGCCATGGTTAAAGAGGTCCCGCTACCTTTCCCGCCAGAACCTGCCGCCTCAATAGGAATTAATCTGACCAGGTGGTCTCTCGACCGAGCGGACCACAAGCGAGGCGAGAGAAATGTTTTATTGAAAACTCTCGACGCGCTCGGTTTGGGTTTTGACTCCTAAAGGTTTTGAAGCATGAAGAATGAATTATTGCCACAGAGCAAAAACACTAAAATCTCTGGTCTCAACTATCAGATAGCACTAGAAGAGGTTCCTGCAGAAGAGACTATTGCCGGTGATCCCAGACAGGGAACAGCAGAGTTGGGGAAGATCGCCGGAGCTGAAGTAGGAATCTGGGAGCTTCGAGACGGAACCGTTATCGATACAGAGATAGACGAGGTTTTCGTTGTCATCGCTGGTGGAGCAAAAATTGAGTTCTTAGATGATCAAGGGGATCCGTATGAAGTTGTGAACGTAACATCTGGCGATGTGATGCGGCTAGCCGCCGGAGCGCAAACCAGATGGAGCGTCTCTGACTTTATTCGTAAGGTTTATATCGCTTAGCCCTTTCTGCCTCGCTGAGACTGATTAATAGATGTATCGTTTAGGCGATATACTCTAAAAAGTTTATTTATTCTGAACTTTCAAATTTGAATCACTCAAAGGGGATTAGATGGCGTTTTCATGGAAGCTGCATGGAGATGGAAAAGTTGCGCAAGATGATGTAGTTTTACCTGAAGAGCGTCTCAGTTGGGGGCGGACCATCGGTTTTGGTGCGCAGCACGTGGTCGCTATGTTTGGGGCCACCTTCTTGGTGCCTCTCATCACTGGGTTCTCTCCCACAGCAACACTCTTTTTCTCCGGTTTAGGCACACTGCTGTTCCTGCTCATCACCGGGAACAGGCTTCCGAGCTACCTTGGCTCTTCATTTGCATTCATAGCTCCGATAATGGCAGCAACTGCGGCAGATGGAGATATCGCACGAGCTTCTTTCGGGATTCTTGCAACGGGCATTTTGTTTGCGATCGTTGGTTTAGTTGTACATAAAACTGGCACTGGATGGATCAACGCTCTCATGCCACCTGTGGTTATGGGCGCAGTGGTTGCGCTAATCGGTCTAAACCTTGCACCAGCTGTAAAAGACAACTTTATTTCTACCGAAGAACACCCCAATTCGACACCAATTGCGTTGATAACACTCGCCGCAATTTTGATGATTACAGTTCTTTTTAAAGGCTTAGTTGCTCGTTTGTCTATTGTTTTGGGTGTTGCTGTAGGTTACATTGCGGCGCTTCTTTTTGGTGCAGTTGATTTAGAACCGGTGAAAGCAGCAAACTTTATCGGTTTGCCTGAGTTTCATTTGCCCGCCAGCCCCTTTGCTGATCCATCCCTGTGGGGAATACTACCGGCTTTTCTTCCGGTTGTTTTAGTGCTCACGGCAGAAAACGTTGGGCACGTAAAAAGTGTGGGTTTAATGATTGAACGTGACCTTGATCCGGTCACCGGTCGCGCTTTGTTTGCTGATGGGCTGGCTACCATTCTTGCCGGCCTTGGGGGTGGATCAGGAACAACTACATATGGAGAAAATATTGGTGTGATGGCAGCCACTAGAGTTTATTCGACCGCAGCCTATTGGGTGGCCGGCCTGATGGCGGTGTTGCTGAGCTTTTCTCCGAAAGTTGGGGCGTTAATCAATACAATTCCACCGGGTGTGCTCGGTGGCGTCACCGTGGCTCTCTACGGTTTGATCGGGTTGATAGGTATAAAGATCTGGATTGATAACGGTGTTGACTTTAGCAAACCTATTAATCAGTTTTCTGCGGCGGTTGCTTTGATCGTTGGAATTGCAAACTTCACAATTGAATTCGGTTCGGTGATTTTCAACGGCATCGCGCTGGGCACCATCGCTGCGGTCGTTGTATACCATCTAATGCACGGGTTAGCGAAGCTGAGAAAATAAGTTACTTTTGTGACAAAATATCTTCACACTCCGAGCGCCAGCAACACATTTTAAGACTTGCGGTTTAAGGTAGCAGTGTGTGGGGTGCAGAAGAAAACGAAGCGATCGAAGAAAACACGATCCGCGTCTCAAGTATGCCTCTAGGCTCTGAACCGAAACCGGCTGAGCAGCCAGTCTCGAGCGACCCGTTTGAGAGAAAATATGAACAGCAAAAAATGGTCTGGCTCGATGAGGTTGCAAAAATTGGCGGATTGAGCCCGCTGCTCCACATGAGCGATGAACCCGGCCATCGAATCGAGCTATCAACAACCCACCCTGGCGGCCTCCCACAATTTATTAGTGGTAATACGATCTTGCTTTCGCAACTCATCAGAGACGACCGAGCTCTTTATAGAGCAAAAATAGCCGCGTCAAATGTGACAGACAAGTCAATCGAAATGCGCATGGTGCGAGGAATAGAAACGGTGCACCTGGGCGTGGGGGTGGCTGAATGGAGCTTTGAGGGCGAAGAATACTTAGCTCCAATTCTGTTGCGACCGCTCGCGATCCGGCGATACGGAAACGATTACCAGCTCAAACTAAAAGACAGCCCTTTCTTCAACCAAGCTCTTACTAGAGCTCTGCGCGATCAGTATGGTGTGAAGCTTGATCCGGCAGAGTTTTTGCAGCTGTCTAGAGAAGCGGGTGTGTTTAAACCACAACCTGTGATCGATCGCTTGAAACAGGTAGCCGCAGGTGTAGCTAACTTTCATGTTCATCCGAGGCTCGTTGTATCTACATTTTCTGATGTGTCACATGAAATGCTAAAAAGCGTTGATAGCCTTGATCAGACCGTTTTAAAGGCAATTTGTGGTAGTGAAGATGCTCTAAAACGGCTAGACAAAAACCGCAGAAAAGTAACAAGCTATTCTGGCAATCAACGTTCACCCGAGACAGACACCAATCTCTACACTGCAGACGCCCAGCAAGAAGAAGTGCTCGACCAGATAGTCGCTGGTAACTCCATTGTTGTGCGCACTCTACCCGGGGCCGGAGGAACCCAGACTGTGGTCAACGCGATCGGAGCATTGATCCGCAACGGACGGAGTGTTCTCGTCGTATCTCCAAGACGCGCAACACTTGACGGTATAAGCCATCGTTTGCGCAGAGCCGGGTTAGCAGGTTTAACTGTTTCACCCAGGCTGCTCAGACGCAATCTGGTTGAAGCAATTGCACGCAACGAAGGGGCAAAAGAGGGCAATGAAAAAGAGATCGACGCTGCCCTCGTCAGACTTCGCTCGGTGCTGGTAGATTATCAAACCGCGCTGCTGCAAAAAGATGCCAAGCTTGGTGTCTCACCCATTGAAGCTCTGCACACACTTTCGCGGCTCACACATGAGGAGCATCCTCCAACCACAACTATCAGGTTAGACAGTTTCGGCCTCGAGTCCTTAGCTATGGATCGAACAGCCGTAGTCGAAGCTCTTGTTGAGGTGGCACGGCTTGGGCAGTTTGATTATGGCCCTGAAGACTCACCATGGTACAATGTCGCTTTTGAAAGTAGCGAAGAGGCAGAAAAAGCTTATAGTTTAGCGGTTGAACTCGCAGAGACAAGTCTGCCAAGGCTCAGCTCCATGGCAAATGAGGTTATCGCGGGAACACCGATGAGACCTTTTACAACTTTCGCTGAACTCGGTATCTACCTGCGACTTTTGAGTGGGGTGCGGGAAACACTCGACAGGTTTGTTCCTGAAGTATTTGACCGGTCACTCACTGAAGTTATTGCTGCTCACGCCCCAAGAGGATCAGAAGATATTTCGGCATCCAGCAGGCGCAGACTCAAAAAGCTTGCTAAAGAATTTGTGCGCCCGGGAGTTGTCGTTAACGACATGTATTCGAGGCTTGTGCAGATTCAACAGCAGCGCGTATTGTGGCAGAGATACAGTTCTATTGTCGGCGCGCGGCCGGGGGTGCCAGACGGCATTTCAGACTTGCTGGTTGCCTACCAGAAGGCATACCAAGATTTAGACACTCTTGACATCGCTTTAGACCCAAACCAGTTAGACAAACGACTCCGCAATATGCCACTGGCTGAGTTAGCTCAGCTTTTAAACGATCTGGCTAAAGATTCAGATGTGTTACACAACATTCACGAAAGAACAGCGCTTGTAGAGCAGCTACGTGCTACACACTTAGCGGAACTCTTAGAAGACTTGTCAACGAGACACGTACCATTAGAACAGGTAGCAAATGAGCTGGAGCAAGCCTGGTGGCAGTCTGCGCTTGAATATATGTTGCAAAATAATACTGCGCTACTGGGAGCAAATACGAGCGTGGTTGAGCGGTTGGAGGCAGATTTCAGACTGGTTGATGATGCGCATTCGCGTGCCAACGGCCCCATACTAGCCAGGGAATTAGCCAAAAATTGGCGTCTTGCGATTGGAGACAACCCAGAAGAAGCAGGAGTGCTTCGTGATGCTTTGCGCGACGGAACAGTCACCCCAGAACTGTTAGAAAGACACGCTCCAAATGTTCTCAGAGCCCTCGCTCCTGCCTGGGCAATATCTCCCTATGAAATAGACAAGCTACCTAGAAGCATCAAGTTTGACACGGTGCTTCTTGTAGATGCTAGCGCTACTACTCTTGCAGAACAGTTGGGAGCAATAACAAGGGCAAACCAGGTCGTAGCGTTTGGTGACACGGTTGTGCAAAAACCACAAAACTTTGATGTTGGTTTTCGCCAAGAACATGATGATCACCTTCATTTAGACGTCTCAGCATTTGAAGAATTAGGCACCGTCATACCGGAATATAAACTGACTCAAAGCTATCGAGCAGGTGGCACAGATTTGCTCGACATAGTCAACTCCAGATTTTATGACAATCAGATTGAATCGTTCCCAGGAGCGGGAAATTTCTTGGGTCACAGCAGCATTAGCCACATTGAGATCACAGGCGGTCAAGGTCTGCCAGATCGTCACACCGGAGCGGTTGAAAGCACCGACGCTGAGGTTGATGGGGTTGTGCAACTGGTTCTGCAACACGCCTCTGAATACCCGAATGAATCACTAATGGTGATTACCGCCAGCGAAAAACATGCGACACGTTTGCACCAAGCGATAATGCAGGCCTTCACGAGATTTGGTGACCTTAAAGAATTTTTACTCAGAGACCAGGCTGAGCCCTTTGCTGTGCTGACTCTCGAACAGGCAACCGCACAAAGCAGAGATAGAGTAATTTTTTCAGTCGGTTTTGGAAAAACACCACACGGCAGAGTGCTGTCGCATTTTGGTGCGCTGAGCCTTCCCGGCTCTGAAAGACTGATTGCAGTAGCGATGACAAGAGCTAGAAAGTCAATGACGATTGTGAGTTGCTTTTCAGCGCAAGACCTTGATGCGACCCGTATGAAACACGGTGCAATACAACTACGCGAGGTGCTCGACAGTCGCACAAGCGAAAAAGCAACTCAAGTTCTTCCACAAGAGGTGGATCCCATGCTGCAAGAGCTTGCGCAGCAACTTCGAAACCTCGGATTGCGAGTTGCCGTTAACTATCACGGAAGCATCCCGCTCGTCGCGAGTCTTAATGGTAAAGCTGTGGCTGTAGAGCTTGACTCTGATGACAGAGGCCTGAGCCTTCGAGAAGCGCTACGCCTAAGACCCATCATGCTTCGACGGTTGGGATGGCAGTACCAGCGGGTGCACAGTTTTGACCTTTTTGCTGACGCTTATGAAGTCGCTTTGCGCATAGCGAAAACTTTGGGGTACGAAGAGACTCAGGATGAAGAATAACAGCAAAAGACGGAGGGCGACAAGACCCGCGCCACCCGGAAGTGACCCGCACCCTGCAAGCGCCTCGTTAGACGACCAGGCTGTTGAAGATAATCCGACATCGTGGGGAGATGGTGTTGAATCTAACGATGAACAGCTTTTATTGGACAGGCCACCTCACTGGGCAAGCAAAGATGAGAAAGACTGAATACAAGCATAACTATGCAATTGTATTAGATTTAATCAGTGATTCTTAAATGCATGCCTTCACGGGCATATAAAGCGCATTGGTGATCTAGTGCATTGGTGATGGAGTGCATTGGTGATCAAGCGTGTTGGGAATAAAGAGCATTGTTGCACGAAGCTTTGGTTTACGAAGCTTTGGTTTACGAAGCTTTGGTGAAAGATCAGCGTTTACCCTGAATGAGTTTTGCGGATTGACGTTCCACCGTATAGGTGATTTTTTTTGAAGTAAGTAGCGTCAATCATCATGAAAGTGTACTATTTGGGTCGGCGTCACAGCCCCGTCAACCGGTATGTCATGCACGTCTGTTGGCACCTCATCAAAGATCTCTGAATCGTGCACAATAGCGAAAATGTGGGGGCGCTGCTCCATTGAACCCAAGGATTTATCAAAGTAGCCTCGGCCCCACCCTAAACGGTTGCCCTGTTTATCGACAGCTGAGGCGGGCACAAGCATAAGATCTACATCATTTACTGAAATTGGGCTTAGCGCTTCACCATCGGGCTCTGGGATTCCAAACAAGCCTGGATCAAGATCGCCGCCATCATATTCAACCCAATCGAGTAAGCCGTCAGTGCGTGATTTCGGAAGGAGTACCTCAATATCGTTGGCGAGTGCCCAAAGCATAAAAGTAATTGTGTTTGGTTCACCCTCAACTGGAAAATAGCAGGATATTGATCGTGCGCCTCTAGCTATAACAAGCATTTGTAGTTGCTCTGAAAGTTGTGCGCCTAATTCTTCACGCTGACTATCAGTTCGGGCATGGCGCTCACTTTTAATGCGTCGCCGAAGTGCTTGTTTAGCTAGGTCGATTTTTTCGGCCATAATTACAAGAGTACATTACTTCATTTGTTAGTGAGCTAAATAATGCGTTAGGTTACCTCCATGACTACTTCATCAAATCACAGAATCAATAAGGCTGTTGTGCCTGCTGCCGGTCTTGGCACACGTTTCTTGCCTGCCACTAAAGCTATGCCCAAAGAGATGCTGCCAATCGTAGACAAACCTGCGATTCAATACGTTGTTGAAGAAGCGGCGAACTCAGGGCTCACCGATGTGCTAATCATTACCGGCCGCAATAAAGATAATTTGGTCAATCACTTCGATAGTGTTCCTGAGCTAGAGCACACACTTTCTAATAAAGGTGATGAAGAAAAATTAGGTCGGGTGCACAAATCAAGCGATCTTGCCGATGTGCACTTTTTACGTCAGGGTAAGCCACTCGGTTTAGGGCATGCAGTGGCTAGGGCTCGTGCGCACGTCGGCAATGAGTCGTTTGCTGTGTTGCTCGGTGACGACCTAATTGATGAACGGGACCCACTATTAGACAAAATGATAGCTGAGCACGACATAAGGAATGCTACCGTTATTGCGCTGATGGAAGTTGATCCGGAATCGATACACCTTTATGGTTGCGCTGCCATTAATGAAACTGATGACCCCGATGTTGTGCAAATAACTGGGTTGGTAGAAAAGCCTTCTGTAAAAGAAGCCCCATCAAATTTGGCTGTGATTGGTAGATATGTGTTGAAGCCAGAAATCTTTGACTTACTCGATGCTCAAGAACCAGGTAGAGGCGGCGAAATTCAATTAACTGACGCGCTACACAAGCTAGCTGATGGGCAGGGAGAGCACCCGGTCTTTGGGGTCGTGTTCAGAGGTCGCCGTTACGACACGGGTGACAGAGCTGATTGGATTAAAGCTAATGTTCTGTTGGGTGTGGATCACCCAGAGCTTGGCCAAGAAATTAAATCCTGGTTGCAAGAGTACATTAAAACAATTTAGGTAAAATCCCATGTCATTCTCACTTACAACTCCTGTCTTGTCGTACGGAGCTGTAAGTGTGCGAATAATAAGAGTTTCTGATGCCAGAAAGCTACATGAGCTTCTGAAAAATAACCGTGTTTGGCTTGAGCGTTGGGAGGCTAGTCTCCCCGGCTATTACACTCAAGCGCCAACTCTAAAGCAGCTTCGATCGTCTATACGATCGCTACTTAAAGGCGCTCGTAATGGGACGGGCGCACCTTTTGTGATGCTGTTTCAGGATGAAGTAGTAGGTCAGCTGAGCGTTTCAGACATTGCGTGGGGGGCGATCCAATCGGGACAAATTGGGTATTGGATAGCTGAGGGTCACTCCGGAAAAAATATAACGCCCACTGCAGTAGCCCTTGTTACAGATCACATGTTGAAAAAGGGTGGTCTGCACCGAATTGAAATTTGTTTACGACCAGAAAATAATGCATCGCGCAGAGTCGTAGAAAAACTCAGGTTTCGTTATGAAGGGCGCAGAGAGAGATATATTTTTATAGATGGGGATTGGCGTGACCACGACTGCTATGCGGTGACTTCTGAAGAAATAGGTGCTGGTGTTTTAGAGAGGCTGAAACAGGGAATCTTGCGCTGAATCGGCGTGCCATAGCCGCGCAATCAGGTTAATCCAGGAACATTAATTACATGAATAGCAATGCTCTTGGTGGAGGAATCCTTTTTGCTGCCATTGCACTGCTTTGGATTGTTGTGTTGGTGCCAAGTTTGGTGCGGAGCCGAGCTTTTAGGGCAGCCGAACAAAATGCTGCCAGGTTGCAGAGAACGCTACGCATACTTGCTGAAACTGCTGAGGTGCCTGAAGAGCATCGGGTTGAAGCTACAGCTAAAGAAGCTTTAGCGCACGAAAAGAAACTAAAAATTGCTAAACGTAATCTCGAGCAAGCCCGCAAGAAAGAGCAACAGCTTTTACGGCAAAGATTGAAGGATCAACAAATGCAGGCGCAAAAAACGATAGCGGCAAGCCAGGCGCTCTTGAAAGAAGAACGTTTGCGTAGCGCGCGACTCAAACCGGTGCGGCTAATCGCAGCCTTTGTCTCTGCTTTTGGCGCAATCGGCGTTGTTATAGGTGCGATACTTTTATTCACTGGTCTGAACGCCTTGGTGTTTTGGGTTGGTTTAGGTGCTGTGGTGTTGGGGGCAAGCTCGCTTGTGTTAATGGCTCCTGGAGCACGTAAGCAAACTGCTCAGCAAACACAGCATGTTACTGAGAGAGTGCGCACTCAAATGCCTATTTTTGAATCACCCAGTGAAAAGATTGATGAATCTCATTTAGCGCATGCAAGAGCGCAAGCTAAAGCTAAAGCTGATTTAGATAAAGCGCGAGCACTAGCAAAAGCGCGAACTGAAGCGCGGAAGATAGCCGCACAAAATAGTGCTCCAAACAAAGAAAATTTGCCCGGATCTATGCTCTTAAATGACAGTCAACCTGAGCTACAAAAGTCTCCTCCACCCAGTTCAGAGAGCAGCTTGAGCGCGAGACTTCAAAAAATGGGTGTGGTTGATGAAACAGTGACTGAAGAGCCTGCAATTACTAATATCGACGAAATTTTAAAACGCCGACGTCAGGCTGGTTAGGGCTGGCTCATTCTAGCTAAAACCTCTATCAGCAGGGTTTCTGCAACGCTAGGGGGCAGCTCTTCGATGATGCGCATTAGTGGCGCCATCTTTTTAGGAAGTGAGCTGCCTGAACCGCCCATTCCCATGACGCGAAGCAGAGTGCCCGCTTTGTTAACTGAAAGAGTTGCATCATTTTCTAAAAGTCCGAGCATTTTTAATGCTGTTAATTCTACTTTAGGGTTAGCGCGCGGTTTCCCTCGCACTTGGGTGGCAGCTTCTTCGATGGCTTGAAGTAGCTGCTGAATGTTGATCAAAGTTACGGGTGTGATGGTGAGGTGCACACTGTGAGGTATTTGGGTGCCATCTCCTTGTAGCAGACCTGGCTGGTGTTGCACAAAAAACCCTAGCGCAGACATTTGATCTGCGAAGTGATGAGGATCAACCTGTTTTTCTTTGGGTAGACTTTTGTCGGCACTAAGCGCCAACAGGGGCCCAGCTGGGGTGCCCAAAACACTCATCCCCTCAATGTTTTTGACTTTCTCTAAAATCATTAAGGTTGCAGTTTTCGTTTTATTCGTTAAATCTGCGTATCCGCTATGTTGCAGCTTCTGCACAATAGCCCAGGCGGCTGCGAGCCCAGTAGCAGATCGTGATCCGAGCATTGTGGGGTTAACCACCGGATAACCGGGCCATTTAGTGGTCGCAAAAAACTGTTTGCGATGCCTGGTTTTACCTTTTTGTAAAAGTATTGATGCACCTTTTGGGGCGTAGCCAAATTTATGTAGGTCAGCTGAAATGCTCGTCACCCCTGGGACTCTGAAGTCCCAAGGTGGTAATCCACCCCACCAAGGCAACACAAAACCACCAATGCACGCATCAACGTGGCAGGAGATGCCTAATTTTTTGGCCGCTGCGGCAACGTCAGCTATTGGGTCAAGTTGAGCAGTGGGATAAGAGGGAGCAGAAACGACAACGATCGCAACGTCAGTGTCTAACCGCGAGATCATGTCTGCAGCGTTTACCACACCTTCGCTAGAGACAGGAACAGCATCAAAAATTAAGCCAAAGTAGTGGGCAGCTTTTTGGAAGGCTGCATGAACTGTGCGAGGAGCGACTATTCGCGGAGTAACACTCTTAGAAAGTGCGGAGTTTTTGCTTCTCCAATAGTCTCTCGCGGTTTTAACCGCAAGCATGCAACTTTCTGTGCCGCCAGAGGTTATTGTGCCCTCGATGCTTTTCGATCCGCGAGATGATTTCGCATGGAACATAGACTTGGCAAAAGATATTAGGTCTTTTTCCATCGCGGGAACGGAAGAAAAAGCGGTTGGGTCTAAACCGTTTACCGGTAGCGCCATATTTGCGGCGGCGGCAGCCAACTCGTCAAGCTCTGCCAACCCAGAATCATAGACATAACTGAGAAGCCGACCACCATGGGTGGGTGCATCCTTAGCGCGAAGGTCGTGTAGACGATCAAGAATTTTTTGGTTTGACTCGTTAACCATTTAAACCTCCTCTTTAATAAAATCAGAGCGACTAAGGCTGTAGCGCCTAAAAACCAAAAGACTCAAAAACATTATTAAAGCTGGAATTGCACTAAAACTCAGCGCAATTCCAGCTATCGCGCTTTCTGGTTGATCCGCAACAGCAGCCGTGCTTGTTCTTTCTAGGTAACCAGTGAGTGAAAGTACTATTGTCAGAAGCGTCGCACCAAAAGCCATCCCGGTTGTTTCGCCGGCCGTCCAAGTACCGCCAAAAACACCCGCTCGATCTATCTTCCTTTTATTAGCATCGATGCGGATCACATCGGGGAGCATCGCCATTGAAAGCGACTGCATACCTGCATAAGCTGCTCCCGCTAGAGCAACAGGGGCGATTATCCACCAACCAGGTTTGAAAACCATGCCTATCAACGCGATTGTTGCTATTAGGTAGAGCATGCTCGCGTAGACGAACCCTCGTTCTTTACCAATACGTTTTGCTACAACTTGCCACAGTGGGGTGACCAACAGCGCTGGTCCGATTAATGATACGAAGAGAACAGTTACCGCTCCCTCATCACCAAGCACCCAAGTAGCAACAAATTGTGCGCCAGCGAGCATCAAGCCCGTAGCTAGTGCTTGCAGCATGAACGTTCCAAGCAACGATCTAAAGGGCTGGCTGTCTCTAATTACTGCAATCGACCCACGGTAGGCTTGCACGAGGTTGAACTTAGGCACCTCAAGGAGTGGCTTTGTTTTTGGCGCGGTAAAGCTGGCTATAAGAAAACCGATCCCGATGACGATGCCTGCCGTGAGGCCCATAACGAGGTAGCCAAGCGGTGCGTTGTCTGGAAACAGACCTCGCAGCTCAGGGCCGCCTGCACCAAAAAGTAGTATCGCTAAGGTTAAAACAACGACACGCCAGGTTAGTAGCCTTGTACGGTCATCATAATTTGTTCCTATTTCGGCTGGAAGAGCTACATACGGTACTTGGAATATACTGAAGGCTGTTGCCGCTAGTAGAAAAGCGACGGTTACCCAAATCGCTGACGCTGTCATCGACAGGCCGGTGGGTGCAGCGAAGGTAAGCGTAAAAAAGATGGGAAGCAAGATCGACCCTAGTATCATCGGCCCTCGACGGCTACCTTTTTTAGCGTAGGACCTGTCACTCAATGAACCGATCACTGGATCAATCACTATGTCC
Source organism: Microbacteriaceae bacterium (assembly GCA_035514995.1). Lineage (GTDB taxonomy): Bacteria > Actinomycetota > Actinomycetes > Actinomycetales > Microbacteriaceae > Leucobacter_A. The sequence continues at coordinate 14,839 of DATJCC010000127.1, forward strand.
CATATTTTTGCGACGGTGATCGCAATTCCTGCCACCGCAGCCGCAATACCCAAAGTGTCTGTTAAATAGTAGACAAGAACCAAACCGGGTAGGGTGGCAAAACCACCTGTTCCGAGTGAACCTAAGGAATATCTGGCGACTGTGCCAGAGCTTAAAGGCTTAGCTTGCATTACTGTATGCTACCCCTAGTCAGGGATTGCTGAGTGAATTGATTATGGTGTCGAAGTTTTCAGGCGTAATATTCATCATGATTTCGGGGACCATTGCCAAAGCCACAGCTAAGAACACTGTCAGCGTAATAAACGCTAGAACACCTCCGACGAGTGGAACCCAGAAAGTCATTTTGCGGCGGCGCATCCGGTGCACGCTCCACAATAAAACGACTGCATAGATGGAAAGAATAGTGATAGTTCCAATCGACTCTAGGGTGTTGATAGAGCCAGGAAGAGTCACATCATCTATCCCCGCAGCAGCTGCAAGCTGGTAAAGCTGCCGGCCCATATTCATAGCGGCAAGAGCAAGGTTTAGGGCGCCGAAGGCTCCTATTACCAGAAGCACTATTGTAAATATGCGGTCAGTGCGTATCCGCGATGAAAGCTTAGCTGAAGAGCCTACTGAGCTCGCAACATCTGCGGTGGTTCCGGGAGCGGGCTCAACTGAGTGCGACGAAGCCGTTGGAACAGCAGGTTTTTCTATCTGTTGATCGCTACCACTGGTTTGCGAATGTTGCGATGGTTGGGAGGGGGACTGGGCTGTTGGCGCTCCACCACTGCCGACACCTAAGTTGTGCGGAACTCCTTCTAAGCGTGTCGGAGTTTTTACGGTCTCAGAAACTTCTTCTGGAACATTTGTAGGCTGCCAGTTATTTGGAGCGTACTCTCCAAAAGCAGGTCTGCTTGGCCTATCTGGGCTGTTGTCTTGATTGTTTTGGGGAGGGTTTGAATCATTCATTATGCTGTGATCGAATTTCCTTTAGAGCCTAGTTGTTCAGCCGCTTGGGCAACACGCTTAGCCATTGCAGCCTCAGCCTTCTTGCCCCAAGCGCGTGGGTCATACTGCTTTTTGTTACCCACCTCACCGTCAATTTTAAGTAGACCGTCATATCCGGTAAACATTTCGTGGAGTGCCCCGCGAGTGAAAGCGTATTGGGTGTCTGTGTCTATATTCATTTTGATTACGCCGTGATCTACAGCTTCGGCGATTTCTTCTACGCTCGACCCCGATCCGCCATGAAAAACGAGATCTAAAGGTTTTGCTCCGGTGCTGTATTTAGATTGAAGCCCATCTTGAATTTCTTTTAATAGGCTAGGGCGCAGATCAACTTTTCCTGGTTTATAAACACCGTGCACATTGCCAAATGTGAGAGCCGCCATATAGCGACCATGTTCACCTAAACCGAGAGCCTCAACCATTTCGATGGCATCTTCTAGTGTGGTATACAGTTTTTCGTTGATTTCGTGACTCACTCCGTCTTCTTCTCCGCCAACAACACCAATTTCGACTTCGAGGATTGAATCGATTGCTGTCATGCGGGGCAAAAGAGATTTCGCAATTTCAAGGTTTTCTTTCAGCGGTACTGCTGAACCGTCCCACATGTGTGACTGAAAGTAAGCGACGCCACCTTTTTTGACGCGCTCTTCGCTAGCTTCAATCAGGGGGAGTAAGAAGTTGTCAAGGTTTTCTTTTGGGCAGTGATCTGTGTGTAGAGCAACTGTGATGGGGTACGCCTTTGCAACCTCTTCAACAAATCTAGCGAAAGCGAGCGCTCCACCCACACGATTTTTTGTTGTGTAACCACCAAAGTAGTCAGCGCCGCCCGATGATACCTGTATGATTCCATCGGAACCCGACTCTGTTAAACCCTGTAAAACTGCGTGGACTGTTTGCGAGCTAGAAACGTTAATAGCAGGAAAAGCGAAAACTTTATTTTTTGCTGAATCGAGCATTTCTGCATACTGTTCGGGGGTTGCAACAGCCACGTTAGTTCTCCTTTAAAAGCGTTTAGCGATCATTTTGCTGACCAAAAATACATATGTATATAGTCTAGCCAGGTGCGCTGAGAAGATATGGCGTAATCTTATGAAGAGAAATTTATAAAAACCATAAGGAGCCGCTACATGGATCACCTGAGTGAACTTGGCCGTCTGCAACCAGATCGTAACCTAGCGATGGAGCTTGTTCGTGCAACAGAAGCTGCTGCAGTGCAGGCAACACCATGGGTTGGTCGTGGTGATAAAAATGCGGCGGATGGTGCCGCGGTAGATGCAATGCGTAGATTCCTCGCAACCGTCGCAATGAATGGCACGGTTGTTATTGGTGAGGGCGAAAAAGATGATGCTCCATGGCTATATAACGGTGAGCGCGTTGGCAACGGCTTAGGTGCAGAGTGTGATGTCGCTGTTGATCCAATAGACGGCACTCGTCTTACCGCAGAAGGCCGCCCGGGGGCGGTTTCAGTTATCGCAGTTGCTGATCGCGGATCTATGTATGATCCATCAGCAGTTTATTACATGAATAAGCTTGTGACGGGGCCCGCTGGGGTTGGTGTCGTAGACATTCGCAAACCCATGTCAGAAAACGTTCGCGCCCTTGCAAAAGCTAAAAATGTGCCAGTTTCAGGTATCAGAGTTGCAGTGCTTGATAGGCCGAGACATCATGAGCTTGTGCAGGAGATTCGCGATGCAGGAGCGGGTGTGCGTCTTTTTATGGACGGCGATGTTGCGGCGGGTATTAACGCTGCAGAGTGGGACACCTCAGTAGACATGTGCGTTGGTATAGGTGGAACACCTGAGGGGATTATTACCGCTTGTGCTGTTAAAGCTCTTGGTGGCATGATTCAGGGTCAACTGTGGCCAATTGATGACGATGAAAAACAGAAAGCGATTGATGCGGGTCACGATCTTAGCCGCGTGCTTGAAGCTAATGATTTAGTGGCAAGCGACAATACATTTTTTGTAGCTACTGGCATAACCCAGTCCGACTTTTTAGATGGGGTGAAGCGCAGAGGGCCTTTTGTGCGCACCGAAAGTGTTGTGATGCGGTCTTACTCTGGAACCATCAGATACGTCACAACAGATTCTGTTCCACGTCGCTGGGCTGACTAATACCCTTTATGTTGTTAATCTTGAAGTATGAGTCAACGCAGATTCCCAAGGAATAGTCCACTTTTCGTGCTCTCTGTTGGAGTGCTTGCAGCATCTTTAGCGCTAACAGGGTGCACGCCCAGTGGGGAAGACGTTGATGATGCAGCTGATACGACCGGGTCAGTGCCCCAAACTTCGCAAGAGCAACAATCCGGGCAAGAAGCAGAAGAGCCACAGCAGCAAGAAGAACCGGCCCAAGAATCGATTGCCGTCAGACTTCCGGGTTGTGAGGTTATAGATTTCACAGGGCTAAATAATGCAAATGATTTAGTTGCTGAAGATATCGTTGACAGTGCAGAGCTTCTGATTGGTGGACCGGTAGCCCAAACGAGCATTCAAAACTCATTGCAAAAAACTGGGTGCTTAATTTATTTACCCAACTCAGGTTACGGTTTAAAAGTAATCACAGCTGAATTGACAGATCAAGATCTGGCTTCTTTTACTGATGCTTTGCAAAGTTCTGATTACATAGAATACGAGCACAACGGCGTCCAAACATTCCACTACTTAGACACCTCAGAATCTGAAGTGGGCGAAGGCTACGAACTGACAATTTATTCATTTATTGGCACGGTAATGGTCGGGGAGCTTTCAGGAGGCATGGGCGTCGCACCAGAAACTCCGGCACCCAGCGTATACATGGAACAGTTAATTGACGCGGTGATACACAACAACCCGCACCTAACTGAATGAACAGCGAAAACTTTAATCCGGTTAAAATCCGGTGGGAAATCGTTATTGTTTTAGCTCTTTCATTTGGAGCATCGGGTGTTTATGCGGTTGTAAACATAATTGAACGGTTGACACGTGAGGTTGCTCTCTCCTCGCAAACCGCCACTATAAATAGACCTCTGGCAGATCGACCAGGGTTTGACCTTACCTATCAACTGTTAGCATTTTTATTTGGATTAGCGCCAGTCTTTTTAGTTTGTTACCTCGTCTGGCAAGAAAGCCGGCCACACCTCATTGGTTTAGGTTTTGGGCACACTGGATCATCAACCCCTAAATGGTGGGCTAAAGAGCTATTTATAGGCTTCGCCCTTGCAGCCGCGATCGGAGTGCCCGGTCTTGCGTTCTATATAGCCACTAAAACAATTGGCATCAACGTAACCGTCATTCCAACGGCTCTTGACGCTTATTGGTGGACTGTGCCGGTATTAGTTTTACAAGCACTTCGAGCGGCTCTCGGAGAAGAGCTGATAGTTGTGGCATATCTCTTTAACCGTCTTAAACTTTTGGGCTGGGGCCCAGTAGCAATAATTGTTGCCAGTTCGTTGCTTCGCGGTAGCTACCATCTGTATCAAGGATTCGGTGGTTTTTTAGGTAACGTAGTGATGGGCTTGGTTTTCGGTTGGATTTTTTACCGCTGGGGTCGAGTGTTACCTTTAATAGTCGCGCACTGGCTGCTTGATATCGTTAGTTTTGCGGGATTTCCGATAGCGCTCGCACTGTGGCCAAACATATTTGGCTCATGATAAAAAGTGCGATCACTGGCGTTAGTTAGCTTTGCAGGGTGGCTAATACGACAGGTTCTTCTTGCCCATCCCAAGTGCCTTGCAACGTTTCAACCTCTCCCGTAAATGTAGTGCGTGAGTCTATTCTGCGCAGAATCGAAAGGGTAACTTTGCGATCTTTTGCACTTGAGACACCGTCATCTGTGCTCACCTTCGCTGCCTCTAGGCTTGGTGTTGAATTCTCGGTCGATCCCGAACCGTTGACATAGCTTTGAACAGCTCTTGGGACCGTAGTGCCATCGGGTTGTGCAGTGAACTCTTCAGCTTGGGAGCCTCCCTTAGCGATAACGTTTGCCAAAACCGTTTGAAAGACAGGGTCACCAATGGCATCATAAACCCAGCGTTTGCCCAACACGCTGTGTTGCATGGTTCCCATAAGATGGTTCTCGGCACCTTTGAGTGGAGCGCCCCGATAGGTAAGAGGCACATGATAGAGGGTGCCGTCATCGGCGGTGACAAGTTGCCCCTGAATACCAACTTCCCCCTCCGGATCATCAAAACGGTATCCAGTAATAATCTCCAACTTGCTGGCATCTCCGTTAAACCACTCTTGTGATGGTAGCCATGCAGCAATAACATCACTTTTTGTCGGCACTAGCTCAGCCTCATAAATTAAAGACATTTGCACCCCTTCAGTTAGATACTTAACCGCTACTTTACTAGTTGCGCTTAAAATGGACATAGAAAACAGGAGCCCTCAAATATTTGGAGCTCACCAAAATAAAAGCATGGAAGAACCGAACATGATCCTCGACAGTTTCGTATCTATGTGGTGGATCACGTTGGCCGCAGTGTTATCCCCGTTGCTTGCATTGGTGGTCCGCAGGGTTGTTCCAGATACCGTCTGGTTGCTGGCTTTCGGTGTGTTGATCGGTCCACATGCTTTGGGTTTGGCGGAACAAACCGAAGCGATCGAGTTCATTAGGGAATTGGGGATGGGGTTCCTCTTCTTGCTTGCCGGGTTCGAAATCAAAACCTCCGATATGCGAGGGAAGCAGGGCCGCCACGCTGCACTTACATGGATAATTTGCGCGCTACTGGGCGTGGGTGCAGGCTACCTACTCACTCAAGGTGAATGGAAGGTTGCAGTTGTGCTCGGGATTGCTTCGACTTCTACCGCACTGGGCACACTATTGCCTATACTCAAAGATTCTGGTGTGTTACCTACGGCGCTCGGTCGTGGGGTGATGCTCCATGGAGCATACGGCGAACTGTTGCCGATTGTTGCTATGGCACTGCTTCTCTCAACGCATGGGACCTGGCAGGCAGCGCTGCTTCTTATTGCTTTCGCAGTCATAGCGGCTGTGACTGTGTTCATTCCCGCACGGTTTTTCCGGTGGATACCGCTTTTAGGGCGAGCATTCGCGTCGGCTTCAAACTCGACAATGCAGACGACCATGCGAATCTCAGTCTTGATTCTCGTGTCACTTATGTTACTGACTGCAGCCCTAGAACTCGATGTCGCTCTGGGCGCGTTCTCTGCAGGAATTCTTATTAATACGAGTGTACGTGCACTCGACGTGGATCTCGCTGCGGAGATTATGCATAAAATAGAGATCGTTGGGTTCAGCTTGCTAATTCCGGTGTTCTTTGTCACAACAGGGATGGCGATCAGCCTCCAAGCCGTTGTTGAGCAGTGGCCTCTCCTGCTCGGCTTCGTTGCTATGATTACCATGTTCCGGGGTATGCCCGTATTTCTACGAGAAATGTGGACAAACACGCAATCTGGCCTGACTAGCGTGCGGGAAAAAGCTGCTTTGGGTTTATATTCTGCAACAGGGTTGCCGATCATCGTAGCGGTCACACAGGTTGCTGTGTCCTCCGAGCTTATTGACTCTGAAATCGCTTCAGTGATGGTCACTGGTGGCGCTATTACTGTTCTTCTTTTCCCGCTTTTCGCGCAAGGATTGACAAGGCAACAGACTGTGAAAGAAGAATCGCAATAACTGTGTTAATAGAATGCTCTCTGGAACCAGCTGTAGGGATCAGACCTGAGGTGAAGACTGTGGCAAAGTTGGTTCTACACCTACGCATTGAGCACTTAACTACGCTTTGAGCACGTAACGTAAGGTTTCGACTACTTGGTCGGTGGTCGTGCACCAGGCTTGGGCGCCAGCATCAACCTCTTTGAGCGGGTGGACTATATCGGGCTCGTGCAGAGTCACGTAGGGTTTGCCCAGTGCGGCGCAGTAGCCGGCATCGAAGGCAGCGTTCCACTGTTTGTATTTGTCTCCGAAACGCACCACCACAAGATCGCTTTGCTCGATGAGGGTGCGCGTGCGGATCGCGTTTACTTTGGCGGACTGGTGGTCACGCCAGAATTGTTCAGCGGTTTCGCCCAAATGGTCACCCGCAGCGTCGCTTGCGTCGTGGTCAGTCACTGGCTCGGTGAAAGTTACGTCCAACCCGGCAGCCTCGGCACCACGCTTGATCTCGTCACGCCAATTGCTGTGGATTTCGCCAGAAAGGTAGACGAAGAAACTCATGATTCATAGCTCCTATGTAGGGTGTGGTGTATATCTGAACTCATTATTCACTATTCCATGGTGCCGCGAAAAGATCCAGTACCAAGCTGAGTTAGGCAGCTCGAAATTTACATGTTGAACTATCAATCGCACCGCTTCCGGCATGTACCTAGCTATGCTTTTGCTGTTGGCTTCTTGCTTCATCTGAGATGGTAGCCAGTAGTGTAGCCGCTGATTCTGCGTCATCGATTGTAATTGCAAATGATCGGGAGCGACTGTGACGGTCGATCACAATGCCCTCACCGGTTCTTAGCACAATACCGAAACCGGTTGGCGACAACCGCACGCCCCAGCCGCCGTATTCTGCGAATGGATTGATCTGCTTTACTTTTACTGCTTTCACATCTTCAGCCGGCACAGAATAGGCCGGCCAGCCAAGCAACGACCGGGCGACAATTCCTGATGAATCAATTCGCACTCGAAACCAGATGTTTGTGACAAACAGTGCTATCAGCAGGACTGTGCTTCCGAACATAATCCAAGCCGCCACCGGATCTGATCCAATGATAAACAGGGTTAAGGTCAAAATAATTAACGGTCCGATCGTAGCGAGGAGCACCCAAAGAAATGATTTTGCAGGGCGCACCTCCCCCGACCAAATGGTCTCATCGTTCGGTGTGAGAGACATAGGTTTAACCGCCGCTGACTCTGATGAGGCGAGGGTGAGCTTCGGTTGCACAAAATATGCTGTAACACTCACCACAATCCACACTAAAAAACCGATCAGCAGCACCCATCCTGTGTGGGGAGTGTCTCTCGCATCACTCGCGTCGAGCTGCAACCAAGCGGTGCCAACAGCAATAATCTGTAAGAACGCGACGATGCCAAGAATCATAGCAGGCAAAAAACGATGCATGGGACCCCATAACTCTGCGCCGGGTCGCCCTCTCTGCAGTCGTTGCAGAAAGTACATCGCGGTGAGTGCTAAACCACTGCCGAGCGAAATGACAACATTTGACCATGGTGGTCCATACCCATCAGGTCTAAAATCAGCACCCCAATGCAGAGCCATCGGATCAGGCATACGCGGCACCCACATTGTGGTTAGGAATGTACCGACGGCAGTCAAGGTGAGCGGCAAAATTAGGCCTACCCAGACAGCTATGCGCTTAGCTGAAGCTAGCTCTGCTTTCTCCTTCATACTGCTACCCATAAAATGATGATTCCTCATTATTGATTTGCAGGTACGACTTTACCAGAATGCGTGTTTACTTCAGCAATAGCCTGGGAATTGTGATGGGTCTGGGACTCCTCATTTCAAAGCAGTTCACATCATGCCGAAAGACATTCACTTCGAATTTAAAGTGTAACTTCCTGTTTTTGTTTGTTTAATATACAAGCGTTAGACGTTGAAGCGCCAGTCGCAGACGTCGCCGTCTTGCATAATATAATCTTTGCCCTCCATGCGCGCTTTTCCTTTAGCGCGAGCTTCAGCGACCGATCCGCACTCTACTAAATCGTCGAAAGAGATGATCTCTCCTTTGATGAAGCCTTTTTCGAAGTCAGTGTGGATCACGCCGGCAGCTTGTGGCGCTGTAGATCCTTTAGAAATAGTCCACGCGCGTGCTTCTTTAGGCCCTGCAGTTAAGTAGGTTTGTAGACCTAAAGTGTCAAATCCGATTCGGGCGAGTTGATGTATTCCGCTTTCATCTTGACCGATAGATTCAAGCAACTCTGCGGCATCTTCAGCATCGAGCTCAATAAGCTCACTCTCAAGTTTTGCGTCTAAAAATATTGCTTGAGCGGGCGCAACTAACTCTTTCAACTCATTCATTTTAGTAGGATCGGTTAGAACGCCTTCGTCTACATTAAAGACATATAGAAATGGTTTAGCGGTCAATAAACCGAGTTCGCGAATAGGCTCTAAATCAACGTTTGAAAGAGACAGAAGAGTGCCTGCGTTTAGAACTTCTTGCGCAGATTTTGCGGCTTCAACTACTGCAGGGTCAATTTTCTTCGCTTTTAACTCTTTTTCGTAACGCACTAGGGCTTTGTCAATGGTTTGCAGATCAGCCAAAATAAGCTCAGTGTTAATCGTCTCCATATCGCTAGCTGGGTTGATAGAGCCGTCAACATGCACAACATCTGGGTCACTAAAGCCGCGCACCACCTGCGCGATCGCGTCAGCTTCACGAATGTTTGCTAGAAACTGGTTTCCGAGTCCCTCGCCCTCACTCGCGCCGCGCACAATCCCTGCAATGTCAACAAAAGAAACGGGAGCCGGCAGGATCCGTTCAGAGCCAAAAATTTCAGCTAGCTTGTTTAGCCGCTCATCGGGTAGATTAACTACGCCTACGTTGGGTTCGATAGTTGCGAAAGGGTAGTTTGCTGCGAGAGCGTCGTTGTGAGTAAGAGCGTTAAATAGGGTCGACTTGCCTACGTTAGGGAGTCCCACTATGCCAATTGTTAAAGCCACGATGACTTATTCTACAGCTTTAAAGGTTTAGCTTTTAGTGTGGCAACTGTGAGACCTAAAGTCTTTGCCAAAGCGGTTAGGTTTTCTTGTTCGTGGATCCGTGCCGAGTCTGTAATTATGTGCGAGCAGGCAAGCGCATCTGCAAGAGCGTTGTGGTGTTGGAATTCACCAAATCCTGACGCTTCAGCTGCGTAGGGTAAAGAGTGTGATGGAAGATCGTATGTTTTGCGTGAAACTTTTACACTGCAAAGATATTTGAACTTTGGTGTTGGGAGAATATGCACACTGCATGCAGTTTTAATCACACCCATATCAAAGCCTGCGTTGTGAGCGACTAAAATGTCGTTACCAACAAAAGAGTTAAGTTCTGCAAACTGATCTTCCCAAGACGGTGCATGAGCAACCATATCGGGAGTGATTCCATGAATTTTTATGTTGAAACGATCGAAAGGACCTAGTTCCTCTGCTGGTTTGATCAACCACTGTGCTGTTTCGACAACTGCACCATTTCTAACTCGTGCTAAACCTACTGCGCAGGCAGAAGCGCTGTTGCGGTTTGCAGTCTCGAAATCGATTGCAGTGAAATCCAGTGGCACAGTGTCGTCCTGTTCTTTAAAATGAGGTAACACAAAGGTATCAATCTGATTTGAAATTAGGTTAAATGTGAGGTGTGTTTAATAAGCACGCTGTAGGCTAGCTATCGTGAATGAAGATAATTTCTTTGAATTCGAAGATGTAGATGGGGGCGCTAGAAGCCCTCATTTGATTCCGTGGCTTGTGACGGGGTTAATCGCGATTGTCGCTCTTTTGATAGCTGTTGTTGTGTTGAATGTTTCACGTGGAGCGCTAAACGCTGAACCAGAACCAGCTCCGCCTGCAGTCGAGGAGCCGAGCGAGGCCGAGCCTCCTGCATCAGAGACGCCAGAAACTTCACCTGAACCTGAGTCTGACCCTGAACCACCTGTTGGCGATAATCCAGATGACGCTATCGATACCTCTCATGTAGTTGCAGGGGAGACCTACTTTTTAGAGGTTGAATGGGGTTGGAACATCTCAACGGAAGTTCCAAATAAACTTATTCCTTGGACCTACACGATTCCGGATGGTGTGCACCTGCAACTTGATTCTGAGCTCATCAACTCACTTCCCGCGAGCTGTGAAGCTCAAAAAAACAGTTGGGGGCTTGAAAAGACTGAGGATGGAAAGATCAAAGCCTGGTCTCCGCAACAGATGTGTGAAGAGAACCAATCCTTATATACAGAGCTCCTTGGGTTGGTCAGGCACATGGAAGAAACTGTGAAACCATTGAGCAATAACTAATCGTTATTCCCCTGTTACCGCAATCCTTTTAATGGCTCGTTCGTAGTCGTTATACTTCTTAATGTTCTCGCCTACAGCTGATGCAAATAAAGCATTTAGCTGTGGTGTGATACAAGAAACATTTAAGGAGAAACAAGTGAAAAAATCACGTATTGGCCTTGGGCTCATTGCCATGGCCGCTGCGGGTGCTTTAGCTCTAACAGGCTGCACCTCTAATGCTGGAGATAACGGGACTGATGCAGACCAAGCCCCTAGCGATGGTGGCAGCACAGGTGGCGTCATCATTACAGCCAACGGATCAGAGCCACAAAACGCACTGATCCCAACAAACACCAACGAGGTTGGCGGCGGCAAAATCCTAGACGCGATTTTCGCTGGTCTAATCTATTACGATGCTGATGGTGCTGCTCACAACGATATAGCAGAGTCAATTGAAACTGACGACGCTGTCACCTACACAGTTAAGCTTCGCGAGGATGCTGTCTTTACCGACGGAACACCAGTCCAGGCGCACAACTTCGTTGATGCATGGAACTTCGGCGCAGATCTCGAAAATGATCATCTCTCAAGCTACTTCTTTGAAGACATCAAAGGTTTCAGCTGGGATGAAAGCGTTAAAGAGATGGAAGGTTTGAAAGTTGTGAGCGACTACGAGTTCACAATCGAGCTAAGCCAACCAGCATCTGACTTTGCGCAGCGCCTAGGCTACTCAGCCTTCTACCCACTTCCAGATGTTGCGTTTGAAGACATCGATGCTTTCGGCCAGTACCCAATCGGTAACGGTCTTTACAAGCTAGACGGTGATGGAGCGTGGCAGCACGATGTTCGCATCGATCTAGTTGTTAACGAAGACTATGTAGGGCCTCGCACAGTAGCAAATGATGGTCTTTCAATTATTTTCTATGCAACGCAAGAAGCTGCCTACGCAGATCTACAGGGAAACAACCTTGACGTGCTTGACGCAATCCCTGGCTCAGCTTACAAGACATTCGAGAGCGATCTCGATGGGCGTGCAGTGAACCAGCCGGCAGCGATCTTCCAGTCATTCACAATCCCAGAGCGTCTAGATCACTTTAGTGGCGAAGAGGGCAAATTGCGTCGCGCTGCCATCTCAATGGCTATCAACCGTGCCGAGATAACTGAAGTTATCTTCGAAAACACGCGCACACCAGCCAGCGACTACACATCACCTGTTATTGACGGATGGACAGACTCTCTCAATGGAGCAGAAGTTCTAGACTACAACCCAGAAAAAGCAAAAGAACTCTGGGAAGAAGCAAATGCCATTGCACCTTGGACAGGCACATTTGAAATCGCTTACAATGGCGACGGCGGCCACCAAGATTGGGTTGACGCAGTAGCTAACAGCATCAAAAACACTCTCGAAATTGATGCAGCTGGAACTCCTTTCCCAACGTTCTCAGAGCTCCGCAAAGAAGTGAGCGATGAAACAATCCAAACCTCATTCCGCACAGGCTGGCAGGCGGACTACCCAGGTCTGTTTAACTTCCTAGGTCCTTTGTACGCCACAAACGCTGGTGCAAACGATGGTAAGTACTCAAACCCAGAGTTTGACGCACTGCTGTCAAGCGGCATCACAGCTACCGACCTAGCTGACGCGAATGCTGATTTCCAGAAGGCACAGGAGATTCTCTTGCAAGATCTTCCAGCTATTCCACTTTGGTACGCAAACGTAACTGGTGGTTGGGGCGAAGATGTTGACAATGTTCAGTTTGGTTGGAACTCAGTTCCAATTTACGAACAGATCTCTAAAAATTAGTTTTTAGAGAAACCTGGGGCCTCGAGTTTGAGAGACTCGGGGCCTTTGGTATTGTTTTTATCATGTGTTTTGAAAGCACCTCAAAGGAGATGACCTAATGCTTCGATATGTCCTATTTAGGCTTCTCCAAGTGATTCCGGTTTTTATTGGAACCACCCTTCTCATATATTTCATGGTTTTTGCCATGCCGGGCGACCCAGTCCTAGCAATGTTCGGTGATAAAACACCAAATCCGGCACAGCTTGAACGACTACGTGCTCAGTATCACCTGGATCAACCATTTTTAGTGCAGTATTTCTACTACATAAAAGGTGTGCTGGTTGGAGACTTTGGAACGAGTTTCTCAGGGCAACCAGTCGGTGAGGTTTTAGCGCGCACCTTCCCAGTGACTATGAAACTCGCGATCATTGCTATTGCGATTGAATTCGTGCTTGCAGTGGTGATAGGTCTTTTTTCAGGCATTCGCAAAGGAAAACTGTTTGACAACGTTAACCTAATAATCGCTCTGATCATGCTGAGCCTTCCGATATTTGTGATCGCTTTTATCGCCCAGTATTTCTTTGCAATAAAACTTGGCTGGTTTAGAACCACGGTCGGTTCCGGTGCCCCCCTACAAGACCTGCTACTTCCCGGAATCGTGCTCGGAATAAGCCTCTACGCAACAAGCATGCGTTTAACCAGGGCATCGGTTATCGACACACTCAATCAAGACTTTGTGCGCACCGCCTATTCAAAGGGACTTTCACGCGGGCGCGTTGTTCCTGTTCATGTTTTGCGTAACTCACTGATACCAACTATTACAAACACAGCCACTGATTTCGGGGCTTTGATGGTTGGTGCAACCGTGACAGAGGGTATCTTCAACGTCCCTGGTGTTGGTAACACGCTTTATCAAGCAATTATTCGTGGCGAGAATGCCACTGTTGTTTCGTTTGTTACAGTAATGGTGGTTGTCTATCTGGTAGTTAACCTGGTTGTAGACCTGCTCTACGCTGTACTAGATCCGAGGATTCGATATGCCTGATAGCAATTCACGTAAAATTCCGCACTTTGTTGCTCCGGTTGACGAAGTGCCGGTGCTCGAAGTCGACGCGGTTCGCTTAAAAGACAAAAAATCTAATCTTTGGCTCGATGCTTGGCGGGACATGCGGGTGAGACCTATGTTTTGGATCTCACTGGTAATCATAATCGTGGTTATAGCAATGGCACTCTTTCCGACACTTTTCACTCAAGTTGATCCGCGTTCGTGTCAGTTAGCGCTTTCCAACAAGCCGCCTGAAACCGGTCACCCGCTCGGCTTTACGAAACAGGGATGCGATATTTATTCGCGAATTGTGCACGGAACTTCAACATCTCTTTCTGTGGGACTCATAGTTGTTACGATGACTTTTTTAATGGGAACTGTGATGGGTGCCCTTTCTGGTTACTTCGGTGGCAAAATTGATACAGTCATTTCACGTGTCGGCGATATCTTCTTTTCGATACCCTATATTCTCGCTGCAATCGTTGTTATGAGTGTTATGTCAGCTCACAGAAACGTTTTTGTAATTTCATTAGCAATTGGAGCTTTTGCTTGGCCTGTGACCGCCAGAATTTTGCGGGCAGAAGTTTTTAGAGTAAAAAACGCTGACTTCGTGATGGCATCAGAGTCTTTAGGCCTGACAAAGTTCAAAACTTTAGTGAAACACGTTCTTCCAAACTCTATTGCTCCAGTGATCGTTGTAACTACACTCTCGCTATCTTCTGCAATTGTCGCTGAAGCTGTTTTATCTTTTCTGGGAGTGGGGCTTCCTCCGGCAGAGTTTATGAGTTGGGGTAATGACATTAGTGCTGCGCAGTCAGATTTAAGGAATGCGCCACAAACACTTATTTATCCATCGGCTGCTTTAACGATTACAGTGCTTGGATTTATTATGCTGGGCGAAGTTGTTAGAGACGCGCTCGACCCGAAGGCGAGGGCAAGACGATGAATCAACCACTACTCAGTGTTAAAGACTTGAAGGTTGCGTTTACAACCGATAAAAAACAGAATGAAGTTATCCACGGCGTAAATTTCGATGTATACCCTGGTGAGACTGTTGCCATTGTTGGTGAATCAGGGTCAGGTAAATCAACAACGATGCATGCCGTCATAAATCTGCTTCCTGGAACCGGAAAAGTAACCGGTGGTGAAGTGCTTTGGAAAGGCAAAGATTTAACGGGTCTTAGCAGAAAAGAAATGGAACACATTCGTGGAAGAGAGATAGGGCTCGTTCCACAAGATCCGATGTCGAACTTGAACCCGGTATGGTCTATAGGGTTTCAGGTTGAAGAAGCGATTCGGGCAAACGGTCTAGCTAAAGGTCGCAAGGCTGTTAAAGCACGGGCGATCGAGGTTTTAAAGCAAGCAGGATTAGCAGACGCTGAGCGTCGAATGAAACAGTACCCCCACCAGTTCTCTGGCGGCATGAAGCAGCGCGCGCTTATTGGCATTGGTCTCTCAGCGAACCCTGAACTGTTGATCGCAGATGAGCCAACTTCGGCTCTGGATGTGACTGTGCAAAAGGTAGTGCTTGATCACCTGCAAGGCCTAGCGGCCGATCTTAACAGTGCAGTAGTGTTTATCACCCATGATCTAGGTCTTGCCGCCGAGCGAGCAGAGAAACTGATTGTAATGTATCAGGGCAATATTGTGGAGTCGGGCCCCAGCCTTGAAATTCTAAAACAGCCACAGCATCCCTATACCAAACGGCTTGTTGCCGCCGCGCCGAGCATCGCATCGCGTCGGTTAGACGCAGGCTTGCCTGCTATTACTAAAGCCACCGGTGTGCTAGATATTACAGAGATCGCAGAAACAGACGGTTCTTCTTTAGCAACAGATGAAGCTCCTGTAATCGAGGTGCGTGATCTGCGCAAAGTCTATAAGTTGCGTAAAGGCAACTTTGGTTCAGAGGACCTTGTGGCAGTTGAGGGAGCCAACTTTGCAATCAAACGTGGCGAGACTATGGCACTTGTAGGAGAATCTGGATCAGGAAAATCAACGATCGCTAAAATGGTTTTGCAACTGGAAGAACCAACTTCTGGCTCCGTGCAAATAGAAGGTAAAGAGACAGCTGGTTTAAATTCCCAAGAACTTTTTGAGCTTCGAAGAACGCTGCAACCGGTTTTTCAAGATCCCTACGGATCCCTCGACCCTTTGCACAATATTGGAAATACCATCATGGAGCCGCTCGCAGTGCACGATGTGGGAGACCAGGCAAGTAGAAAAGCAAGAGTTTTAGAGTTGCTCGACCAAGTATCTTTGCCGCGAGAACTCGCTACAAGATATCCCAGCGAACTTTCAGGGGGGCAGAGGCAGCGTGTCGCTGTGGCGAGAGGTTTGGCACTGAAACCCGACATTCTTGTGCTCGACGAAGCTGTTTCAGCTCTAGACGTGCTCGTGCAGGCTCAAATACTTGAACTTCTATCGAACTTGCAGCGTGAGCTTGATTTGACATATTTGTTTATTACTCATGACCTAGCTGTTGTAAGGCTTATTGCAGATAGAGTCTGTGTAATGCAGCAGGGGCAGATTGTGGAACAAGCAACAACGACTGAAGTTTTTGACAATCCGCAAATGGAATACACTAAGAATCTTTTGGCAGCGATACCTGGAGCCGGTATTAAACTTGGAAAGAGCTAGCTCGCTAACTACGAGTAGCTTTTCGATACTTGGTGTTAAAAAGCACTGCTGCTAGGAAAGCTAGGAACGTTCCCGCAGCAATGATGATGCTCATTGGTAGAGCGGTGCTTTCACCCCAAGCTCCAACAATCGGTGAAACTGCAGCTCCGATAAGAAACTGTGATGCACCTAGAAGAGCAGAGCCAGAACCGCGCGCATTTTTAGCGATGAAAAGTGCGAGCGCTGATGAATTGGACATTGTGAACGCGACACCAGCTATTAGTAAGAATGCTCCTAGAATAAAGATCCACCAGGTTAGCGCTCCCAATAAAACGATGGATAAAATTAAAATCGCGCAAACAAAACTCAAAGTTGTGCCGAAAAGAAGCATCGAAGCGGGCTGAATAGTGCGTGCTAACTTAGCGTTAATAAAGTTTGCGATAATGAGGGCTGAAGCTCCTGCCGCAAAAGCAAAAGCGTACTGTATCTGATTCATGCCTAAGAAGACCTGTCCGACAAAGGGTGAAGCAGAAATGTATGCCATCATCGAACCGAAGGTCATCCCAAAACCGACCAACAGTAGAAAAAAGGCTCTATCCCCCAAGAGCAGACCAAAGTTTTTTAGAGTCGTTCTGATGCCTCCGCGGTGTCTTTTTTCGGGTGGAAGAGACT